>BTUX01000442.1:0-1513 GCA_045863315.1 Candidatus Hydrogenedentota bacterium | reverse complement strand
CTCCATTCGGGCATTGGTGGACACGCTGCTGGACCCCCACGGCCAGGGCGGCAGTCCGCGGCGCGACCGCGAGTACCTCGAGCTGATCGCCCGCGAGAACCTGCGCTTAAGTCGGCTGATTGAGAACTTCCTCGCCTTCTCGCGGATGGAGCGGAACAAGCACGCTTTCGAGTTCGGCGCCTGCGAACCGGCGTCGATTGTGGCCGCCGCGGTGGAAGCTGCCGGCGAGCGGTTCGCCACGGATAGCTGCCGGCTCGATGTCGAGGTGGCCCCGGACCTGCCGGCCATCCATGCGGACAGCGATGCGCTGACCACGGTTCTGCTCAATTTGCTGGACAACGCGTATAAGTACACAAGCGTCAGCAAGCGTATCCGTCTTCACGCGTTCGCGTCCGGCGGACGAGTCTGTTTCGAGGTCGCAGACAATGGCATTGGCCTGTCGCGTCGCGCGCTCAAGCGCGTATTCGATCGCTTCTATCAGGTGGACCAGAGCCTTTCGAGACAGACGGGTGGATGCGGATTGGGGCTGAGCATTGTGAGATTCATCGTCGATGCCCACGGCGGATCGGTTTCGGTCCGAAGCCAGCCGGGCAAAGGCAGTACCTTCACGGTGGCCATGCCGGCGGTCCACGCCCCGGTCGCAGCGGAAGCACACAGATGAGCGACGAATCCGTGCTGATCGTAGAAGACGACCCCACACTCCTTCGCGTGCTCAAGGACAACTTCGAGTCGCGCGACTTCCGCGTGTACACGGCCGTCGATGGCGAAGAGGGGCTGGAAGCGGTCCGCCGACATGAGCCGGCACTGATTCTGCTGGACATCATGTTGCCGCGCATCAACGGTTACGAGGTATGCCGCCTCGTCCGCCGCGACGGATCCAAGGCGATCATCATCATGCTGACCGCCAAAGGACTGGAAACCGACATCGTGCTGGGTTTGAACCTCGGGGCGGACGACTACGTCACCAAACCCTTCAGCATCCAGGAGCTGCTCGCCCGCGCCAATGCGTTCCTGCGGCGGCGGCGACTGGATGAAAACGAGGTACACAAGTTCGGGCCGTTTGAACTGGACCTGAGGTCCCACAAGCTGCTGCGCGGGGGCGAAGAGATCCCGCTCACCCCCAAGGAATACGGACTGTTGGCCTTCTTCGTGCGGCGCGCGGGGCGGGCGCTCACCCGCGACGACATCCTGAACACCGTCTGGGGCGACGGGATTTTCGTCACGCATCGCAGCGTGGACCGTTGCGTCACCTGCCTGCGCAAGAAGATCGAGCCGGATCCTCAGCGACCGGTCTACATCCATACCATCCGAGAAGTCGGCTATCGGTTCGAGCCAGAATCCAGAGCATCGGCCGAATCGGATGCCATCTGAGGGCCCGATCCCTTCAGAAGATGCCCGCGAATAAGTGCGATCGCGTGCCACCGCTCTGTGAGCTTGCTGTTGCCCACAATCGGCTATACCCCCACATGGGCGGCGGCGTGCCCTCCGCCCCGAAGGGGCTCAAAAAGGCACC
>BTUX01000441.1:0-1514 GCA_045863315.1 Candidatus Hydrogenedentota bacterium | reverse complement strand
GGCGGTTCTGTGGGAACAGCCGCAGCGAATGCTCGTCGTCGGCGAATGGAAGAAGGACTTTGCGGTGACGTTGCCCGCTCCGTATAGCGTTGATCAAATGTCGCGCGAGGAGTTTAGTTCGGCGCTGGCCGCAAGAGATGCTCGAATTGACCCTTATCTCCGTCAGGGAGTTGACGTACTCGGAAGGCGGGAGGACGTAATCTGGCGCCGAATCGAGGCGGCAGGTTACGAGGTCCCAAAAGGGAAGGGCGTAGCTTGACATGCGGACAGCCAGCGATATCCAACGTCTATGCGAGTCGTGGTGGGAAAAACTGTCGGATTCCACCCGGGACGATCACCATCATTATGCTGAGCAGTACCTGACGCGCTTAGGCTGGAGGGAAAGCCATGACGCCGAACCGGTCGCCGTCCCGGGACAACCAACGACGCTCGCCTACGTGATTCGAGCGGCCGGGCGCGCGCCGCTGGCTACTTATTTTGTGTTGCCGGGCGTGCTTGAACCTCCGAGCGCAGTCTTGAAGCGCGGACTGGATTACTGCACTACGACACGGGCCCTCGTCGACAACAACCGTTTTTTCAGCGCAGACTACGCGTTCATCACCGACCTATTCCGCTCATACCTGTACGATGCGAAGAACGACGACCTCTTGCTGTATTCCGACACCCCGTCGGTGCATGCGGAGGAGTTTGGGGACGTGTTGACGAAGGCCAATGTGGAAGGCGGCGGACTGGACGACGTTCGCAGACAGCCCCGCAGCTACGTTGCCCGGCAACTGCGCGAATGGCTGCGTCGCTGGTGTGAGACCTTATGCGTGGATTGGCAAGCCCCCGAGGACGCCGCGTGGCTTGCGATGGACCGCCTGTTGACTTTGCGGTTCATGGCGGAACAGGATGCGAAGCGAAAGCCCGGCTGGCACCCGGCTCAGCAGTTCGAGAACTTGATGCAGGCGGCATCACAGGGGGTGGTCACGGGTATGGGCCGCCAGCTTACGCATCTGTTTGAGTTGATTCACCGTGAATGGGGCAACGAACTGTTCAGTCCGGAGCCTCCCTTGGAGGCGATTCTGGAGCAAGACGCCTTGGCCGCGCCGCTCTTGCGCGAAATGGGACTGCTCTCACGCACGAAGTTTACGATTCCGACGGTCCTCGAAAGCTTCAATTTCGGCGAGGCGTCCGAAAAAGCGCGGGTTAGGATGATTCCGGAAGAGAACGCGGAGCGACAGTTGTATTTGGCGCAGCGGACCTACAACGACATCGATCAGACCCGAATCGAAATCGACGTGGCGGACGAAGGATATCGCGCTGTCATGCATTGGTTGGATCGATTGATCGACACCTATGATCGTATCGCATTCGAATTCGATTCGGCTGCCGTACCCGGCGCACCCACACCCAAGGACCTCGACCTGTTCGGCTGGTCCGAAATGGATTCGCAGCGGCCGCGCGCGCTGACCGAGCGCATGCACCACGCGATTGAAAACGGTCTTGTCGTCTATTGTGCGACACCGAGGCAA
>BTUX01000440.1:0-1526 GCA_045863315.1 Candidatus Hydrogenedentota bacterium | reverse complement strand
TGCAAGAACACAGCCACCACCGTCCAGCACGTCACCTACCGCCGAGCCGGCGGCCGGGAAACTGAAGACGATCTGCGCTCGCTTTGTCGCTTGTGCCACGACGCGGTAACCATGGTCGAATACGGCCTCGGCATGGGCCTGGACCGGATCAACCCGGAAGAGCCGCGCTGGCGCGATGAGATCCTGCGGACGCGCGGCGAGATTCTGCGTTTCCGCAGCGAGGAAGGCCGCCGCCGCGCCCTGCGCGATGCGCCCGAGCGCGTACGCCGCGAAGTGCTTGAAGAGAGCGAGGACTGAACCCATGTATCATTCGCATCTCTTAATCAACGTGGGAGACAACCCGGACAGGCCGGACTGGAACATCACCCGGCGTTGGCTGCGAAACCTGTATCGCGTTCACCAGCGCCTTTGCATGGCGTTTCAGACATCGTCCTCCGCGTTGCCGGACACGCCCGACGCGCACCATGCGCGCAACAACGAAGGCGGGTTTCTTTACCGAATCGACCATACGATTTACGATGTCGTCAACGGCAAGGCAACCCGTTCCGGACGCGACGTTCAACGTCCGATAATCATCGTACAGTCGGCCAAAAAGCCTGACTGGGACTTCGCCTTCGGCTTGAATCCCGATGTCGTGGACGAACGCCATCGACCGGTCGGCAACGCCTCATTCCTTCTCGTCGCACCGCCACAAATCCGGGAAATTGCAATGGATTTGGACGGCGATACGTTGACCCTCGCGTGCCCGACGAATGAATCTCGGAATTTCGTAATCAATCCCGGCGATTCGGTCCGTTTCCGCCTGCGCGCCAATCCCACGTGGAAAAAGCAGGATGGAACTCCGAACGGTAAACGCTGCCGCCCCCGCGTTCCGGAAGAAGCCTTCAAGGCCGGCGGCGTTGAGCGCGATCGCGCATTTGTTCGAGTACACGAGGAATGGCTCCAGCGCAAACTGGGCGACGCCGCCGACTCGCTGGAATGCTTTCATCTAGATCACGAAGGCAGACGACTGCACACCCTGGTGACAGGCTGGGCATGGGGCTGGCGGACCAAGTATGAGCCGCAGCCAGACCAGCGTATGCAATGGTGGTCGGTCCTATTTGAAGGCACGTTCCGCGTCAACAACACGGGCACCCTCAAAAAGCTGCTCGAATCCGGCGTCGGTCCCGCCAAAGCCTTCGGGTTCGGGCTGCTGTCGGTCGCGCGGATCCGCTGACACGCCCCCCCTTGACAGGGCGGGCCGCGTTCTTTGATAGTTGAATCGGTGCGCTGGCACGGGAGGGTAGCCATGCGAATTCAAAACCTGCACGAACTGCCCAAGGTGCGCGACCGGATTAGCTTCCTGTACGTCGAGCATTGCCGCGTCGACCGCGAGGAGAAGGCCATCGCCATCCACAACGCCGACGGCATGACGCCCGTGCCCTGCGCCAACCTCGCCCTGCTGCTCTTGGGGCCCGGCACGAAGATCACCCATGCCGCCGTCTTGACCATGGCCGACAACGGCTGACTCGTCGGTTGGTGCGGCG
>BTUX01000439.1:0-1559 GCA_045863315.1 Candidatus Hydrogenedentota bacterium | reverse complement strand
CGAGCTCTACAAGGGGACATTTCTAAAGAGTTTTGACAGGTCCGCGCCCAAATCGGAACGCGGAGCCGCCCAAGGAGGTTCAGCGCGAACAATCGGAGCGGACATCGGACAGCGCCGGTCGAAGGGGCCGCCGAATGCATGTGAAACGAGGGGATGGCCGGCTTCACCCGCATCGGACCGCAAAACCTTGACAAGTGGTGCCGGCCGTTCAGCATAGTAGTGGACATGAAGATCGTGCTGGGAGTCGTCGGTATTACGCTGGCGGTGGTGATTACAGCGGTGGCCGGGGTGTACGCGTACGTTGCGTACACGACACCGGTTGCGTCGCCCAAGCCGGCCCAGTCTTTCCCTCCGGTGCAGGAAAAGACTCCCGAGAAACAAGCGTCGAAGGACGTCCCGCAGCCGGTGACCGCGCCGACCCCGCCGATGTCGACGGTGCAAGCGCCGCCCCAACCTGACGCCATGCCGAAAGCAAGCGGCGCCGCTTCCAATCCAACCGCCCCCAGCGCCGACCCGGCCGCCTCTCCTCCCGCCGCCTCGATTCCGCCGACCGCCACCGGCGCGCTGCCCCCGATTCCGGTTCCTCATCCGTCGCCGACACCGGTTCAACCCGGGGCCGGACCCGCGTTATCGCAACCCGATACGCGAGAAACCGCGCCCGGTCCCGTGGCCACGTTCGAGAAACTCTCGGCCCTCCAAATCGGCATGACCGAGGATCAAGTCTCGCAAATCATGGGCAGTGAAGGCCATCCACCGCCCGAATCGGAGACCTGGGAGTATCAGCCCATCGGATGGTATGAGCTGCGCTGGACCAACCGTGACGGCGGATACATCTCCGGCCTGTTCACCGACAACGGAATTCTCGGGTTCCTCGAGCAGGACAAGATCCCCGGCGGCGAGGCGCTCGAAACCGTGCCGTACTACGCCATCCGAAAGTGGCTGAATGAACGCATGCGGACGAACCGCATGCCGGTCCGCGTGCCCGCCGTCGAAGTCGTCGAGTTGGGCTCCGGCGGTTACGGTTTCCAGGGAATGCTGGTCAGTTCGCGGGGCGAAGTCTGGGGATCGATCAGCGGGACCTACTACATCGGCGACAACATCACCGTGCCCTACCTCCGCGCGATGGAAGGTCAATACGAATACGTCACACCCGACGGCATCGTTTTCAGCGAACCATTCCAGTTTGCGGAACAATAGGGGCAAATACTTGTTTCCGGAGGCGGTTTATGGTCGGCTTCGGCCTTGCTTCGCCCGTAACCACTGTCGGCTTGTCCCAAGCGGATCCTTGGGGGTGGCAGCGCGGCATCGACTCTGTCCCGCTCGTATGGACCCTCAACGACCGCGATTGCATCGTTCACGCGACGTGACCGACCGACGCGATGACACTCTTGGCCCGTCAAGACGCAATCGGGCCCGATTAGCCCGCATTTCTCACCAGTCGCCCCCGTTGACGGGGGGCGACTGGTGAGAAATGCTCTGGAGAAAGCATGTGAGTGATTGTGGTGAGGATTTTTCACACCCACCATCTGTTCTGCCGTGCCGCGCGGCGACGATGCATA
>BTUX01000438.1:0-1606 GCA_045863315.1 Candidatus Hydrogenedentota bacterium | reverse complement strand
GGGTGTGAAAAATCCGGGCTGGGATCGCCGAAGAATCAGCGGAGAGTCTGGAGCCGGAAAGTGCGGCTAAGACGACGGCTGTAACGGAGAACATGCGGAAGTACCGATGACCATGCGATTTACAGGTTGCTTGGCAATGGACTTGTGCGTTGGTATACTTACCGGTCAGGATAGGATGTCCCATGCGGACAGTTTCGGTTTGTTGCTCGGTCAGACGGAGGTATCTCATCGTGAGTTCCAAGTTATCGTTATCCATCGCGGGTGCGCTCCTTGTGTGCAACCTGGCCTCTCAAGCAGACTTGGTGTCCTACGTCAATCGGCCCGACGATTCGTACTCGTTCAAGGTGACGGGGACAAGACCGGCGGGCGAAGTGACCGCCCACATCGTACAGATGACCTCGCAAACATGGAAGGGCATCGTGTGGACGCATTGGTTGACCATATTTCAACCCAAGGAAATCAAGCACCACAAAGGTATGCTGCTCGTCAGCGGCGGCGACAATACGGATTCGGGACCGCGAATTGACGGCGGTGAGAGTCGTATCATCGCCCAGATCGCACAGAGCACCGGCACGGTGACTGCGGTGATCAATCAAGTGCCCAATCAGCCCCTGTTCGACGGTCTCAAAGAAGACGGCATTATTTCCCTGACATTCGAAAAGTACTTGAACGGCGAAGGCGACGACTGGCCGCTGTTGTTCCCGATGGTGAAGAGCGCGGTCCGCGCGATGGACACCGTCCAGAAATTCGCCAAGGACGAGTTGAATACCGATGTGAATGAATTCATGGTCCTTGGCGGTTCCAAGCGGGGATGGACCTCGTGGCTGTCCGCGGTCGCCGACAAGCGCGTCGCGGCGATTGCGCCGGTCGTCATCGACGTATTGAACATGGTGCCGCAGGCCGAACTCCAGCTCGCCAGCTACGGCACCTTCAGCGACGAAGTGCAAGACTACACCCAGCGTAATATTCAGGCCCGCATGGAGACGCCGGAGGGCGCCAAGCTGCGCGGCATGGTGGACCCATTTTCCTATTGCGACACGCTGACCTTGCCGAAACTCGTGGTGCTCGGGACGAATGACCCCTACTGGAACGTCGATTCGGCAAACAACTACTTTCCGTATCTCAAGGGGGACAAATACCTCTACTACTGCGCCAATACCAAACACGATGTGAATCCCAACGGGGTTGCGACAATCCGCGCGTTCTATCAATCGATGCTGACCGGCGAAAGGCTTCCCCGGATCGAGTGGAGCAGTCAACCGGGCGGCGCTTTGAAGGTGGCGTGGGAGCACCCGGAAGCGAAGGCGCGGTTGTGGAAGGCTACATCACCGAACCGGGACTTCCGCGGGTCGCAGTGGATCAGCGAAGAGCTGACCGCCGAGGGCAAGACGGCGACCGCGAAGGTGGAGCCACCGGAAACCGGCTGGGTGGCCTACTACGTTGAAGTTGTGCATCCAGTTCCGGGTGGGCAACCATTCGGACTGTGCACGACCATGACAGTCCTGCCGGACACCTACCCATTCCCGGAAGCGCCGAAGGAGTTTCAACGCGGAACAAACGCCGACGTCAGATAGATTTAACGTTCGAACCGGGGCCGCGTGGCACG
>BTUX01000437.1:0-1626 GCA_045863315.1 Candidatus Hydrogenedentota bacterium | reverse complement strand
GGAACGTGTACGATCGCGCGCTGGCGCCGTGGTGCAGGGAGTGCGGGGCCACACCCCCATTCGTCCCCGCGTATTGTGACCAAGCGTACCACATGTATTATGTGCGGATGCCCAATCTGGATTCGCGCCAGGCGCTCATCGAACATTTGAAGCAGCGCGGCATCCAGGCCGTGTTCCACTATCTCCCTCTCCATACCTCCGATATGGGAATCTCCTTTGGTTGCAAGGTAGGAGACTGCCCCGTCA
Organism: Candidatus Hydrogenedentota bacterium; assembly: GCA_045863315.1. Classification (GTDB taxonomy): domain Bacteria; phylum Hydrogenedentota; class Hydrogenedentia; order Hydrogenedentales; family SLHB01; genus JABWCD01. Next base: position 1,380 of record BTUX01000437.1, on the reverse strand, counting down.
CCGAAGACGTCAGCGACCGACTGGTCCGGCTGCCGCTCTACAACCGCATGACCGATGAAGAACAGGCGCGCGTGATCGACGCCGTGCTTTCATTCCGCCATGGATAGGCACGTGGCCGCATTCCGCGTTGCGCTCGGCCTTTCCCGCCCGTCTCGTCTTCCGCCGCAGCAACCCCGCCAAACTGGACTCCTGCCGTGCCTCGGCCCGTAGTCACCCTCCGAAGCAAGGCGCCGCTTCGCATCAGCTTCGCCGGGGGCGGCACGGATGTCGATCCCTATCGATCGCGGTACGGGGGCTGTACCCTCAGCGCAACCATCGACAAGTACGCCTACGCAAGCTGCCGCCCCCGCAACGACGACGTCATTCAGGTCCAGTCCCTCGACTATGACATTGTGGCCAAGTACCCCTCCCGCGAACCTCTGGTCATCGACGGCGAACTCGACCTCATCAAGGCCGTAATCACGCGACTTCGCCGCGGCCATTCCTCGAAAGGGTTCGACCTGTTCCTTCACAGCGATGCGCCGCCGGGCAGCGGTCTCGGCAGTTCGTCCACCATTGTGGTGGCGCTGGTCACGCTGTTTAAGGAACTGTACCGCCGCCCATTGACGTCATATGAGATCGCGGAACTCGCCTACGACATCGAGCGCGTCAAACTCGGCATGAAAGGCGGCATGCAAGACCAGTACGGCGCGGCTTTCGGCGGATTCAATTTCATCGAGTACGACGCGTCCAAAGTCATTGTCAATCCGCTGCGCCTGAATCCCGAAGTGCTTTGGGAACTCCACTATTCGCTCGTGCTGTGCTATACGCGGCAGACGCGCCAGTCCGCCGGCATCATTGACGAACAAACGGGACGTATCGAGCGAGGGGACCAACAGGCGTTGGACGCGACGCACGCCATCAAGGATTTGTGCGTTGAAATGAAGAATGCGTTACTGCAAGGCAAGCTTCGCGAATTCGGTGAACTGATGCACCTGTCGTGGGAACATAAAAAGAAGATCGCGAGCCGGATTACCAACGCCCGGATTAACGAAATGTATGAGGAGGCCCGCAAACTTGGCGCAATCGGCGGCAAAATCCTGGGCGCGGGTGGTGGCGGCTATCTGCTCGTGTTTGCGCCCTTCGACAAGAAACATCTGATCCTGAAGCGAGTCAGCGAAATGGGCGGGCAGCCCGTGGACTTCAACTTCGAGACCCAGGGCGCGGTGACGTGGCGGGCCGGCGATTAACCCGGATTTTTCACACCCGCGGGCAATGAAAGATACAACTTCGCGCGGCACATACCTTTATGCAGCGACGGGGAAAACGGGCTGGTGGTGTGAAAAATCCTCACCCGATTGACTTCTATGCTATCTCCTGAGCATTTCTCACCAGTCGCTC
>BTUX01000436.1:0-1663 GCA_045863315.1 Candidatus Hydrogenedentota bacterium | reverse complement strand
GTAGCGGCGGACTCCGGGCAAGAGACGGCCGGAGTCCGCTGTTGTTGGATCGTCCTGGGAAACAACCTGATGAGTTACCAGCCTGTGAACCGGCTTTGTGCGCGATTGCGAGCGGTTGCAAATATCGTGTAAGGGGTGGGTTGTGTAAGTTCAGCAAGCACCCTGCCGTTAGCGGTTGAAAGGCCCGGTGAAACACGCGGAGCTTTTGACTTGTTTGGCGCGTGCGTGGTAAGGTGATTGGTATTCCGGCGCGCACGTCCCCGCTCACAAGGGGCTGAATCCACACGGCTTGTGTATTCAGAAGAGTGTGTGTCGGCAGGCAGACGTCGTGTGTACGCGCCTGCCCTGCAGCAAGGATCGAAGTGGTGAGTAGCAGGCCGAGGCGCAAGCCTCCGGGCGAGTGGCGGAACTGGCAGACGCGCTGGACTTAGGATCCAGTATCGCAAGATGTGCGGGTTCAAGTCCCGCCTCGCCCACCAACCGCGAAGCGATGAAGAAGACAACCATGCCTCAAAAGAAGACGAGCGACACCGAGACCAATGAGATTGCGGAAATGGGCGCGTCCACTGCGACGGTGGAGCCCGAACATAAGCACGATCATGGGCATGATCACGATCACGAAGAGGAGTTCGAGTTCGTCGAGGATCCGGTATACGACGTGGACTACAAGGGCGAGTGCGCGTACGAAGTCAAAGTGACGGTGCCCCCTGCAAACAAGGCCAAGCAGGCCGACAGCATGTACGAGGAGATCAAAAACGAGGCGCAGGTCCCTGGATTTCGAAAAGGCCGCGCTCCGAGAAAGCTCATCGAACGCAAGTTTGCCAAGCACGTGAAGTCCGAAGTCGAGGCGCGGCTCGTGTCGGCGGCGTTCCGCAAGCTGATCAAAGACAAAGACCTTCGGCCGATTCGCCTGCCGGATATCGACGGGCTGGACGACAAGACGGAGCGGGCCGAAAGCGATCCCCTCGAGTTTACTCTCAAATTCGAAGTGGCGCCGCGGGTGGAACTGGGCCGCTATCGCGGCATCGAGGTCGAGCGTCCGGTCGTAAGCGTGGATGACACGGACGTAAAGGAAGCATTGGACGACCTGCGCATGCGCTATGCCACGTTCGAGACCTGCGAAGGGAAGGCCAAAGACGGCGATCAGGTCATAATCGATTTCGTGGGGACGGTTGACGGCGTTCAGTTCCCCGGCGGCAGCGCGGAGAACTATCCTTACGTGTTGGGAACAAAACGTTTTTTCCCCGAGTTCGAGACGGCGTTGAAAGGCGCGAAAGCGGGCGATGAGAAAACCTGCAAGGTGACATTGCCGGAGGACAGTCCGAACGAGGCGCTCCGAGGAAAGACGGCCGAGTTCGTCATCACCGTCAACGAGGTCAAGCGCCGCGAGATGCCGAAATTGGACGCGGACTTCGCCAAGCTGGTCGGAGCGGAGAGCGTGGCGGCGTTGAAAGAACGCCTCAAGAAGCAGCTTCAGGACAACTCCGCGCAGCACAGCGACCGCATCGTACGGGCCCGCGCGCTGGACAAGGTGATTGAGACCAGCACGTACGAGATCCCGAAGTCGCTTATCGAAGACGTGGCCCGCGGCATTTTCGAAGATCGGGTGCGCGACTTAATTCAGGCCCGGGTGCCGGTCGACCAGATCACCGCCCAAACCGAG
>BTUX01000435.1:0-1674 GCA_045863315.1 Candidatus Hydrogenedentota bacterium | reverse complement strand
GCGCGAATCGCAATCGGCGTACGAACAAAGCCGCTTCTCCCACCTCAGCCGCAATTACTTCAATCGATTCAGCCGCGACCCGGAGGCGCGTCCGGGCGAAGACGAGATGGTGATGGACGGCGAGTGGGCGATACTTGTGGATAGGAAAGCATCCACGCTGACCGCGGCGATGGCAGACGCGCTTGCCGAATTCCTGAGTGAACGCATGGGCGTTTCCGCGGCGGTCGAGACGGCGCCGTTGGATGAAGCGGGAATGTTCGGCGATAGGACCTGCGTGTTGATGGAAACAGACGGAGGGGATCGGGACACACCCGAAAGCTTCAGCATTGACGTCCGGGACCGCATCGTGCTGGTCGCCGGACGCGACGCGCCGGGGCTGCGCGACGGCGTAGCGAAACTGGTGGAACAGATCGGCATGCGCCAGGCGCCGATTTTGCGTAGAGGTGAGCAAACGTACAAGCCGAGGCTGCACGTGCGCCTCGGAACGACGCCATGGATGGGATCCCAACGGGATTTGGTGTTCATGGGATACAACGCGGTGTTCGCCGGCGGCGGCGAGTTGTACGCACTGTCCGAAAGCGACGCGATTCCGGAGTTGCGAGCGCGGCGGCAACCGGGTTCGCTCGAGGCCCTCGCGAAGTCGGTCGAGGAAGCGCGACAATGGGGGCTACGGACGTACTGTTTTCTATCCACGCGCAGCAAGTTCGACAGGGACGACCCGATGTTCGCGCGCGATCCCGGACTGCGCGGGGCACTGACCTGGAGTGCCGACGGCCAGTATGTCCTGTGCACGGAACACCCCGATGTGCAGCGGTTCCTTACCGAGAGTGTCGAAGGCATATTCCGCGCGGCGCCGGAATTGGACGGCTGTACCTTGATTATCGGTGGAGAGGGATTCTATCACTGCTTCATGCGGGCGCACGGGGTCGCGAAGGGGCATACCAACTGCCCTCGCTGTGAACCACTCGGCGCGGAGACCGTGGTCTCCAATCTGTGCAACCGGCTGGCCGAAGCGGCGCGCCGCGTGAACCCCAATGCGGAGATTATTGCCTGGCCGTACTCGGCGGAACACGTGTGGTCCGCGGACAAGGCGCAAGCCGATTTCATCGCGAAGTTGAAGCCGGGGACAGGGATCTTCACGGAAATCGAGAAGGACGAGTACGTGGAGAAACCCGGTGGCGTGCGCAAGCACCTCTGGGACTACAGCATCGACCTGATTGGTCCCGGCGAACGCGCCAAACAGCAGATCGCAGCGTGCCGGGCCGCGGGCGTTCCCGTTTACCTGAAGAGCGAACCGGAACTGGGTTTCGAAGCGCCGCGGCTATCCCACATCCCCTGCCTGGACCGGTGGTGGGACCGCGCCGATGCGTTGGCATCCTGTGGGGCGGACGGCGCCTGGGTTTTCCCTGCGTTCCGGCCCTGTTACGGGACGACCCCCGCGGAGTCCTATCGACTGGCATGGTGGGACCCGGCGCCCGGCAAGGAGGACACACTTCGAATGCTCGCGGAACGGGTTGCGGGGAGGGAGGCAGGTCCGCGCCTGCGCGCGGCGTGGCGGCTGGTATCCGATGCGATCGCGTTTTCGCCGGAACTGCCGTCGTACTACACCGGCCCGTACTACCTTGGCCCCGCCCACCCGATGTGCGCGGACCCTGACGCCGAATTGCCCAGCGT
>BTUX01000434.1:0-1724 GCA_045863315.1 Candidatus Hydrogenedentota bacterium | reverse complement strand
GCCGTCCACTTTTCCGAAAAAGCTGCACCATTGCGCTTGTTTTCCCCAGGTGCCCGCCTCGTTGAGGCCCCCATTGCTGTTCAATAGTACCCCGTCGCCAAATTCCACGGTCAATGGGGTCTGCATGCGGACACCGAATCCCATCTCCTCTTGATCGCCAAACTCGATGTCACCGGATTCAGACCGAAACGTCGAACGCGCGATCAGAAAATAGCCCGTCTGGGTAACGTGAAAAAAGTAGCTGCAGGCTTCCATGGCGACGGGGCCGGACGCCGCATCGAGCGGCTCATACGCATTCAATACGGTATATGTGCCCTTGGCTGGCTGTTCCTCGGGCGTTTGAAGAAATTTCACATGACGCGCGCGCGCCTTGTTTCGCCAGAAATCCAGACCGTTCAAATCGCCAAATGCGACCCAGATTCCGGGATGATAGGTTTCATGGTCATCGTTGTTCCTGTTTATGACGGGATCGGGCGGATGGATGCGGGTTACCTGGCTGCCGCCGGGAGCGCGGACGTTCGAGAAGTACGGTCGCGGAATCGACGGATCTTCCCAAACATAGGTCGCGATGCGCTCGCCACCTGCGAGCACATCGAGCCGCCCCGTTCGAACGACGAATGATACTTTATCTGCCACCTCAGTGGGTTGCGCGATAAGCCCCACGCATGAAATCGTCAGCAACAATGACAGGAACCATCGGCGCCGGATTCTCGATCCTGTCGTTAGAGTCGCCATTTGCCACCCCTCCAATCGGCGCGCTCCTCTGCGAATGCGGCCCCCGCTGCAATTTCAAGGGATGAACGGAAATCCCTGCTTGGGGAAACCCGGAGGCACATATCGCTGTTTGGGCACAAGAGGCGGCGGGGGCGCCTCGCTCCGTTGCGCGGCTTCCACGGCAGGCTTCCAGACCTCGTCGTACCACTCAATCCAACGTTCCCGAGCGAGAGAATTGGAAAAACCGGTCAGTGTTGCGAGGGCGTCGATAGCAGGGCGGACAAACTGATTTCGGGCGCGGATGTGGCCCATAAGCGGCTCCACGCTCGTGTGATCGCCCACGTAACCAAGCATCCGCACCGCGATTCTTCGGGCCGCCGTATCGCTTTCGGTCTTTCCTGCGGCAGCGTCGGCAATAATGCGATGCGCCTCGGGGCCGCCGATGCGGGCTAGCCCCTGGTACGCAACGATGCGAATCGAGGGAGATTCATGGGTGCACATTCTGGCAAAGTGCCTCAGCAGGGACGAATCGTCTATGTTCATGAGCGCGTCCGCGCAATAAGCGGACAATTCCGCGTCATCGCTCCAGACTGCCTGAGCCAGCATCTCGGAGGCCAGTCGGCTGCCCATCCGACCCAGGCAGTAAGCGCCGGCAATGCGCTCGATCCGGGGCGTGTCGCTGGATTGAAACCGCTCCAATACATTCCGCTCGAGAATCCCGCACAGCGACGGCAAGGCGGATACCAGCGCCGTCGCCTCGGCGGCGTCTCCCCAGCCAATAACGGCGATCACCGCGTTGGCGAGGTCGTCCGAACTTAACTGGCGCAATGACGTGCGGGCCGCTTCGCGCACACCGGGATCGGAATCGGTCAGCGCCCAGATGCACCATGCCGCCGCGTGCGGCGAACCCGATGCGGCCAGCCCTTCCAGCGCCCTCATTCGAATTTCCGGCGCATCGGATCGGAGCATGACTTCCAACGGCTCTCCTGCGGAGGACCTCGCTCGATCCG
>BTUX01000433.1:0-1738 GCA_045863315.1 Candidatus Hydrogenedentota bacterium | reverse complement strand
GGCCCCGGCGTATTCTGTTCGAGTATTTTGACCCCAAAGAGGTTTGGGCCGTCGATGGCCGCCACGTGTACAATTACCAGGAGCATCTCGAACAACTTGAGGTTTTCGAAATCGGGGACAGCGCGCAGGCGGAGGCGTTTTACATCGCGTTCGACAACGACGCCGAACGGCTTCGCAAGACCTATGAGGTTTCCCTGCTGGGCCCGACGTCCGTCGACTGCGGCGAACGGATTCTGAAACTGGCGCCGAAAGCGGACGACGACGAGAGTGACACGGGCCCGTTTCGGGAGATCTACCTCGATCTGCGCGCTGAGGACCTGCTGCCATGCCGCGTCCGCGCGGTGAGCGACGACGATTCGGAAATCACCATCACCATCCACAAGTATACGGTGAACCCGAAAGACCAGCGCATCACCGCCGAGTTTGTCGTTCCGCCAGGCACGAGCATATTCAAAAACGGCGTACGGTCCGATCCCGCCGGCGAGGGAGGAAAGGTAATTCCCTTCGCGTCGGACGCGGCAGAGGAACCTGCCGAACCCGCTGGATCGGAGAAAGCCGGAACGCCGTGAGCCGTATTGTGCTGGCGTCGGCATCGCCTCGACGCAAGGCGCTCTTGGCTGCCCTCGGAATCGACTTCGAGGTGCTACCCTCCCATGTGCGCGAGATCGACGAAGGCGAGTCGCCCGTGGAAATCGTCGTGGCCAACGCGCGTCGCAAGCGCGACGACGTGGCATCGCGCGCAGGGGGGCCCGCCGTGGTCATCGCGGCCGATACCCTCGTATTTCTCGACGACCGCGTGTTGAGCAAACCCCGAGACCTTGAGGAGGCCCGCGCCATGCTTCGTCGGCTTTCCGGCCGTACGCACCAAGTCGTCACCGGGGTCGCCGTCATTGATACCGGGTCCGGCAGCACGGCGGAGGGTTCTGAAACGAGCCAGGTCAAGTTTCGCGCGTTGTCCGACGAGGAAATCGCCCACTTCGTTCACGCGGTCCGGCCGATCGATCGCGCCGGGGCCTATACGGTGGACGGCCCCGGCAGCCTCCTGGTTGAACGGTACGAAGGTTGTTTTCAAAACGTGCTCGGCCTGCCCATTGTCCGACTCGATCAGTTGCTGCGGGAAGTGGGCTACAATTTGTTTGACCTGATGGATGGCGGTAAATCCGTGTTTCTTTGACACACCTGGAAATTCGATCAGGCGGGGACGTGTTCCCCTTTCAGACGGTGTTTCCGCGGCCCGTTTGAACAATCACGTATGAGCGCACGGTCCTTCAAAATATCCGGCATGGATTGCGCCGAAGAAATCGCCTCGCTCAAACGCGAGCTTGGCCCGGTCGTCGGCGGCGACGACAAGCTCGAGTTCGATCTGCTCAACGGCAAAATGACGTTAGCCCCCGATGCGAACCCGGTATCCGACGAGCGGATTGCGCGCGCGGTCGCGTTGACCGGCATGAAAGCGGTGCCATGGCATGCGCACACGGCGGCAAGCGCGCGCCTGCAACGCCGCCCCTGGTGGAAGCGCTCGGTCCGCGGCCTGCTCTGCGGGGCCAGCGGCGTGCTGGTTTGCCTGGGCTTCGTCTCACATGGGCTGACAAGCGGCTGGATCAATGCGCTCGCGGGCGGCGAAACCGGCCCCCTTCCGCCTGCGCCGGCACTGGCGGCCTACCTGGCGGCCACGGTTGCCGGGGGCTGGTTCATTTTCCCCAAGGCGGTTAACGCGGCGCGCCGCCTGCGGCCGGAC
>BTUX01000432.1:0-1806 GCA_045863315.1 Candidatus Hydrogenedentota bacterium | reverse complement strand
GGGTGCGTCTTCAGTCCCGTCGTCCCGGACGCGCGTCGCGCGGGCCGGGACCGTGTGCCCCGCACCTGCAAGGTGAGGGGAGATGGAGCGCCGGAAGGCGCTTCCAACCAGAGCCCGCCTTGCGACGGGCGCGCACCTTCTTTCGAAAGCGCGCACGCCTCTCGGCGCTCCATCGCGGCGTTCTTGTCCCGACGCCGGGCCGCGCTTTCGTCCGGGACCCTTCCCCGGATCGTCAGCAAGCTCCTTGCGGGCGGCCGTAGTACCGCCGGGCGGAGCCCCGGCGCCGCCCGAGTGCGGGTTTGCGAAACCCGCCCGCAGGCGCCGCACCCGATCCGCTACTCAAGACGCCTCTTAAGCGGCGTCCCCTCGCGACCGGGCAGAGGTAGGAATATAATCATTTTGTGGGGATGTCAACTTCAATCTGGCGCGCCGGGATTCGTGCTCTCGCCAGGCGGCGACGCGAGAGCCGGTCGGTGCATTGCGCGGCAGGCATGACGAACAGAGCTATTTTGGATATATTTGAGCCATGAACTCCGCCGTGAAAGACATTCTGAAGAACGTCGCGAACTGGCCGGAAGAAGACCAGCAGGAACTCGCGGAGCTTGCGCGCGAAATCGAGGCGCGGCGCACCGGCGTTTATGTGCTGAGCGACGCCGAGCGCGCGGCGATCGCCGAGGCGCGGCGCGGGGCCTTTGCCTCGGACGATGAGGCCGCGGCGTTCTGGAAGCGGCACGGGCTCGCATGAAGGTCCGCTATCGCGCGCTGGCGCTGGCGGATATCGAGAGCATTTTCGCTTATCTCAACGAACGCAGCCCAGGTGGGGCGCGCAACGTATTGCGGGCGATCCATGACGCCGTTGCGGAGATCGCCGTGTATCCGCAATCGGGATTGCAGACGTCTGTGGCCGATATCCGCGTGAAGATTCTGGGACGCTACCGTTACAAGATTTTCTACAGTGTCGGCGAAGATACCATCGAGATCGTTCACGTTCGCCACGCGGCGCGCAGGCCGTGGACGGGCGTCGAGGAATGAATGCTATGATTGATTATTCCGCTGCGTGATCGACCCGTTTCGTCATGTCGCCGCGGCCTGCAATTAGTCCGGCGACGGAAATGTCCTCGTCGATGTCTTCCCAGTGCAGGCCCGTACGGCTGATCTCGACCTTGGCGCGCTGTTGCGGCGTGGCGTTCAGGAGGCGCGGAAACCACGCCAGCGGCACTCCGAGCGTGCGGCCGTCCGACAGGTCGACCCACATTGTATGCTCGTCGAAGCTGACCTTAAGCGCCGAAATGGTCATGCCATGCCTTTCGGATGAATTCCCGATTGTCCAAAACGATCCGCAATATATCGCCAAGCTCGCTGGAATTGAAGCCGTAGCTTTCGGCGATCGAGACATCGGGCTCAATCCAGATTTTGGCGTCGCATCCGCGTCCCTTGACATAAACATGTGCAGGTTCGCGCGGCGAGCCTTCGTTCGAATAGAAGAAATAGCGAAGACCGGAATCGCGCAAGACAATGGGCATCATCTACCCCTAATCGGGAATGCCGTTCCAATGTCATACTTCGCAAGAGCGGTGCATCCAGCGATCGTTGCGGCGAATACCGGATTGTCCGCCTGCAGGGGCTACGGTTACTGATATGGCACAGCTAAACTTCGAGAAGAATCTCCGAACACTGAAGATAATTATTGCCACGTACTGGTATTGGATCTGTTTAGCTTTCGATGGAAGTAGGGCCTGTCATTGCCGGGCCTGACCCGGCAATCCATCTTTCAAGGAATGATGGATACGCGGGTCAAGCCCGCGT
>BTUX01000431.1:0-1826 GCA_045863315.1 Candidatus Hydrogenedentota bacterium | reverse complement strand
GGCCAAGCCGTCGCGAGGCACGTTTCAGTGGATGATCGGGCGCTGTTCGTGCGAGGGCTTGACCATGCCACCCGTGGTAGATCGTGCATGCCGTTTCTGCGCGATTCCTTATAATCCTACTCTTAATCTTGTTCCTAATCTTGCTCCAAATCCTGTTCCTAATATTAATCTTACTCTTTCTCTTGCTCCCTGTCTTTAACAACCCCCCGCCCGCAGCGGTCTATCCCCCCGCAATCGCCCCCACGATCCGAAACACTTCCGTTCCCGCCGCAACCGCCCCGGGCAACGCCGTATCCGCCGCCTCATGCGACAAATCCTGTCCGCAGGCAAAGAACCGCAGAAACGGCCGCCGCCGCAGCGTTCCGTGATCCCGGATCGTCCCCCGCAGCATCGGATAACGCGTCTCCAGCGCATCCAGCACCGAACGCAGCGTCACCGGCCCGGCCACCTCCAGCCGCACCTCTCCTTCCACGCCCGCCAGCCGACACAGATGAAACGGCAGCACCACGCGAATCATGGCAGTCAACGCGCCTCCCGCGATGCGAGCAACAATCGGTGGCGTACCGCGGCGCGCCCGCGAGCCGCGCCAGAGCGCAAGGACCACCTGCACGCATCGCTCAAGATTATACGAAGGCCCGCCGCCCCGTCCCGCCGAACGAGGTGCTCGCTCGGAAGGAAATCTCTCCATGGCGATTCTGTCAGAAATAAGCTGGCATGATTTCGCGACGGATGGCATAGTCAAGCCCTCGCGCGTTTCGCCTGGCCATGCCGAGAAGCGTAGGTCGCGAGGGCTGAACGGCGCCTCGCTGTAGAAATGCGGCGGCGAGTTTTACGACGATTCCTGACAAAGCAGATCGCGCGTCAGGAACTACTACTGGCACGCAATCGTGGCGGGTCGTTCCCTGTCCTTCGTCGCTCCCCCGCCCGCGCACGGGCCGCTTCGTCGCTCTTTTACTTTCTGTTGTTCCCTGTTCCCTCTTTCGACTTTCGACTTTCTTTTCCCCTTTGTACTACTAATGCCGACTTTCTTCGCGTCCCGCGACGATTTTCGATCACGGCGCCGCCCAACTTACGACAGGACATCGACTTACGAGCGAATCTCCCGCATGGTCTTTCGTCCCTTCGTGCCTACGTGCCTTCGTGCCTTTTTCAGTCACAAATTGGGTTGCGGGCGCAGCCTGCGCTGTGCCTACGTGCCTTCGTGCCCTTCTGCGGTTCCCTGTTTCCCGTTTCGACGATTCGCACCCTACCTTCCCCGCTTGGCCGCAAGCACTTTTCTCACGCCGGCGTCATCCAGCGCCAGGCGCGATGCGCGAAAAACGCCGCCCATCGGCCCACCCGGACCGAAGGGCCTGCGGAACCCGCCCGGACCGCCCGGTCCCCAGGGCCGACGCCCGGCTCGCGGACCATCCGGGCCACCCGGTCCCTCGCGCGGCGGCAAGCCCTCATCAGCCAGGCGATCAACATCGCCCGGCCCGCCCGGACGCGGCCGACTTTTTTCATCACCCGGCCCCGGCCGGAAGTCACCTTCAGGCCGCCGCGCCTCGAGAAACGGATTGACGTAATCCCACACCACCTTGCCCGCCGACGTGACCTCGAACATCCGCCCGGCCTCGCCGTCGCAGATCAACGTGTTGCCGTTACGCAAGCGCTCCGCGCCGGAAATGTGGCTTGAATAGAACTCGCGACGATTCTCCGCGGAGTACTCCCACGACGGCTTGTCCGGCCCGAACAACCCTCCGCGCTTCAGCGCGTAACGTCCGTTCGCCTCAATCGGCGGCGCAATCTCCACCACCGACGAATACGCCCCATCGCGCCGCCCCTGG
>BTUX01000430.1:0-1906 GCA_045863315.1 Candidatus Hydrogenedentota bacterium | reverse complement strand
GCCGGGCATGCGCAAGGCCCCGCGAAAATCCCGGGGTTTCCGGACTTGCTCGATTCGCTCTTCCAACTCCACCAAGGGAACAAGCGCCTTCTGCGTGTCCACTTCAGTCCGCTTATGTGCGCAAATCTCGTCGAGAATCATTCATTTACCTCGAAAAGGAACTCGCGCGCGGCCCTCGCGCGAGTTCAACCGGCGACAGCCCTCCCGAATCCGTCTTAGCGCAGATAATGCACCAACTCCTCCAGTTTTCCCAGTGCGGCGCCGCTGTCAATGGATCGCCTTGCCGATTCCACAGCATCTTTCCAGTCCGCCTCCCCATTCTGCCCCGCCAAAATGCCGGCTGCTGCATTCAACAGCACAATATCGCGGTGCGGTCCCTGCTTGCCCTCGAGGACGCCCCGAAGGATGCCGGCGTTGGTCGTCGCATCACCGCCCAGAATGGCTTCGCGCGGGGCGCGGGCCAGTCCCACCTCGTCGGGCATGATTTCGTATACCCGCACGCTCCCGCCACGCTCCTCCGCGACATGCGTCGGTCCGGATAACGAAATCTCATCGAGCCCATCCAGTCCCGACACCACAAAGGCCCTGCGCGTCCCCAACTGCGCCAGAACCCTCGCCAGCGGATCCACCAGCTTCACCTCGGGTACACCAATGATTTGCCCGCAAGCCCCGGCCGGGTTGGTCAACGGGCCAAGCAGATTGAACACAGTCCGCACCTTCAGTTCCTGACGGACCGGGGCCACGTTCTTCATGGCGGCGTGAAGCGTACGGGCAAATAGAAAGCCGATACCCACTTCATCAATGCAACTGCCGATGCGCTCGGGTGACGCGTCGATTCTCACGCCGAGGCGCTCCAGCACGTCCGCGCTCCCGCATGGACTCGAAGCGCTGCGATTCCCATGTTTCGCGACGGCAACCCCTGCTCCGGCGACAACAAAGGCAGCGGTTGTTGAGACGTTGAAGGTGCCGGAACGATCGCCGCCCGTCCCGCAGGTGTCGACAAGGGGTCGTCGTGATGTCGTCACCCTCGTCGCAAATTCGCGCATCGTCTCGGCGAGCCCCGTGATTTCGTCGACAGTTTCGCCTTTCATTCGCAGCGCGATAAGGAACCCCGAAATCTGGGATGCGGTCGCCTCACCGACCATGATCTCTCGCATCACCTGCGCAGCCTCGGCACGGGACAGATCCCGGGTCTCGATGAGTGACGCGATAGCCTGCTGAATCATGGGGATGCCTCAACGGAGAGCTTGGTGTAAACGTAAGCGCGGCAACCAGTAACGGCAGAACAATACCACCCGCCGCAAGCAATGTCAAAGTATCGCCAATACCATCTCAGTCGCACCGTCGAGCAATACGCCTCTCGGGAATTGAATCACCAAGGCGCTTGGACCCACGTGCGGCTTCAGCCAAGCGGAAAATGGAAGATTGTCTTCAAGCATGATTTGCCACCGGACGCGATCACGTGTACGTTGTAAGTTCGCGTCGCTTAACGAATGAGCCATGACAGGCGAGGAGAGTGCGTTTCCATGCGTTCCGCCGAGTTTGACCTGCTCCGTTTTGAGGAACGATACTTCGAGCGAATTTGGGGCGGCGACCGGCTCGCTACCGTCTATGCAAAGCCGATTCCGCCCGGGAAGCGTATCGGCGAAGCCTGGCTCATATCGGATCATCCATCGGCCGTCAGTGTTGTGGCGGAGGGGCCACGGAAGGGGCAAACGATTCACGAACTTATCGTCGAGGACCCTTATGCCGTCCTTGGGGCATCTCCGAAGCTCACTCCTTCAGGCCGGTTCCCCTTGCTCCTGAAGTTACTGGACTCGTGCGACGTGTTGTCTGTGCAGGTCCATCCCGACGACGCCATCGCGGCCGAACTGGGCGAGGACGATGCGGGCAAGACCGAAATGTG
>BTUX01000429.1:0-1923 GCA_045863315.1 Candidatus Hydrogenedentota bacterium | reverse complement strand
GCCGAAACTCGATTACGTACAAGGCCTTGTCCGAGATACCGGACCGCAACGACGCGGTATTGCGCGCGGCGTCAACCAACTATGTTTCGGCGCTCGGCGCACGGGAGTACAACGTGTTGACGGAGCACAATTTGTCGCAGCGTGCCCGGGCCTTTGCCCAGCAACTCGCCGGTAACGCCCGCACCGATTACGACAAAGTGCGCGCGATCGAACGATATTTCCAAACGAACCGCGAGTTCCTGTATACGCTTGATCTCGAAGAACTGCCGCAGGACGACCCAATCGAGCATTTTCTATTTGTGACGCGTGCCGGCAATTGCGAGCTGTACGCGAGTGCGATGGCCTTGTTGGTTCGCAGCCTTGGCATTCCTGCGCGCCTCGTAATCGGGTATCGCGGTGGGGACTGGAGCGCAAACGACGAGGCGTACACGGTCCGAAAGAGCAATGCGCACGTGTGGGTCGAGGTTTACTTCCCGGGATCGGGGTGGATGTTATTCGACCCCACGCCGTTCATAGACGAACTGGATATGTCATGGCAAGCCGTCATGACGCGGTTCGTGACACGGCAGGCCCTTAACGCAAAAGTGATGTACTACCGGGACATCATCGGATTCGACAGCGGCATCAATCTGGGATCTCTGATCGCGATCGGCTTGGGATTCATCAGCTTTGATCTTGAACTGATGCGCGGCGCGCTCGACTTGGCGATGTTCAAGGGGACCCTGCCTCGCCTGGCCGTGGGCGCAACGATGTTCCTCGCGCTGCTGGGGGTGATCGCCTACCTGCGCGCATCCGCCGCGCACTTGCGGCGTACCGGAAAGCCGCTTGCGTTTACGACGGACCAGATTCGCGCGCGCCGCCTCTTCAGAAAGTTGAAGAAGCGTCTCGGCAAGAAGGGGGTGGATTGTCGAGGCCTTACGGCGCGAGAGGTGCTCGATGCGACGCGGTCCGCCGCTGTCGTAGACATCGATTCCGTACAGCGGCTGATACGGGCCTACAACGAATCCAGATTTGGAAACAGGCCCTTGAGCAAGCAGGCCTACGCGGAATTGAGCGCCCAACTGGCCGCGCTGGTCAAGCGGAGACATTGACCCGCGATCCCGCCCCGCCACCGCGCGGGCTTCGAGAAGCTGGTTCACCGGATCGAATCCGTCGACAGGTCAGTTGGCCAACAACAGGGCGACTGCGTTTGCCTCCCACAAGGTAACGGCAATGTCCGTTTTCCCGTCCCCGTTGAAGTCGGCGGAGGCCAGCGCGCGGGGTCTGGCGTCTTTGTAGGTATACGTTTCCCGATGGAAGCGCAGCGGAATACCGGGTCCGCCGGACTCATTAAGAAACAGGCAGACGCGGCGCGATGCATAACACGCGGCGGCAAAGTCCATCCGGCCGTCTCCATTGAAATCTCGAACCAGCAGGTCGCGGATTTCATCATCCACGGACTGACGGTTGTCGTTCGGGTTCATGGGTATTTCCTGTGATGTGGAAAAAGAGAAAGAGGGCTCCGCATCGCCAAAGAAAAGTACCACGGAATCCGACGTAAAACAGTGCGACACGGCGATATCCAGGCGCCCGTCGCCGTTCAGGTCGGCGACCCGGACCTTGTGAGGCAAGGGAGCGCGGCTGGAGAAGCGGGCGGTCTCCGAAAATGCGCCGGTCCCATCACCCTTCCAGACGACGATTTCACCTGAGTTGTACATGGAGGTGACAAGGTCGAGGCTGCCGTCGCCGTTCAAGTCCGCAATTTGAACGTCGCACGGTCCACCCGGCGCCGAGATCAGCGAAGGCTGGCCAAAGTACGCATCACGGTCTCCCGGGAAAAAGATCAACACATCGGAACTCCATCCGGTTGCAATCGCGTCGCGGAATTCATCCCGGTTAATCTCGCGGACCGCCAACGAAGTGATCCCGGGGACGGTATAAATC
>BTUX01000428.1:0-1924 GCA_045863315.1 Candidatus Hydrogenedentota bacterium | reverse complement strand
CGTAGGGGGTGGTCCCCGACGCCGTTATTCCGACGACCACGTCGCATTCGGACAAAGGCGGTTCGATGGCGTCCAAGTCGTTCTTGGCCGCCTCTGTGTTGTCTTCGGCTCCCTCGACGCTTTCCCTCACCGCCGTTTCGCCGCCGGCGATGAGCGCGATGACCTGTCCGTGCGGCGCGCCAAAGGTCGGGGGACACTCGGACGCATCCAGAACGCCCAATCTTCCGCTGGTTCCGGCTCCGACATACACCAGCCGTCCCCCTTGCCGGAACGCGGATGCGATCAGTTCAATCGTTGCGCCAATCCTGTCGATGCACGGTCCGATCGCGTCAAGAACCCGCTGATGGTCTTGTGCCATTTTGCGGGCGATACCTGCACCGGACAATCGGTCCAAGGGCGGTTCACCAGCGGCGCGCTGTTCCGTCGGCGGGCATTCGGGTTCGTCGGACGTGTTATCGGTCGAAACGCTCAGAGGAAACTGCGCGGGCAGGGATTCTGCGGTCGCCAGCGCAGCGGCGGCCTGATGCCCGCGCAGAGGGGCCAGGACGGAAACCGCGTGCCTGCCCAGCAGGGACAGACCGTGCGCAAAACGAGCTTTGGAACCTGCGTCGCCCTCGAACAGTCCTCCCGCCAAATAGATTGGAGTTGAATCCGGCAAATGCAGCCGCGTCATGGCCGCGCCGGCCAGCCTCGCCAGACGCATCGAGCCATCGAGCAGTACCGCCGACGCCTCGGCATCGCCGTGCCGGGCCTGCGACGTGACCGCGCGCGCAAGGTTTGCTATCCGCTGCTTGGAGGAGGCGTGGGTCCAGGGCACGAAATCTTGAAACGACGAGAGCCCGGCCTCATCGGTGAGCGCCTGCGCAAGCGGCGGCAAGGTCCCTTCCTCATCAAGCCGATTCGCGCATCGACGCAACGCATCAATGACGACAGCGTATGCGCTTCCATCATCTCCCATGAGATGTCCGCGCCCGCCGACCAGTAACAGCTCCCCGCTTTCGCTCTGCGCGATCACGCTCGAACCGGTGCCGGCTATTACGACGACGGCGGGCGCGGTCCGCGCGTTTGCGTACAGCAGGGCATGGATGTCGGTCGTCACCACGGCCCGCTGCGAGCCAAGGCGGCGGCACAATTGGCGGGCGATGCGGTCCCTGTGCAGGGCCCCGCCGGCCCCGGAGATTCCGGCCGCGACGAAGGCGGCGGTCTCGCCGGCCAACAGTTCCGTTCCAAGTGCAGTCAGAACTGCGATGGAGCGGTCGAGGCCGCAGAGCACTGGATTCGAGGCATCGCCCTGGCGCTCGCGCAAAAGCGTTCCACGTTCGTCGTACAGTCCGGCGCGGGTGGAGGTACCGCCCCCGTCGAAGGCCAGAACCAGTCTTGCGCCGGATGCCATCACGTAAGGACGGCTCCCTTGGCTGCGCGATTAGCCCAATCCGGACAAAACCTCCGGATGGGGCCGGTCCGGATGTCGTTTGACTCGCAGATTTCCTTGTACAGATACGCGCTTCGATTGGGCGTACGCGCGAGCGATTCGCGATCGACGTGCACAAGACCGAAACGCGCGGTGTGGCCGCGGGACCATTCGAACCCGTCGAGCAACGAGTAATGAAAATAGCCGCGAACGTTGACATCCTCGCGAATCGCCGAGCGGATCGCGTCGATGTGGTCGAGCAGATACCGGCATCGAAGATCATCGTCGTCCGTTGCGATACCGTTTCCCGTCACTACGATCGGCTTTCCGTAGGATGCAAGTTCAAACAATAAATCACCGAAGGCATGGGGATCGGGAATTGCTGCGTCGACTTGAACACGTTCGCCGTTATCATCCACGTATTGCCGACACAGCGCATTCACGGCAAACGGATGAAAGCGCATGAACGCGCGCCCGAAATACGATACGCCGATAAAATCCACGGAATCCGCA
>BTUX01000427.1:0-1976 GCA_045863315.1 Candidatus Hydrogenedentota bacterium | reverse complement strand
CGAACTTCTTATGTTTCTCATCCGGTTCCGGGCCGGGGGCATCGAGCCCAAGCCCGCGAGCAATCGCTCGGGCGATAGTCTCGACCGCACTCGGGCGGACGTGCACGGCGTGATCGGCTGCGGCGCCAGTGACAGTCGGTGTGCTCTCTACGACATAAAGTCGATTCATCGCACCGTTGATGCCGTCCGGGTCGCGATGGGCCGCGAAATCACGCGAATAGCGAATGCTGCCCGGGCCTTCGGACAAGAAATTGGCGTCCAGCGACAGCACAACGTCGGCGTTCTGGAACTGGTATACCGTGTTAAGCGGTTCGCCAAAGGCCAGACGCGCTCCGCCGCGCGCGTTGTCGCGGTTCACCGGTTCGTACTGATGCCAGCGCGCCCCGGGAAGATCGTTGAGAAACGCGATGAGCTGAGCGCCGAGCGTGGGCGAGGTCACAGTTCCCGTAAGAATTCGAAGACCCGCCCCGCCTTGATCGCGCAGGCCCGGACCAATCTTGGCGCCGAGCCCGTCCTTCGGACCGTTGAGAAGCGTATCGAGAAAGGCCGTGAAGTTCTCCCACGTCGTAATCGCGCCGGTCTTTAACGCCACAGCCGATCGGTCCGGGTCGTAAAGCGACAGGATCGATGCTTGCACCTGGGCGTCCGTCGAGCCCAGACTGGCCGGGTGGTACTTGTTCCCCTCGACTTTTGTGGGCCGACCCATATGGTTTTCCGCCAGAATTCCCACGGCGTGGCCGTATACCGGCATGGCGGTCGCAAAGTAGAGCGGAGTCCCCGGAGTGAGTTCCACCGGGGGCTGTACAAACGGAATGATATGTTCGTCCGGTTGGCGTGAACAGGCCGCGGTCATGCCCGCCAGCGCCAGAGAGGCGCCCATGAACTTCAGGAAGCTCCGGCGCTCCACCCCATCGTCCAGAACCGAGGCCTCGCGCGGGAACTCGCGGTGGAGCATCTCGATGAACTCGTCGGACTCCCCCAATTCTTCGAGACTGCGCCAATATTGCAGACCTCGGCGATCTTTCAGCTTCGCTTTGACGGTTTGCAGATCAAGCGGCGCGCCGCCGTTCTTTCTAGTCGATCGTTTATGTGAGTGGCAGTCGTTCATCGGTGGCACACCGAACAATTGGTAAGCTGTGCTTTGTTAATGTCGTATTGCTCGACCAGCCTGGGGCCTAGTTCTTTCTGGGTTGTATTGTCCCGGGCCGGCGTCCACGTCATGTCAAATACGTGCTCCTTCGGGCGAATGAAGTTTTCCGGCCGCTTATGGCATTGCAAGCACCAGGACATGTGGAACGTGTTCGCTTTCGAGACCAGCGGCATGTCATCCACCTGCCCGTGGCAGGTGACGCACCCAATTCCCTTGTTTACGTGGATGCTATGGTTGAAGTACACGAAATCCGGCAGGTCGTTGACGCGTACCCACTGGAGCGGCTGGCCGGTATCCCAGCTCTGCCGCACGGGTTCGAGCATCGGGGCTTGGGTCCATACCTGGGAGTGGCAGCTCATGCACGTTTCGGTGGCCGGGATGCCCGCATACGGACTCGTTTCGACCGTGGTGTGGCAATACCGGCAATCGATCCCTAACCCCCGCACGTGGTGGCGGTGGCTGAAGGGTACGGCTTGTTCCCGTGCGATATTGACGTTCGTTACGGCAGGTGACCGATAGAACGCCATGGCGCCGGTTCCAGCCAAACCGAGAAAGAGGACTCCGCCGATAAGGGTGACACGGGCGACCGTGTTCATGCTGGACGGGAAAATCTGAGCCACGAAGCTACCTCATTACAACGAATTCAGGGATTCAGCACAGGTAACTTGCACATACATGGGCAGCCCCATCACACGATAGCCACACTATCGTTAGGTAGGCGTCCCGAGCGCGAGATACCTTTGTCACCCGATATCGTGATACCTGTCACGATATCCATTGAGTCGCGGATGCCGTTCGCGTATCCGACCGGTTAGCACGAGCCCCC
>BTUX01000426.1:0-2010 GCA_045863315.1 Candidatus Hydrogenedentota bacterium | reverse complement strand
CTGACGGCCGCGAAGCGATTCGATCCTGCCGTGCAGGTCGTGCTGTTGACGGCTCATGCCACCGTGCAGACTGCGGTGACCTCGATGCGGTACGGGGCGTTCGACTACATCACCAAGCCGTTTACGAGCGCGGATCTCGTACAGGTGGCGCGCCGCGCGTTCGGCGAGGACGGCCAGGCCGTGAAGGCGGAGCGGGTGGCGAACGAGGCGGAAACGCGGGAGGAAGGACTGGCCGGTCAATCGAGGCAGTCCCGCCATGCGGGATTGGCGCGGGTGATCGGCGAGAGCGCCGCCATGCAGTCGGTCTTCGATTTGATCGAAAAAGTGGCCCCGACGCCGTCCAACGTCTTGGTCTACGGCGAGAGCGGCACGGGGAAAGAATTGGTCGCCCATGCCATTCACGACGCCAGCCTGCGGGCCGATCGTCCCTTCATTCCGGTGGACTGCGTGTCGTTGCCGGATACGCTGCTCGAATCCGAATTGTTCGGGCATGAGAAAGGGGCCTTCACCGGGGCCCACGTCTCGAAACCTGGCCTGTTCGAGATCGCAGCCGGCGGGACCGTGTTCCTCGACGAGGTGAGCGGGATGAGCCAGACCCTGCAGTCGCGTCTCCTGCGCGTGTTACAGGAACGGCAAGTTCGGCGGGTGGGCGGCATTCGCTTCATGGACGTCGACGTGCGGGTGATCGCGGCGTCGAACCAGGATCTCGAGGCGGCTTGCCGTCGCGGCGAGTTTCGAGAAGACCTCTACTATCGCCTAAATGTCATTCCCATCGCCCTGCCCCCGCTTCGTCAGCGCGAGGGGGATGTCGTCTTGCTGGCGCGTGAGTTCCTCCGGCGGTTCATCCGGCAGCAAGGTGCGATGGCGACCTCGGTCCCGGAATTGGATCGGGATGCGAGCGACCTGCTCTCGGCCTACGGCTGGCCTGGAAACGTGCGTGAACTGCAAAACGTGATCGAACGGGCGGCGGTCTTGGCCGACGGGCCGATGATTACCCGCGCCCATTTGCCTGAGCGGCTCAGGGCGAATGGGGCCGAAGACACGGCGCCCGCCGAACCGGGCTCCTTCAAACATGCGAAGCAAGTTGCGGTCACGACCTTCGAGCGCGGGTTCCTGATTGACCTCCTCAAGCGGCATGACGGACACATGGGGCGGGCCGCGAGGGAGGCCGGCGTCGATCGAAAGACCATCGAGCGGATGGTCAAGAAGCACGGACTGCGCGAGCTCTTCTAGCTCGCGCGTCGTATGTTCGCGCACCGTTTCCTGCCACGCCTCACCGTGTGCGTTCACGATGCCGCTTACGCCGCTGCCGCTTCCTCTGTCGATGGGGCGTCGCTGTCCCATCGGGATAATTTCTAGGACACCTCGCACCTGCCAGCAAATTCAATCTGTTTCGCGATCATGCGGAATTTTAATGGGGCGTCTGCGCCCCATTTTTTCATGTCACCGTTTCAATTCACTCCAAAAATCCCACATTCATTGCCATTCTTGATGGTGGCGAAAAGGAACGAAAATTGCTCAGTCCCCGTCCGTCTTTGTACGTGCAGCGGCAGGTGCGTGGTCGGATCGTCGCTTCCTGGTTTCTTCGCGTTCCTAGGCGCGGGCCATGGCGGGCCTGTGCCTGTGGAGGCCACGCGGCTGCCGCGAACATCATAAGTGGGCCTGAAGGACCGGCCTCCTGAGCGTTCCACCTTATGACGGTGCAGGCTCCCTTCGAGCCTGCACCACGCACGTCGTTCTGCAGGGAAGCGATTATGGTTTCAAGAGGAGGTAGGTCAATGAGATCGGGACGAAGTGGACCTCGGAAGATGAAGCAACGGAAGGCGCGCGCAGCCCTACGGTACATGTTGGGCGTGATGCTGCCTTCGGTCTGTCTCGGCGTGTTTTCAATCGCGTCGGCGGCGCCGGCGGATTTGCACGCGACGGCCCACAGCCAACCAGCTTGGGCTGAGCAACTCAAGGGGCAGACCATCATCGAGGATGCCCAGGAGGGGCATGTCGAGGGGACGG
>BTUX01000425.1:0-2026 GCA_045863315.1 Candidatus Hydrogenedentota bacterium | reverse complement strand
CACGCTTACCCCACCACTTGTAGCGGTTGTGCACAATGATTCCATAGACGGCGTCCCGCAGGCAGCGGGGAACAAGGACCAACGCGTACAGCAGCGACCACGGGCGGCCGAGCCGGCGCATAATTCGAAGGCCCGCCGTGGACCTCGTGTAGTGCGTGTCGCCTTCTACAAGCACCATGGTGTCGAAGCTGTCGGTCGCCAGGTTGAACTTCTGCAACAGATTCCGGCCGGCGTCCGACTGCAGCGGCGCAAAGCGGAATACACGCCCGCGGTCGTGGTGGATGACGAACGCCACGGAGCGGTTGCACAGGTTGCACACCCCGTCGAAAAGTATGATTGGATTGTCCATGCCGTCACTCATGTCGAGGCAGGCCGTTCCCTCCGGAGAACCACAGGGTTTCCTCGCCGAGTAAACGCTCGACGGCATCGTAAAGTTCCTTGGAAGGGGCGACTTTACAGGCGGACGTGGCATGTACGGTCACGTCTTCGTGCGACGGCGTGACGCAGTGGAGGTACACGTCGCACTTTCCGGGGCGTTCGCCGAGCGTTTCCGCAAGTTTCTCGATCAACGACGCATCGAGGCCTACGGTCGTAAGTCGGATGTGGACAGCCTTTGTCAGTTTTTCTTCGGCGTCCTCGATGCGTATAACGTCGGTTGCAATCAATCCTGGCTCGTCATTGCGGAAACTGACGCGGGCCGGGACCATCACCGCCATGTCCTTGACGAGCAGTCCGGACTTGACCTCATAGAGGCCCGAAAACACGGTGACTTCGCAGGGACCCTCCAGAGTCTCGAGCGTGACGAAGGCCATCTTCTTTCCGCCGCGCGCCGTGATGTGCTGTTTCACGTTCCCGATCAAACCGCCGATGACAACCTCGGTGTCGTCGCGAAGGTCTTTGAGGGCCGAGACGCGGTGGGTAGTATACCGCTCGAGGACCCGCGAATACTTGGCCAACGGATGGCTGCTCACATAAAGTCCCAGCGTCTCCTTTTCAAAAGCGAGCAGTTCGGTCTCCGGCCATTCGGGCACGTCGGGTTTGGCGTGGATTGATGTTTCGCCGGGCCCGCCCATCAGATCGAGCAGCGACGTCTGCCCCGCCTCACGCTCACGCTGGCTGAGTTGCCCCTCGCTGAGGGCGGCGTCGAGAACATGCTCGACTTGCCGCCGGTTCCAGCCGGTGCTGGCGAGCGCGCCGGCCTTGTTCAAGCTTTCGATGACGCGGCGGTTTATCATCTTGCTGTCGATGCGCCGGCAGAAGTCAAAAATGTCCTTGTATGGGCCGTTCCTGTCCCGTTCCGCGGTGATCGCTTCGACGGCCGCGTCCCCGACATTTTTGACGGCGCCCATTCCGAACCGGATGCTGTCGCCTTCGACCGTAAACCCGCTGTAGCTCGAGTTCAGGTCCGGGGGCAACACCTCGATCCCGAGTCGGCGGCACTCTTCAACGTAGATGGCAACTTTTTCAAGGTTTCCGGATTCGCTTGTCAGCAACGCGGCCATGAACTCTACGGGGTAGTTGGCCTTGAGATACGCGGTCTGATACGCCACGTACGCATAGGCCATGCTGTGTGACTTGTTAAAGCCGTATCCCGCGAACTGCTCAATCTTGTTGAACAAGGTGACCGCAATGGTCTCGGCTATGCCATTGGCGACCGCGCCCGCGACGAACTGATCGCGCTGCTGCGCCATAAGGTCCGCTTTTTTCTTTCCCATGGCCCGCCGCAGAATGTCGGCCTGTCCGAGCGTGAAGCCTGCCACGGCCTGCACGATCTGCATGACCTGTTCCTGATACAGCGCGACGCCGTAAGTCTCTTTAAGGATTGGTTCGAGCACCGGATGATCGTACTTGACCCGCTCGGGATGGTGTTTGTTTTCGATGTACTGGTCCTTGAGCTGCATCGGCCCGGGGCGGTACAACGCGATGAGCGCACACACTTCTTCGAGGCTCTCGAGTCCGATGCGCTTGGCCAGATCGCGCATGCCGGAACTTTCGAGCTGAAAAATGCCCATCGTCTTGCCGGAGC
>BTUX01000424.1:0-2029 GCA_045863315.1 Candidatus Hydrogenedentota bacterium | reverse complement strand
GTTCTTTGCTGGCAAAGAACATGGCGTTACCTGAATGAGGTATGCACGTCCCACGAACCTCGCCCATATCACTGAAGAATCTAACCGAGCACGTGAGCAAGAGACGCGACCCGGACGGGTCTTCCGAGCGCAAACTTACGTATGGGACATCAAGTGCAGGGGCCTGATGTCGCCGCCTGGCAGAGGACATCACGCGAAATGGGCCGGCATAAGTGAATATTCGACCGACCTTCGGACCGCGACTATGCAGTAACCCACGGAGGTTTGGCAGCGGTCCAAAATCGCGATCAATTCCAACAAGAGCGGATATTAGCTCATTAACGAGGCGTGCGCGTTCGGCGGGCGGGAGAAGAGATCTTTCGTAACGACCGAACGAAGTATTGGTCATGATCCCGCGAAGTGCCTGAGTTTTCCAATTCGGGCCGACTCCATTTGCAATATTGGCGGGGAGTTTCCGAGGGAAAGGCGGACCGACTTGTGGCAATAGTTCATGGACTTTTGTGGCGGAAATATATGCGAAGTAACAGAGCGCGGGTCGCTGGGCGACAGGCTGCCGGAGAGAATCTAAGCATGATCTGCCTTTCGAAATCGGAGGGCGGCACGCTGCGAGCAATTGGGGATACGCGGTATCTTGATCGGCGGCGTAGTTTATGTAGGAGAACTGGGTCAGTGTTCCTTTCGGCTTCGTCCCGTCAAGAAGAAGTGGAATGCAACGGCGCCGCTTGTTCAGGGGGTCTGGTCCGCGGAAGAAGCTGGATTCCAGCGCCGCCCAAGCGGATTTCAAGAAGCTGCGCGAGATGCACAACACCACTTTGCGGGACGACTGAAGGCCCTTGTCGATAGCGCTCAAGATGTGGTCGCCGGGGAGAATCGTGCGCTCATCAAACCAGATGCGCAGCCCATCATTTTCGAGCCTATCGGCGAGGGCACGCACTGTAGGCTTATCGCGTGTACTATGACACAAGAACAAATCAAACTTGTACTTTTTTCCCATGGGACCGTGCTCGGTGAATGAAAGGTCACCGCTGGCCACAATCTATCGGCCGCGCGCCGGGCGCTCCCGGCCTGCCAACCAGCAATCGTACACCGGATTTTAATGGGCTTCGAGGGGCAGAACAGTGATTCCGTCGCCGTATTCGCCGGCGCGATCGATATGATAGGGGCTGGTGAGCCTGGGCACCGGACTTCGGTTGACCGGAGCATGCGGGAGTTTCGCATATCGCGGCATAACGACACGCGCCGGTGTTGCCGGATTTCGACGGGAATAGAACGGGTTGATTGTCATGTCGGCCTCCCTAAATATGGGCATCGAGGATGACCACCCGGCAGTCGGGATGGCATTCGAAGAGGGCGCGGGCCTGGTCGTCCCAGTTTTCGTTCTCGGTCAAGAGGATGGCCCACCAGCCCATGCGGCCGCGCTCGTGCCACACACCGTCGGGCGTGACGATGGCGTGCGGTATCTTGCCGCGCTCGATGGCCTGCCTGGTCGTCGCCATGTTGTCCTCGACGCGCTCGCTGCCGGCCTCGATGTCGTTGATCCAGCCGTCCCAGCGACCGCCGATGACGTACCAGTCCCATTTGCTGTCCGGGTTGTAGGTCGATAGCGGCTGGCCCTGTTCGTTGAAGCGCTCGTAGAGCTTCAGCCGGTCGTGGTAGCGCGCCTCTGGCGTCGTGCCACGGAGTTCCTTAATCTCCTGCCGGCACTTGTCCAAGTCGTAGTGCGGTTCCTTTCGGCTGACGATCAGTTCCAGCCGGCGGATGGTGTCGGCGATCTCGGCCGCGGCTTCTTGCGGCGAATAGCAGACATAGGACGGGACTTCGATGTGCTCGCAGAAGCGGTGCATCTGACGTTCGATGAATGCGGGAATATCGTTGACGTGCTGCGGCACGAGTATCGCTACGGTGAAGTGTGTCATAGTGAGAATCCTTTCTCGAAAAAAGGGGCGGGCCGCAAAGCCCGCCCCGGTTGAACAGCTATTCCTTCTTTTCCGAAACGACGCGCAGCGTGATGCGTCCGTCGAGCGGCACG
>BTUX01000423.1:0-2033 GCA_045863315.1 Candidatus Hydrogenedentota bacterium | reverse complement strand
GACGCGACCTCGGCGATCGGCTCCCCCGTCGCGGGATTGAACACGCTGAAGGTTTCGCCTGACGCGGGACCCACCCATCGCCCCCCAAAAAGCAGTTTGTGTTCACCGGCCAGGAACGGCTGGATATTTGGAAAAATCGCGGGAGCCGTAACCGTTGCCATAATCACCCTCCTTCAGCGCGGGGAACTGCGCTGACCGCTGTTCGATCGCCGCAACGCGAAACCATCGCAACCGCTTGGGGAAGCGCGCGCCGCGGGACCGGCCCGTTTGAAGCACCGCAAGTTACACCAAAAGCAGCTACCGGCATTTTACCGCAAACGGGCGTTTCGTGCTACGCCGCGCGTCGAGCGGGACGGAAACTTGGTCAGGAAGGACGCGACAGCGCGCAGAGTCGGCGGGCTCCGTGAATTTGGCGGTGTGCGCAATCCCTCAGGTACACTTCGCGCCATGCAATCCGCCATTCTGAAGGAAAAAGAGGAACGCCGCTTGTTGCGCGGTCATTTGTGGGCGTACCGAAACGAATTCGCGCAACTGCCGGAGGTTGGCGACGGAGAAATCGTCGAGATCGTTTCGCTCAAGGGCCGGCTGGTCGCGCGGGGGTTCTATCAGGCGCAGGGGGGCATTGCGGTCCGAATCCTCACGGACCGGGACGAGCCAGTCGATTCCGCGTTCTTGGCGAGGCGGGTCGCTCGCGCGAAACGCTACCGCGATAGCATGTACCCTGCCCAATCCACCTATCGATGGATCCACGGCGAGAGTGACGGGCTGCCGGGCCTGATCGCGGACCGGTACGACGGCGTGGTATGCGCGGAGACCTCGTGCGCGTTCTATTCCCACTGTGCGGAAGACCTGGCGAACGCATTCCTGTCGGTTGAGGGCATCCGCGGAGTGCGGTTGGAAGTGAACTCAAAGGTGTACGCCTTTGGGGACGCGGCAGGTCCGGTGGAGGTTGAGATCGACGCTCTTCGCTACCTCGTCGACATCGACGCCGGTCAGAAGACGGGGATGTTCCTCGATCAGCGGGAGAACTGCGCCGTGGCTTCGCGGGTCGCCGAAGGTGCGCGCGTGTTTGACGGGTTCTGCTACGCGGGCCAGTGGTCTTTGAACATGGCGAGGGCAAATGCCGCCCAAGTGGTGGGCATCGATTCTTCGTCCGCGGCAATCGAGGCGGCGCGCCGGAACGCGGCATTGAACGGGCTGGAGGTTCGGTGCACATTCGAATGCGGGGACGCAGGCGAA
The DNA here is from genome assembly GCA_045863315.1 of Candidatus Hydrogenedentota bacterium. GTDB lineage: Bacteria > Hydrogenedentota > Hydrogenedentia > Hydrogenedentales > SLHB01 > JABWCD01. The sequence continues at coordinate 794 of BTUX01000423.1, read as the reverse complement.
GCCTTAAGACGCGGAGAACGGTACGACGTTATCATCCTCGATCCGCCGGCGCTCGCGAAATCGCGCGGCCAGGCGCGAAAGGCGCTGGGGTTGTATCAGTCACTAAATCGGGACGCCATGAATGCGGTGGAGCACGGCGGTTACCTCATTACTTCGTCGTGTTCCCACTTCGTGGACATGCCTGCCTTCCTGGAAATGCTGAAGCGTGCCGCACGGGCGGCCCAGCGGGACGCATGGATCCTGGAAACGCGCGGCGCGGCCCGGGACCACCCGGTACTCATGGCGATGCCGGAGACCGCGTACCTGAAGTGCGTGATGCTGCGCGTGTTTTAGCCCGCATTTCTCACCAGTCGCTCCCGATGACGGGAGCGACTGGTGAGAAATGCTCAGGAGATAGCATACAAGTCAATCGGGTGAGGATTTTTCACACCAACGGCCCGTTTTCCCTGTCGCTGCATAAAGGTGTGTGCCGCACGAAGTTGTATCCTTCATTGCCCGCGGGTGCGAAAAATCCGGGTTAGCAGTTTGTCGGACTTGGCATCGGACAAATGTGTAAGTCGTTATGTATCAATGCTCGTCGCCAGGCGGTCCAAAATTGAGCGCCATTGCCATGATTGGACTTACGAGCAAAGTCCGACAAACTGCTAGGGTTCCTCTTCGCCCCAGCGGGGCGCGGGTCGCTAGGGTTCCTCTTCGCCCCAGCGGGGCTCAGTTTGACGGCCTCGTCGGGATACGGGTGCGTATCGGTTCCTCTCCGCCCCAGCGGGGCGCAGGACGGTAGCCACGGGTGAAGC
>BTUX01000422.1:0-2036 GCA_045863315.1 Candidatus Hydrogenedentota bacterium | reverse complement strand
CTTGCCCTTTGCCCTTGCCCTTGCCCTTGCCCTTGTTCCCAAGTTGTACTTGGGAACACAACTGGGAGCGAAGCTGCGCTTCGCGTGCTGGATACGAAGCGCAGCTTCGGGAGCACTTACGAGGGTGAAGAGTTATTCGTGATCGTCTTGTTCTTCGTGGTTGGATTGCGCTGCTTGCGCACCCGAGCCGCGTTGCACACCGAAGCTTTCGAACCATGCGGCGAGGGTGGCACTCTTTTCAGGCGTGAGCCGGGCGGAGCTGTGCATGGCGACGTAGATGGGCATCGGCATTTTGCCTTCCGAGATTTCTTCGAGGATTTCTTCGGCCGCCTCCACTTTGTCATTGGGACTTTGGCCTTCCCAGTTGGAAAAGTTGAGGTGTAGCCGGCCTTCGGAGACGTCGCGGGTTACCAGCCAAGAAACGGGAGCGATCCGGCTGTACCAAGGCCAGACGGTCTCATTCGAATGACAATCGTAGCAGGACTCTCGGAGGATGCTTTTCACGGCCTTCGGCGCCGCTATGTCCGCAGAGACAGGCGGGTTCGTCCTTTCGACGGGAACCAACTGAATAGCCAAGAACGTTACCGTCGCCAGTCCAAATAGTGCCAGCGAGATCTGTTTCCCCCGTTTCGTGATACATCTCCCCGCTTCGGTACGGTCCCAACGCCCCCGAAAATGGACCGTGCTCTCATTGATCATTATAGCACTCTCGGGGGCTGGGCAGGGTGCTATTTACCGGGGAACTCCTGCCCGTAGCAGCCAAGCTGGCCATAGCCGAGGTCATCAGTCAGAATTAGCAGGATGTTTGGCCGGGCGCGCCCACTGGCAACGGCCCTGCGGACCGCAAACGTGAAAACGCGGAAGCAAACGCCGCGGCGCCCGTCGGCAGCGATCTCCGTCCGCCCATGTTTCCGCCACCCCCCCATTTCGCGTCTTGTTCCGTGTTGACCGCGAGTAGGCCACGCAAACAGAAGCCTTCGACAACAGGGGACAAGAGTCATGCTGAATTCCGCAGGATGCGAGGGGTTGACATCCAACGGACAAAATAGTATAATAACATGTGATTAGAGAATAACGCCATGATATCCAAGACAGCACTCCACGCTCTCAAGGCGGTAGCGGTTCTAGCGGAAACGCCGGACGAGTTCCACGGTGCCACGAGCATCGCTGAGCGGATTGGGGCTCCGCCCAACTACCTGGGCAAGTTGCTACAAGGGTTGGTTCAGGCCGGCGTGCTCCGCTCGCAGAAGGGCATGGGCGGGGGCTTTCAGCTTGCCAGGAGGCCGGAAGCGATTACTTTGTTTGATGTAGTAGACCCGATAGACCACATCGGCAGGTGGCAGGGCTGTTTCATGGGAAATGGTTCGTGTTCGCCCGATAATCCGTGCGCAATGCACCATAAGTGGGCGAGCGTTCGCGACTCGTACATGCGGATGCTTGTTGAGTCAACTTTATCAGACATTAATATGCACAAACATGTCGCCAAACTAGAAGTTTAATTTTTTTACCTATTTTACGTATAAAAGCATGTGATTATTAGTTGAAGGGCCTTAGAATGAACACAAATCGACACCCTTCTATCGAGATTCACCCGACCACTCTCCTACCCGACCTCCTCCGCTCGGCCCCTCAAGTCCGTCCGGTTCTCGATCGGTACGGCCTGCGCGGGTGCGGAGGGCCATTGGGACCGGTGGAGACGCTGGAGTTCTTCGCTCACGCGCATGACGTGCCGCTGCCTCGTTTGATGGAAGAACTCCGCGAAGCGATGTCGCGGACAGCACAGCCCGCAGTCCCGACCTCGATCGCGGACACGATTGCGGACTCCATCTACCGCCCCTTCTTCAAGTCTGGAATCGCGATCGCGTTGACCTTGGGCGCGGTGTGGGGGGCCTACCTTCTGCTTCGGATAGGGTTTCTGCGTTCGTTCACGGCGGTTGGAATCAATGAGGTCAATGCGCACGGCCACGCACAGATTTTCGGTTGGGTCGGGCTGTTCGTGATGGGTTTCGCCTATCAGGCGTTTCCGAGGTTCAAAC
>BTUX01000421.1:0-2036 GCA_045863315.1 Candidatus Hydrogenedentota bacterium | reverse complement strand
AGGAAATGGGGTTTTGGGTCGAGGTCGTTACGCTGGTCGTGCCCGGTTTTAACGACAGCGAGGAGGAATTGAAAGGAATCGCCAAGTTTTTGGCCGGTGTATCACGCGACATTCCATGGCACGTCACCGCATTTCATCCCGATTATAAGATGACAGATCCGCCGCGCACGAACACCCGCGACCTGGATCGCGCGTACGATGCGGGCAAGGAAGCGGGCCTTCACTTTGTGTATCCGGGCAACCTGCCCGGCAGGGTCGGAGACCGTGAAAACACGTACTGTCCGACATGCGGTGCTCTTTTGATCCAGCGGTACGGCTTCTATGTCGAAGAGAACCGGATGCGGGCGGGGGCATGTCCGGAATGCGAAACGAAACCGCCCGGCGTGTGGGAGCCGAACGCTCCGAGACGAAGCACGGGAACAGGCATGCCGCGGGCGCTGCGGATTTGAAGCAGCGACCGGTCCATGCGGAAGAGTGTGCGGATGGACACGCCACACGCGCCTCCCCCTCCCCCGCCGCGAAATCAGGGGCAGAAACGGATTGGCCCGTTACCATTTATTTTCATCGGTTGTGGCGGTGCGCTGCTCGTGGCGACGCTGTTCGCCGCGCTCTTTTTGTTCCTTTTTCGATATGCCGGCAGGACCCTGGAACCAAAGGTGAGCGAGTATTTCGCCCAAGTCGACCGCGGCGAGTACGCATCCATTTACGACAGCGCACACGAGCAGCTTCATCAGGCCGACCCCCCCCAGTCGTTCAAAGCATTTCTCTCCCACGTTCACGGGTCGCTCGGAGATCTCAAAAGCAAGTCCATGCAAAGCTTTCACATCAACACCAATACCAGCGGCGGCCGGGCAGATGCCGCGTATGCCGCAACATTTGAGAACGGGGACGCCACGGTGAGTTTTCGGTTTCTGAAGGCTGGCGGCGACTGGAAACTCGCGGCCGTCCATTACGAGTCGCCGTTACTCGAATCCGCGTTGCACTGCCCCCACTGCAACGCCGGTCTGCGCGAGCCGACACCGTACTGCCCCCATTGCGGGAATGCGCTGGACGCGGAGTAGCCCATTCCCGTGCGGTCCAACTTGAACGTTCTACTGATCATCGCCGACCAATTCCGCTGGGACTGTCTCGGCGCAACAGGGAATACCATCATTCGAACGCCCCATCTGGATGCGCTGGCGACGCAGGGGGTGTCGTTCGACCACTGCTTCGTACAGACCTGTCCGTGCGGGCCTTCGAGGATGTGCATATATACGGGCCGATATCTGTGTTCGACCCGGGCCGTGAACAACTACACGCCCCTGGCCGACGCGCACGAAAACCTCGCGATATACGTCAAAGAAGCAGGGTACGCGACGGCTATTGTCGGATATAACGACTATGCGATCGATCCTCGCATACTGCCGGCGGGGGACCCCCGGACCACCGGCCTTCGTTTCGACAACTTTCTGCCGGGGTTCGATTATACGTTCCAGCATGAATACCACTCGCCCGAGTACTTCGCCATGCTACGGGCGCGAGGATACCCGGAACATCTCTGCGGACCTATGATCACCACGGCCTATAACGTGCCCGCCGACGGGCCGGGCGATCATTTGCCCCTTCGGTACCCCGCGTTTTACACCGCCAAGGACAGTGAGTCGACTTTTCTGGCGGAAAAGGCAAGCGACTATATGCGCGAGCACGGTGACGGGGGGTGGATGCTTAGCGTGAATTTCATCAAGCCCCACCCGCCACGCATCTGCCCAGCGCCGTACAACGACATGTACGATCCGCGGGACCTGCCCGAGCCGAACCGGCGTCCCGCCGAATTGCGCGATCCGCATCCCTATCTGCAAATGGCGCATACTTCTCCCTCGCTTGTAACCAATCTCGAATGGCGCGAAACCCGCGCCTGCTACTACGGCATGATCTCCGAGATTGACACTTGCGTAGGCTCGCTGGTCACAACGCTCAAACAGTCGGGCCAGTGGGACCGAACCCTTGTAATCTTCACGTCGGACCATGGCGAGTATCTCGGCGATCACTACTTGATC
>BTUX01000420.1:0-2144 GCA_045863315.1 Candidatus Hydrogenedentota bacterium | reverse complement strand
CCCTGGCGACGGTCGAGCTGCATCTGGTAGCGGTCGACACGAAACCCGCGCTCCTCGCATGCTTCGTGAATCTTGCGCAGACCCGCGGCGGTTTCGCGCCAAGTGTTAAGGCCAATGTTGAGCGATCGCATGAGCCGGCCTTCGGCCCGCATCTTCTTCTTGTATTCGATTTCGTTGGCGACGCCGTACTTCTGACACAGGAGGGAGCGACCGAGTCTAATGTTCTCGCCAAGCTTCCGACCCTCTTCGACCAGTGCGCGGCCATCCGGCATTTCGCTGGGCAATCTGAACTGCTTCTTGTCTCCGCCACTCATGATGAGATCCTCCCTACAGGTTCGCGCTTTTCCGTGTTCCGAATAGCGCTTCCGCCATAGCCCGCGCGAGCTGGCCGGATAGGCGCGCAGCAAGGCCAACGGCGAAGAGTCCGTACGTTGAATCGATCACGATGTTCGGTTTCTTGGGCGCCTGCGCATCGACAATCGACTGAAGCGCGTCGCTCACCAGGGACTTGGGATCGTTCGCGTGGATGAATGCGCCGCCGGCTGCGACGAGGGTGCTGCTGTTGCGCAGGTCCTTGCCGGTCACCTCGTATCTGTCTCCCCATGGCCGATACCGGATGTGAACCCGGCCCGCATGGCGCTCAAGCGCCACTTCAATTGCAACCTGTGCAAAGACACGATCGATCGCACGATCCTTGTCGTCCGCAGGTACGAAAGCGGGATCTTCATGCCTGCGACGCGCTTCTTCGTGTAGATCGCAGCCCAGGGATTGCTCCAGGTTCTCCAAGCGATCCTTGCGCATTGAACTGACGACGCCGGGCGCGCTCCAGCGCATCCCCAGATCGCCCTCCACAGTTCGCATCACCTCTGGATCCGGCACCTCGGCCAGGCGCTGTTTTTCGCGAAGTCCTCCGATCGAGTGGACGTCAGTCGTAGCTCCGCCGAGGTCTACGAAAACGATGGGGCGCCCGGACGTTTGAAACTGGTTGAGCGCTCGGCTGACGGCGAGAGGCGTCGGTTCGCAGCCGGACTTAACCAAGGCGAGGAACTCCTCCAAGCCTTTTGCCCGGGTGATATGCCTCATGAAGAGTTCGCGGACTGCTTCGCGGGTTGGGGCGATCTCAATTTTCCCTACATCCGGATACACATTGTCGACCACCAGCGCGTCGCGCCCTTCGTCGGCGAGGATCTGGGCAGCCTGCGCAGAGGCACGACTGTTGCCCGCGATGACAAAGCCATGCGCACCGTCCAGTGTGGCCAATTTTCTGGCGTTGTGCAGGAGAGATCGTTGATCGCCACCATCGATCCCCCCGGCGAGAAGCACTAGGTGAGGCTTCGCCTTTTCGACCCGCCCTATCGCTGGGTCATCCAGGAAACCAAACTCAGAATGGACAACCTTTCCGCCGCTGCCCAAAGCTGCCAAGGTGCCGGCTCGACCCGAAAGTGATTCCGTCAAACCAACGGAAACCATCCGTAGCCCGCCAGCGGCGCTGCTTGATGTTAGCGCCCAGTCAAAAGGGCCGCGGCGTCCAGCTGGTAGATTCGCAACGGCGGCAAGAACGCCGTCAAAGACATCGTCGTTGATCGTTGTCGGCGCCTTCGAACTGGCGATAACGCGACCACTCTGTTCGACTACGAGCACCTTGGTGAAGGTTGAACCAACGTCAATGAAGAGAGCCCTCTGCCAAGGCCTATCGCCTAATAGATAATCCTCCGCTGCGCCAAGCACCTTGAGAAGCATATCCAATGACGCACTCGCTGATCACATACGCCATGCCATTCTCATACTACAGCCTCATGGCGTATAGTCAAGATTCAACGAGTATTGTCATTATTTGACGATTCGGGCGGCCCGCCCGCAGAGTTTCGCGCCCCGGCAACCGTAAAACGGATCCTGAATGAAACTCGATGTCCACTCCGGGTCATCACGAGGCGACTGGTGGCGGCGCTATCGGAGCTGCTGTCCACTTTTGAGCGGACCACTGTCAATCGGCGCCGAACTTTGGCTCTGACGCACTTTTGATGATGTCGTCTGGCCGCCGCCGATAGCAGCCTCCGCGGATCCCATTGAAATGATTCTCAGATTGATGTTCGGTTCGCGCCGTCGAGGCGAGCAAAAGCGGAGGGCAGAGCCGCGGTGCCACA
>BTUX01000419.1:0-2171 GCA_045863315.1 Candidatus Hydrogenedentota bacterium | reverse complement strand
CGAGCTCGTGACGGTGCTCCCGTCGCGGCTCCTATTTTGCGAGCCACCCGCTGGAATAGACCGTGATCGGGATTTGCGATCACGTGCATTGTTACACAACGCGGAGTCCCGCGACTTACCAAGTAAGGGACCGCAGCGGTTAATGGGGGAACTTCCGGCAATGTTTGGGGTTTTATCCTGTGGTAGATTGCGCCCATACAGGGCCTTATGTAACTTGGGTGTTCTTTTTAAGTTGTTTAACGGTATGTCTTTAGGAAATTTTCAGGGCTCGGCTCGCGCTCTCATGTTCACCCCGCGCACGTGGACCATAGCCATGACTTCTCTCCTCATCGCAGGATGCTCGACGACCCAATACCGGGAGCGTGCCGACCGCGAAGTGTACGAGATCATCGAGCAGAAGTCTCCCGGGGTGCCGGGAATGCCCGCTGAATTCTCCATCGAGGAAGAGGAGTCAACCCCCCTTACCGATCTGCCGACGGCGACTGAGACTGACGAGTTCCTTGGCGAGGACGGTGCGTTCGAAATCGGAGCCCACGTGATTTCGCTGGAAGACGCCTTACGGATTTCGGTTCTCCATAATCGTACGTATCAGAACCAGAAGGAATTGCTTTACCTCCAAGCCTTGTCGCTCACATTGGATCGGCATCGCTATACCCCCATCTTCTTCGCGGAGGGATCCGCCGAATACAACCGTACGACCACCGACGTTGCGAAACTGTCGGGTTCGGCCGAATTGGCCCAGACGATTCCGGGGTGGATTCGCCAGTCCGGCGCCAACGCATCGACCAGCATCCCGAACGCGTCCACGGCGGCCGGGTACCTGGAGCTCTTCGGCGTGGCGCCGAACAGCACTTCCATTGCCACCCTCGAAGCCATAGGGGCCCTATCAGGTACGCCGGCCCAACTTCTGAATTCTTACGCGGACGTGGTCGAGCAGGCGTTTACCGTTACAGGCATCAACCAGCCGGATAATGAGATTCGCAACGAGCGCAGCGTATCCGGCCAAACGAGTGTCGGCGTCGGAATGCTATTGAAGGGTGGCGGCGCCGTTGCCATCAGCCTCACGTCGAACTTTCTGAGGTTTCTAACCGGGGATCCCAGCGTTTCTACATCATCGGCGCTGCTTGGCAGCTTCACGCAGCCGCTATTGCGAGGGCGAGGCAGCGACGTGGCCGCCGAACAGCTCACGCAAGCCGAGCGCGACGTGTTGTATCAACTGCGGTCGTTCACCCGTTTTCGCAAGGAATTCGTCGTGGAAGTGGCCTCGGCGTATTACGGGGTATTGCAGGACCGGGACTCTGTGCAGAACAGTTGGCAAGGGTATCAGGCGTTTCTGCGACAGGCGGAGCAGGAGCGCGCGTTGGCCGCTGAAGGGCGATCGACGCAGGCGGGTCTGGGCCGAATCGAGCAGTCCGTGTTGAACGCCGAGAACGAATGGGTCAATTCGGTTCGCGCGTACAAACAAAGTCTCGATCAATTCAAGATATTACTTGGCGTTTCGACTAATCTGCCCATTATTCTGGACGAGAACGAACTCGAAGTGCTGCGAAACCGCGGAATCATCCACCCCGAAATTTCCAGCGAAGACGCCGTTGCGGTCGCTCGGGTCGCACGATTGGATCTGTACAACGTCCGTGATGAAACGGACGATGCCGAGCGGAAGATCAAAGTTGCCGCGAACGCCTTGCTTCCGGACCTTGATCTCGTCGTTACCGGACAAGTGGACAGCGAACCCGGCCAGGACACGTTCAACACCCTCGATTTTCAGCGGGCGCGATGGAGCGCCGGATTCGATATTGACCTTCCGCTTGATCGGAAGTCCGAACGCAACGCGTATCGAACCGCGTTGATTTCGTACGAACGGGCCCTGCGCGAATTGTCCCTGGCAGAGGACAATGTTACACTGGAAGTGCGTAATAACTGGCGGGATCTCGACCAGGCCAGATGGAATTACGAGAACCGGAAACTTGCCCTGGAATTGGCGGCGCGCCGTGTCGAGGAGCAGGACCTTCGCGCGGAAATCGGCGAAGTCATCCCCCTCGACCGATTTGACGCGAAAAACGACTATACAGACGCCCAGAACCAACTGACGGACGCGCTTATTCGCCATACCATCGCGCGGCTGGAGTTCTGGCGAGACATGGGCATCCTTTACGTGAAAGAGAACGGAC
>BTUX01000418.1:0-2173 GCA_045863315.1 Candidatus Hydrogenedentota bacterium | reverse complement strand
TTCGAATTGCGGCGGAGTGGGGTCTGAGGACAGCATCCACAAGAAACCGCAGTAGACGACCGTGGCGATTAGATAGGAAGTGCGCAAGTCGGTTTCCCGTTCTTCACGGAAATGTAGGCTTGTTCCTCACCGCAGAATGCGGCGCCTCCCGCAGTGCCGGCTGTCCCGTATCGTGTGCTTCCGAACTCCCAACGGCCGCCGCGGGCAGTCAGCCCCGACGCTCGGCCACGCGGATTCCGTGTACTCGTGCGGGTCTGTAACATCATGGCTGCGCCGCGGATGAGTGTGGGGGAGAAAACCGCGCCACTGCGATGGTCACATCGTCGGTTAGTTCGAGTCCGTTCAGGAAACGCTCGACGTCGTGGCGAATGGCCTCCAGCAAGCGCTCGACGGGAAGGTGTATGACCTCGTCGAGGCGGCGGAACAACCGGGCTTCGCCGTACAGCTCCCCGTCGCGTCCGCGAGCTTCGGTCAGGCCGTCGCTGTAAAGCAGGATCGTATCGCCCGGAGCCAGTTGGATCGTGTGATCTTCGTACCGGCAGCCGGGATCCACGCCGAGCGGCATGCCGGACGCACACTCCAGCAACCGACGTCCGGAGCGACCCTCGCATACAAGTACCGGGGGGTTGTGGCCGCCCTGAGCGTAGCGCAAGAGCCCTTCCTTTACGTCCACCACCATGAAGAACAACGTAACGAAGCGCCCGCTGTCACCCACTTTGCCGCACAACGCCGCGTTGGTCCGGGCCAGCAACTCGGCCGGCGATTCGGCGTCGCGCGCCACAGCGCCCAACGCGCTCCAGCATTCGGTAATGAGCATGGCCGCGGACAGGCCCTTGCCCGTTGCATCGCCGATCGCCACACCGACACGGTTTGGGCCGAGCACGATGAAATCGTAAAAATCGCCGCCGACCTCGCGGGCGGGCTGCGACCAGCCCGCCAGTTCGAGGCCTTCGATTCGGGGCGGGGCCTCCGGCAGCAGCGAGCGCTGCACCTCGGCCGCGATCGCCAGTTCGCTCTCGAGCCGTTCCCGTCGTCGGGTCTCGGCCTCAAGTTCCCGCATTCGCACCTGCAACGAATCGGCCATCGCGTTGAAGGACTTGGCAAGGCTTTGCATCTCGTCTCGAGTGTGGATTCTGGCGCGATACCCGAGGTTGCCCGTGGAAAACTCCCGGGCGGCAACGGCGAGTTCCCGTATGGGCGTTGAGAACCGGCGCGTCAGAACAATTGTCATGAACACGGCGGACAGCAGGGTGATGACGCTCAAGGCGAGAACGTACGACAACGCCCCTTTCACCAGCCGAATGCCCTCGGACGTGCGATGCTGGATGAACAATGCGCGCTCGGGCTCTCCGGCGGCGCCCGGCATTCGAGTGACGACGGCCAGTTCCAGACCGAATGCGGTCGCATTGAACACGCTGTTGGTGTTCAAGAGGAACTCGCGGCAAAACTCGACGACCTCCGGGTCGCGCAGGTCTTCCGCCGGCACGTCGGGCCGGCCCGCGGCAGCGATGACATTGCCATCGATGTCGACCACCATCATGCGGGTGCAATTCAAGTCGATGAAGAACCGATCAACCACATTCTGAACGGAGAACTCGTTCTGAATGCCGTCGATCAATTGCTCGCCGGCGCCGACTTGCACGATCCGGGGTTTGTCCGTGCCGGACACACCCACGTACTTGAAGCGGAGCCCGTCCTTATCGCGCGCCTGAAATTGTTGGATGACCGGCTCGTTTCCCGGTTGCAGCAGCTTGTAGAACTCGTGCGACTGGGGATTCGTAACGGGATCCGGTGAAAAACGAAAGCCCTCGAGCGGTTCCGCGCCCACGTAGATAAGACCGGTCTCGTCGGTTACCCACAGGTCCTTCACCAGCGGGTATCCCCGCGGTTTGGCGGAGCGTTCGACCACGTCCTGGAGGATTTCCCCGATGCGGTCGGGGGGAAGATGTGCGTCGCGTTCGGCGACCGCGATGAGTTCGGAAAGCAGAAGGGCGCTGACGACCATCTGCTCGCCCACCCGGTCCATTACGCGGTCCGGGATAGCCGCGCCGTACCCGATATTGCGCGTCGCGAGCTTGGTGACGGTCACGCCGACGCGGAAGTACTGCTCGATGATCATGGTGGCGGCGACCCACAGGACGACGACGGCCATCGCGCCGATGGCCACGGCGAT
>BTUX01000417.1:0-2222 GCA_045863315.1 Candidatus Hydrogenedentota bacterium | reverse complement strand
TTTCTCGCCAGTCGCTCCCGATGACGGGAGCGACTGGCGAGAAATGCTCAGGAGACAGCATAGAAGTCAATCGGGTGAGGATTTTTCACACCAACAGCCCGTTTTCCCTGTCGCTGCATTAAGGTATCTGCCGCACGAAGTTGTCTCCTTCATTGCCCGCGGGTGTGAAAAATCCGGGTTAAAATCTCAGCGGCTAATTGGAAACTTCAGGATGAACTCTGCTCCGCCCATATCGCTTTCGCGGACGATTACATCGCCGTTGTGGCGGCGCATGATGTTCTTGACGGCAGCCAATCCAAGGCCGGTGCCGCGATCGCCTTTTGTGGAGAAAAACGTGTCGAAAATCTTCGTGCGGTTCTCCGGCGGGACGCCGGGGCCGCTGTCCGCGACGGCGATGCAGATGTGGTCGGGTTCGCGCCAACTGCGGATTAGCAGATCGCGTCTGCGGCCCCGGCCATCCATGGCCTGGCAGGCATTGGTGATCAGGTTCAGCACGGCCTGACGAAGCAGAACGAAATCGCCCTCGCAAATGGGGATGTTTTGGGACAACTCCCGCTTTACGGTGATTCCCAGTTTTTGCGTCAACGGCACGCTTACCGCAAGGCACGCTTCGGCCACGTCGTTCAGATTCAGAATCGAGAACCGTTGCGTTTCGTGCCGCAGGAAGTTCATCGCCGAACGCACGATGTCGGTGCACAGCCCGATCTGCCCGTGAATGACCTGGAGGCGCTCCGTCGACGCCGGTTCCTCGCCGCGATTCAGCACCATTTCGAGCTGGCCCGTGATGACCGCCAGCGGGGTTCCCAGATCGTGGAGCATGCCCGACACGAAACGACCGAGCGTCTCGAACCGGTTGGCCTCGAGCGCGAGTTCCTCGAGGCGGCGGCGTTCCATCTCCTGCTGGCGCTTGTGCAACCCCTCTTCGATGTGACGCAACATCACCGCGGCGTCAAAGGGTTTTACGACGTACGCGAGCGCGCCGCATTCGACGGCGGTCATGGCCGAATCCAATTCACCAAACCCCGTGAGGATGATCACCTCGGTGTCGGGGTGGTTCATTTTGACCCAGCGCAACAATTCCACGCCGGACTGGCGCGGCATCCGCAGGTCGGTAATGACAAGGTCGATGGGCTGGGTCTCGAGAATGGCCTGTGCGCTGGGGACATCCACCGCCAGGAAGACGTCGTGCTCCTCCTTCAGGAGCATCCGCAGCGCCTGTCTGGGGCCGTTCTCGTCGTCGACGATGAGGATTCGTCCTCGAAGGGTCGTCTCCGCATCGGTTTCTCTTACTTCACGCATCCCTTCCCCTTCCACATGAAAAGCGCACTCGCCGCCATAATCTAGGCCATCTACGAGAGTCGGTTACCGACGAATGAAGGGAGCAAGGCCCGTACCAGTATCGCCGCAGACACCTAACTCATTATGCAATAGATACTTGAATGACTCCCGCTTCCCTTACGTTCCGTACAAATCTGCACCAAATCATACGTTCGACGACCCGGCGCGCACAAAAATGTACGCACAATCTGCCGTGGGCCGGTATGCATACCCCCGTGGTTGGAGGAGAGGAAAGTCATCTTTCTTTTCCAAGCCTGCGACACAACCCGAACATGGCGTTTTGCTCCGGGCGGACGCGGCACGGTGGATAGACATGCGGACATCTTGAAGTTTTCAGTCCGATTTGATTACATAAATCTTTGTTTTGCGCCGTGTGCGCAGGGGACAACCAAGCAAAGGCAGGAAGCAGGACGTGAACGGCAACCGGCACACACTTCCGTGTATCGTTTCGCGCAAGCGAATGAAGGCGTGGCGTACGGCCGCGTTTATTCGCGGTGCGGTAGCGCTCCACGCCGCTGGTTCCCGTCCTGGGGAGTTGGCGCTATAGCTCAAACAGCATAGCCCATACGACAAGAAACACCGGGCGCCGCAGGCGGGAACCTACACCACCTGCGGCGCTTCTTTTTCGGTAACGCGACCGAGGTCGACAATCCGTCCGGGTGACGGCAACGAGGGAAAGGGAGATGCAGACATGCGCAACCGACATCGAGTAACTGCCGGCCGAATTAAGACGGCCCCGCGATGGGGCCAGCGAATGCGATTGGGCGAATCGCACGCAGGAAACGGACAAGGAACACGAAGTCGAAGTAGAACAGGAGAATCCGGCCATGGCACGGTTCAATGCAGCATTCTGGGAGATTCCGACACAGCGCGGCTATCTTGAA
>BTUX01000416.1:0-2231 GCA_045863315.1 Candidatus Hydrogenedentota bacterium | reverse complement strand
AAACCAGATCGCGGCGCTCTTTGACCGCGACAAGTCTGTTATTTCCAAACACATCAAGAACATCTTCGAAGAGGGCGAAATCGACCCGGCGCGAACCGTTGCAAAATTTGCAACAGTTCAAACCGAAGGCGCCCGCTCGGTCACCAGGGAGATCGAGTTCTACCGTCTGGAAGTCATTCTCGCCGTCGGCTACCGCGTCCACTCGCCGCGAGGCACGCAATTCCGCCAATGGGCCACCGCGCAACTGCGAGAGTTCCTTGTCAAGGGCTTCGCCATGGACGACGAGCGGTTGAAGCAGGCCGGCGGCGGCGACTACTTCGACGAACTGCTCGCCCGCATCCGCGATATCCGCTCCTCGGAACGCGTCTTCTGGCGCAAAGTGCTTGACATCTATGCCACCAGTGTGGACTACGACCCAAGCGCGGAGGCATCCCAGAAGTTCTTCGCCGTGGTTCAGAACAAGATGCACTTTGCCGCGCACGGCCACACCGCGGCCGAGGTGATTGCGCGCCGCGCTGATGCGACAAAGCCGAACATGGGGATGACCACCTGGGCCGGCAGTCGGCCGCGCCGGTCCGATGCCGGAGTGGCGAAGAACTACCTGGCGGCGGAGGAGATCGAGTCGCTCAACCTGATCGTCTCCGCCTACCTCGATTTCGCCGAACTCCAGGCGCGCAACCGGAGGCCCATGGCGATGCGCGACTGGATCACCAAGCTCGATGACTTTCTTCGGCTGAGCGATCGGGAACTGCTTAGCCACGCCGGCGCCGTCTCTCACAAACAGGCACTCGCCAAAGCCGAAGCTGAATACGACAAGTTCCGCGCCATCGAGGACGCAAAACCGCAGCCCGTGGATGTGCACCTCGAAGAGGCCATCGAACAAGCGAAACAGATTGGCGCAGCCAAGGGGAAACATAAGCCCAGCCGGAAGCGGGTGAAGGAATGATCGCGGATCTCACGCCTTATCCGGAGTACAAGGAGTCTGGTTCGCGCTGGCTGGCGAAAGTGCCTTCGCACTGGGAGGTCCACAATCTCCGTACATTGATCCGGCCGCGGAATGAGCGTAACCGTCCCGATTTGCCGCTGCTGTCCGTTGCCAGGGAGAAGGGCGTGTTCGTCCGCTCGCTCACGGGTGCTGACGACAACCATAACGTGATCCCGGAGGACTTGACCAACTATAAGGTCGCTCGCTCCGGCAATCTCGTCATAAACAAAATGAAAGCATGGCAAGGCTCAATGGGTATCGCCCCATGCGACGGAATCGTGAGCCCGGCTTACTTCGTCTTCGACTTCCGAATAGCAGACCGCGCCTACGGCCAGAAACTCTTTCGTAGCAAACCCTACGTCGCGCACTTTGGACAGGCCTCTGACGGTGTGCGAGTGGGGCAGTGGGATTTGTCAATTGCTGGGATGCGCCAGATTCCCGTGCTTACGCCCCCGCCCGACGAGCAGGCGGCGATTGTGCGGTTTCTGGACTGGGCGAACGGGCGGCTGGAGCGGGCGATCCGGGCGAAGCGGAAGGTGATCGCGCTGCTGAACGAGCAGAAACAGGCCATCATCCACCGCGCCGTCACCCGCGGCCTCGACCCCTCCGTCCCCCTCAAACCCTCCGGCATCCCCTGGCTCGGGGATATCCCGCAGCATTGGGATGTGTGGCGATTGAAGTTCGTGGCGAGCCGAGTAGTCGATTGTCTCCATGCGACTCCTCGGTATTCAACGGAAGGCAGTCATCCAGCGATTCGCACGGCGGACATTGAACCGGGGATTGTACGTCTCCAGAAGGCAAAGAGGATCTCCATAAAGGACTACGTACGTTGGACTGAGAGGATGGAACCTATTGAAGACGATATTCTCTACTCACGGGAGGGTGAAAGATTTGGAATAGCAGCGTGTGTCCCGGCAGGGGTTCGCCTCTGTATCTCTCAGCGAATGATGGCCTTCAGGATTGCCAGCGAGCATTGCCCCCAATTCGTTATGTGGCTCTTGAATAGCAAACCTACATACGGGCAGGCCCTGCAGGATGTGATGGGCGCGACGGCGCCACATGTAAATATCTCCACCATCCGGAACTATTATCTGGCAATGCCTCCACTTAATGAGCAAGCCGCGATAGTCCATCACATTGAGTCGGCAAACCGCCCGATGGAGGCATCAATAGATCGCTTTCGCCGCGAGATAGAACTCCTCCGCGAATACCGCACCCGCCTCATTGCCGACGTGGTCACCGGCAA
>BTUX01000415.1:0-2244 GCA_045863315.1 Candidatus Hydrogenedentota bacterium | reverse complement strand
CCGCAGACGAGTTGGCACACGGGTTCATTTAGAGCAGGCGATGCGCTGGAAGGGTTGGCGAGGGCCGTGCGTAATTCGGATGCGCGCGATTCGGTCATGGCGTCGATGGCGAAACAGGAGGCCAGGGCCGCGACGGTGCGGCTGTGATCGTAAAGGTTGATATCCGGGATGAAACCTTTGTGGACGGTCGGCGTCGCCGACGGAATGCGGAAGCAGAACCGGTGAATCAGCGCGAGCCACGTTGCAAGCCGCAGTCGGCCGGTATCCAGCTGCCTCAAGTGAGCTTCAAACGCATCCCAGAGATGGCTGTATCTGTCTTTTCCGTCTTCGGCGTCTGCGGGCATGAAATGGGCCGCAAAATCGCCGTGAACGGTGAGGGGTAACGGGGACGCCTTTTCAACCCCGCCGGTCCCGTCCAAACTCGCCAACAGGTTGGTCAACCGGGCCGCCGAGGCTTGGTCGCGGGGCATCGCGGCGTCTTCGCTCCGCTCGCTGGAGGACAGCCAGTCGGCAAGCGAGATGATCATAGACTCTCGGCTGTCGGGTGCGTGGTGCATGCGCACCCAGTTGGCTATGTCGGAATCGCCGATGTGCCGCTCGATAAAGTGGGCCGACCACAAAGCGTGGGCGTACGTGCCGAAATGGTCGCGCTCGGATTTGGTAAACGGTGGGTCCTGGCGGGTCCTGCTCCAGAACTTCCCGATGTCGTGGAGCAAAGCAGCAATTGCGACGCATTCCACATATGTAGACACGGTATAGCCTCCTTGTGCGGCTGACACGCAGTCCGATTGGTTACTTCCGTATCTCGACTATGTTCGTTCGCCCCCCTCGTGGCGCGCCGTACAACCCTTGCGGCGCTTAAAAGCAAGGTGGCCGGCTGTCCCTCACTGTACGGGTATGATGCAGCCCCTGTGAGTTCCCCGTTGCCCTCGTCAGGGCAGTAGGTTAGTCAAAGGTCGGCGAACGATCAAGTGAACTCGATTGGTATACAAGTGCTTTCGACTCATATTCGCACGGAGGATCTCCAGTATCTAAGTCAACGCTCGTCGGACAGAATGGACCGATGGCACGGCCTGTTGATCTAAGGCAGTGGCATTGGGGCACGTTTCGATGTCCGTTTGAAAGCCCAGAGTCCGGGCGTGCCCCCCGAAAAGTAGACCAGTTGGAATGTTAGGATCTCCGGGTGCATAGGAGGTCCGAGATGAAGAAGAAGCGGTTCACGGAAGAGCAGATTGTCGGGATTTTGCGGGAGGCGGAGAAGAACGGGAAGCCGATCGGGGAGTTGTGCCGTCAGCACGGGGTGTCCGAGCAGAGTTTTTACCGCTGGCGGAACAAGTATGGGGCGATGGAGGTGGCGGACGTCCAGCGGATGCGTCAGTTGGTCCAGGAGAATGCGCGGCTTAAGCGCATCGTGGCCGAGCGGGACCTCGAGATCGACGCGATGAAGGACCTGCTCTCAAAAAAGTGGTAAGCGCTCCGCAGCGCCGCGAGGCGGTGCGGCGGTTGCAGGAGCGCAAGGTGAGCGAGCGGTTCGCCGCGGCGAATTGCCGCCTGGCGGGAATTTCGAGGATGGGCCTGCGGTACCGGCCCAGGATGCAGGCCAAGAACGAGGCATTGAGGGAACGGCTCCGGGCCATCGCCAAGAAGCGTCCGCGTTACGGGTATCGGCGGGCGTGGGCCGACTTGAGGCGGGAAGGACACGTCGTGAATCGCAAACGGGTCCATCGGCTGTGGAAGGAAGAAAGGCTGCATGTGCCCCGGCACAAGAAGCGCCACCGGGCCAAGGGCGGGGCCGTCCCCTTGAAGGCCGAGCGCCCGAACCACCTCTGGACCTATGATTTCATGCTGGATGCTACGTCGGATGGACGCCGCTTGCGCGTGTTGACGATAAAGGACGAGTTCACCCGCTTCTCCCCGGCGATAGAAGTCAATCGCCGCATGCCCGCCACGTCCGTCATCGCCGTGCTCGAGCGCGCCTTCGCCGAACACGGCGCGCCCGAATATCTGCGTTCGGACAACGGCCCGGAGTTCGTCGCCAAAGCGATCGAGAGTTGGCTGGCGCAGCACGAGGTGAAAACCCACTACATCGACCCGGCAAGCCCCTGGCAAAACGCCTTCGGGGAAAGCTTCAACAGTTCGCTGCGCGATGAATGCTTGAACCTCGAGGTGTTCCGCTCGCTCGCCGAGGCCCGCGTCCTCATCGAGCAATGGCGCCGGCATTACAACACCGAGCGTCCACACAGC
>BTUX01000414.1:0-2246 GCA_045863315.1 Candidatus Hydrogenedentota bacterium | reverse complement strand
GACAGGAAAGACGTTCATATCGATCAGAATCTGGTCCGGTTTCACGCCGTGTCTGGCGGCGTTATCGACAATCTGCCTCGCCAGTTCCGCTTTTTCCTCGCGCGTGGCGCCCGGGCCCTTGGGTCCGGCGGCCAGGCCGATATAGACGGGGCAGTGGTCCTTGGTGGCCGCGCAAACGGCGTCCACTTTGGTGACGCCCTCGGCGACTTCCTCCATCGACATCGAGTTGATGATGGGCCGGCCGGGGTAGACCTTGATCGCTTCCGCGAGCGCGTCGACCGCAAAGGAATCCAGGCACATCGCGCCGCTGAAGTCCGTCGTTTGCTTATGAACGACAAGCTTCAACGTTTCGGTCGTGTTCACCACGTTCGAGTCCATGCACACGTCGATGACCTTGACGCCGAGCCCCTTGACCTGTTCGTTGATGACCTCCTCGAGGGCGTGCTGGTCGATGGGCCCGCCGCTTTCGACGGCCTCGCGCACCTTGTGCGATCCGCGGACGTTCAGGCGTTCGCCGATCAGGATGAGGGTCTTGCTGCTGTCGAGCAGCACGGCTTCCTGCGGGCCGGAGACATAGAGACCGTTTTCCGGTTCGCGCGCGGTGGGCTTGCGGCCCTTCACGGTTTCCGCGATCGCGCGAATGTGGTCCGGCGTGGTCCCGCAGCAGCCGCCGACGATATTGACCCCGTATTCACGAGTAAACTCGTCGAGATACGCGGCCATCTTGTCCGGCGTGAATTTAAAAACGGTTCGGCCGGCTTCGGACACGGGGAGGCCCGCATTGGGCACCACGGAGATTGGGAGGGGCGAATAGCGGGCGAGTTTTTCAACCGTCTTCACCATCAGATCGGGGCCGATGCTGCAGTTAATACCGAACGTATCGATGCCGATTCCCATGACGGTGACAAGCGCGGCGTGGATGTCCGTGTTGAATATCTGCATCTTCGAGAACCGATCGACGGTGACCTGCGCCATGATAAAGATGCGTTTGCCGCTTTCCGCAATGGCGCGTCGGCCACCGAACACGGCCGCCTTCACTTCAAGGATGTCCTGCTGCGTTTCGTAAAGCAGCACGTCGACTCCGCCGTCAATCAGTCCGCGCGCCTGGTGGTAAAAGTTGTTCATCATTTCGTCGAAGGTGGATAGGCGAAGGTTGGCGTCGGTGCTCGAAAGCACGCGGTTCGACGGGCCGATCGAGCCGAGGACAAACAGGGGGCGGCCGTCGTAGTGAGGGTCACGGCGGTATTCGTCGCGCGCTTCACAGGCGATTTCGGCGGCGCGCCGGCTCAGGTAGTACGCCATCTCTTCGTATGTCAGCTTGCGCAAATCGATTCCGTAGGGAATCGGGGCGAAGTTGGCAAGATCGAGGCGGGAAAAATCGTACTCGGACAGACGAAAAGGGGTTGCGCCGAAGGTGTTGGTCTCGACGGCGTTTGCGCCTGCGCGGTAGTATGAAAGATGGATGTTCTTAATCTCGTGGGGGTGTGAAAAGACGAGGATGTCCGGCAGCATCTTGAATTCGACGCCGCCGTAATCGGGGTCTCCAAGGCCCAGGTTCTGCACCTGCGTGCCCATGGCCCCGTCAATGATAAGGACTTGGTTCTTAAGGGTCGTCAGGAAGTCCATCGAGACGGCGATCCGCTTCTCATTTTGCTTGTTTCTACCGGTAGAGACACGGTGTTGAGTGGTTTTCATTCCGAATGGAGGCAGACACCAAGAGTCTAACCCGCATTTCTCACCAGTCGCTCCCGATGACGGGAGCGACTGGTGAGAAATGCTCAGGAGATAGCATAGAAGTCAATCGGGTGAGGATTTTTCACACCAACAGCCCGATTTCCCTGTCGCTGCATAAAGGTATGTGCCGCACGAAGTTGTATCCTTCATCGCCCGCGGGTGTGAAAAATCCGGGCTAACACGCGGGAATATGCCAAACCTATGTTGTTTTACCACAGCGGCAGACGCGGGAGTAGCACGAAACGGGCGAGAAGGATCAACCGGCGGTTGAGCACGAATGGCTCGCGGATCACTCGCGTATATCGACCGAACGTGGTTTCCAACACACCTGCAGCAGAATTTTGTTCGAAGATTCTATCGGATGAGTCGGACGAGTCGGACAAATGGGACTACCCCGCATTTCTCACCAGTCGCTCCCGATGACGGGAGCGACTGGTGAGAAATGCTCAGGAGATAGCATAGAAGTCAATCGGGTGAGGATTTTTCACACCAACAGCCCGTTTTCCCTGTCG
>BTUX01000413.1:0-2254 GCA_045863315.1 Candidatus Hydrogenedentota bacterium | reverse complement strand
GGCGCCTGCAAGACGCCGGACGAGGTGGTCGGCATGTTAAATGACATCCCCTCGGCGTAGCCCGCAACGGCAACTCGGAACGGTTAACCCGCATTTCTCACCAGTCGCTCCCGTCATCGGGAGCGACTGGTGAGAAATGCGGGTTAGGCATCACGGCATCCAGGGGCTGAGCGCGAGGACCAGCAGCGACGCGATGACGCAGGTCGCCAGACCGCAAAGCCCTCCGATCTTGAGCCAGTCTAGAAAGCGCACATGAGCGCGGTAGTGTTTCTCGAGCATTCCAAGCGCGACGATGTTGGCGGTGCTGCCGATGAGCGTGATGTTGCCGCCGAGGCAGGCCCCGAACAGCAAAGCCCACCATAAGGGCATGGCGTGGATCGAGTCGCCCATTTCCTCGACAACCGGGGCGAACGCGGCCACAAAGATGACATTGTCGACGAACGCGGAGCCGACGGCGGACACCGCCGTGATCACCGGGACAAGCACAAGGAGCGACTCACCGAAGTGGTGCGAGAAGTTCTCTGCCATGAGGACCGTGACCTGCGTGTATTCGAGTGTTCCGGCAATGGCGAAGAGCATCATGAAAAAGAGCAGGGTCCACCAGTCGACTTCGTGCTCGACGTAATGCCGGGCGCGGTCCCTTCGGATAATCATGATGAGTCCGGCGCAGACGAGCGGGGCGACGAGGAGAATGCTGTTCGTGTCGAGTCCGATGACTTCCTCGAGAAAGTGGTGCGAGGCGATGAACAGGATGGTGACGGTGATGAGCGCGAGACCGCGCTTGTAGGGGACGTCCACCTTGGGAACGAGACTGAGGTGGCGGTTGATGCGGTCGCGCAGCCGCTGGTCGAATTCGTTCAGTTCTCGGCGGTACCAGAACATGGTAAGGCCCAGCGTGATCACGAGAGACACCAGCATTATGGGGAACGCCCAGATCAGGAAGTCCAGGAACGTAAGGCCGGCGCGGGTACCGATAAAAATGCCGACGGGGTTGCCGAGCATGGTGCCGGAACTGCCGACATTCGTGCAGACGACGCAAATGATCACATAGGGCACGGGATTGAGCTTGAGCCGGTCGCAAACCTGAAACACAAGAGTGGCCGTGAAAATAATCGATGTGACCTCGTCCACGGCGCAGGCAAGCAGGGCGGAGGTGAAGGCGACCGCGGCGATGAAGCGGGCGCCGGTCATGTTGGGCATGTCGATGATGCCCTGCACCACCCAGGTGAAGAAGCCAAGGTCACGCAGGGCCCCGACGACGATCATCATGCCGGCAAGGAACAGGATCACGGGAAGCGCGGACGCTTCGACGAAATGGGGGATGTTCAAAGACTTGGTGAAAATGAGGACGGCGATGCCTAGAAAGGCAATGGCCAGCCGGAACGTCCAGAACATAAGCGTGCCAAGAACAATGGCAAGAAAGACTGCGCACGCGACGCGCTGATGGACCTCGAGCCCGAGCAAGCCCCCCGAAAACCCGAGGGCGATACTAATCGCAAGCATTAGTGCGAAGCGCCGCAGAAACTGGGGCGTTGACAGCGCGACGATTTCGTTTGGTTCCGCCATAGTCCGGTTGTCAGTCCCTTACGCCCAAAACAGCTTGGCCATGAAGTCTTCGAGTTTGATCACGCCCAAGAGGACGCGGCCATCCACAACGAGGACCTGCCGGACATTCTCCGTAAGAAACAACTTCGCGACCTGGATGGCGGCCACGTCCGGCGCCACTGTCACCGGCTTGTCGCGCATGAAGTCCGCCGCCTTGCTCTCTTTGTCCCGGCGGAGCACGTCCGCGAAGGGTTTGAAGCGAAGGATGGTCGAGAGGTCATGCATCCAGAGCAAATGCTCCGGAAGGCTCATCCGGAGTATGTCCTCCTGGGAGACGACGCCGCGCAGGTCGCCCTCTTCGTCGACGACGGGAACGTCCAGCAGAGACTGCATGCAAAGCACGTCGATGACCGTGTGAAGCGTATCCGATTCGAGAACGGTGACGGGCTGGGCGTTCATGAGATGGCGCGCCGTCAGATACGGCGGCAGGTTTCCGGCGATCTCGTTGAAGAACGTGTATACGTCGCGGGGCGTCGTGCAGGCCGCCAGTCGGTCCCGCGCGCCCGGGTCGCGCAGATCACGGGTCAGGGCGGCGAGCGCCTGAAGGTAGAGATCGGGGACGTTCTTGGGGCTCAGGATGACAACGATGACCTTGACTTCGCCCCGTTCCCGCGCGGGGAATTCGATGCCGTGAGGGGCAAGGCCGACT
>BTUX01000412.1:0-2268 GCA_045863315.1 Candidatus Hydrogenedentota bacterium | reverse complement strand
CGTCACCTGCACGGAGTAGTCCAGCGCGTAATGCAATTGAAAACGTGCGTCCTCCGCTTCGACGCGCTGGACAAGCGACAGCGTCGGCAGACCCGGCAAGTTCCGGAAGTCCTCGATGAAGATTTCTTGTTCGACGAGAATCCCGGTTCCGACGACGTTTCGTTCGAGAATGCGACCATCGGCCCGCTGCCGAAATGTCCCGGAAAACTCGTCGAGATCCAAGGGAACGCGGTCCCACCGAGCGCCCACCAGTCGGTTCAGGGTGGACACACGCCAATGCAAATCGTTGACGCTGATCCGGCCCGCGTGTTCAGCCGGAATGCGGGCCTGGAACACGGGTTCCAAGTCAGCCGTGATGCGCCCGCCCTGCGAGAGATCCACCCGCTCCGTGAGGTCGGTCCGCTGCTGCAATGGCACGATGTTGCTTCGTCCGAGAATACCGGCCTCCATGCGGGGCGTCAGGAGGAAGATGAGCAGCGTCGCGACGATGCAACTTATCGAGAGCATCGCAAGGGTGGCGGTGAGCTGCCAGTCCCGCCTTTTCCGTCGGTTGGCCCACTGGAGTACCTCCGGCGGCAGGAACCCTCGACGTTCATCCTTGGGGAGTACATCCGCGATGGCTCCCGCCTTGTTCGCCGTGTATTCCGCGTAGACTTGGGTCAGCGCAAATGCCCACACCGCGCTCAATATGAAAAACGGCATGACGAGTCCGAATCCGGCATCCGGGTCCTGGGCGCACGCATCGACGAGCAGGAAGAACGCCATTAGAAAAAGGTAGCGGTATTCGCGTACGCCTTTCCGATGAAGGAGCAGATAGACCTGGATATAGATTACGACCGCCGTCAGGCCGATGATCAGGCGGTTCGGAGACATCAAGAACGGCACAATGAACACGGTGAACGCCACGGTCAGCGTGTTGGTAATGTACCGGTAGCCCTTCCAATGCGCATCGATGCGCTCGAACAAAGGCATCAAGAGCAGCAGGAACATCGGGACTATGATGACTTCAATCCCGAACGCAGCGGTGGTGGATAGCGCGAGATAGCCCGCAACCGTCAGAAGCGCCATGCTGGTCCGCAGAGCGGGTACGGGATCCTTATGCATGGATCACCTCCTGGGGGTTCAACACGCGTATGGCGCCCCCTGCCCGGACCTCGCCCCACTGCATCGGATCCGGCGATACCATCAGGTAGGACACTCGGCGGTGATCGTCGGAGGATGATGCGACGTCAAAGGGATCCGGAGCATCCTCTCGATCCGGCGTCAATCTCGCAAGCATTTCCAGTACTTTCAGCGAATGCGAGGTCCCTTCGCCCTCTCCAAGTTTCGTGGAAGACGTCACGATCGATACCTTGAACTGGCGGTTCAGCAGCGTCACCGCAAGGGACGCTATCATTTCAATGGCATCTTCGAACCGATCCAGAAAATCGGGAACGTCCGTGCGCATACGGGTATCAAACACAAACACCACAAACCGCGAGGTCTGCTTTTCGAGTTCGCGCACCAGCAGCGTACCCGTCCGCGCACTTGCCCGCCACGCGATGAATCGCAGGTCGTCGCCCGGCACATACTCGCGCAGACTGAAGAACTCGTCACCCGGACCTTGCGACACTTTGGGGAGTTCACCCGTGCCGCGGAGCTGATCCATAATCGCAGTCCGCGCCGCCAGCACGCGCGGATACACGACCACTTCGCAGGTATCTTCGATGCGACGCCGGGCCTCGATGATACCGAAGGGAAAAGAAGTAACGAGTTCAACAGCCGGCAAGCGGTGGACACCGCGCCGGTCAATCGTCATGGTCATGCGCAATTGGGCGACGCGACCGGCGGGAATCGACAAACAGTAGCCTTTTGAAACGCCGGGCGCATCGACAGTTTCAATCCGTACCGACATCGCCGGCATGACGCGCCGCCCGTTCGAGATGCGAACCAGTACACCGAATGACTCTCCCCTATGAACAGCCTGAGGGGCCTCGCGCTCGATAGTAAGGTTTCTAAGACTTCGTCTCGAGAATATGGCGGAAAACACGAGGAAACTGGCAATCGCGCCAAAAATGAGGTAATAAAGGTTGATCCCGGAATTCCACGACGCAAGGAGCGCCAGCAACGCACAGACGACAAACACCTTCCCCGTCGCCTTCAGGCGGCGGCGCTGCTTTCGCTTCTTTCCGAACATCGCTCTATTCTGGGACAGGAACCTGCTTAAGAATCTCGTGAATGACCCGGGCGCGTGCCCTGGCCGATGCCACCGGATTGCCATCCCTGGAC
>BTUX01000411.1:0-2280 GCA_045863315.1 Candidatus Hydrogenedentota bacterium | reverse complement strand
GTGAGAAATGCTCAGGAGATAGCAGAGAAGTCAATCGGGTGAGGATCTTTCACACCAACAGCCCGTTTTCCCTGTCACTGCATAAAGGTATGTGCCGCGCGAAGTTGTATCCTTCATTGCCCGCGGGTGTGAAAAATCCGGGTTAGTGTCAACTGCCTGCGATACCAGATGGAGCAAGACCCGGCCTCGTGCCGGTGTTTTCTGCAGACCTTCGAATCGGTGTGGGGCACTGGCCTCGATCATTGATGGGGATTGGGCGCAGGGGGGATACGCCGTGGACCAAGGTATCTCTGCCCGGCAGGCGACGGCAAACGCCGTCTTCCCGGACGAGATTGGGGGGAAGAAGAATGTATCGGGCCAATGCCCCAACACCGATAACCAGAATGGGCTGATACATCCGAGTTTCGCCTCATCGCATGCAAGGGTCGAAGTCACGTCGACAGCCGTTTGACCACGGCCCTGATCTTGCACTCGACCCGGAGCCATGTTCTGCAATTCGGGTCGACTCGGCCGATCCCGCGTAATTAATTCTTGCTACGTGCTCTGAACCTGCGCTTGTTTGACGTCCGCGTCCTCGATTTCCGTGAGGAATTCGAGCAGGCCCGCGGCCTTATGGCGTCCAACGACCGCCGCCACGTAGTCGCCCACCGGACGCGACGCCTGAATCTTGCCGTCGGCAAGAAAGGAGCCCATCTCCCGCGCCGTACGACCGCCGGCCCGCGCAATAACGACCTTAATCGGTTTTCCGCAGCAGGCGAACAACATCTCGATCACGTCCTCGCCTTGGTTCTTCGCGGTGTGCACGCCGAGGAAATCGCGCTCGTGGTGGCGAACACCCGATTCCGTGTCCAGGCTCGTCAACGCGATGTCGAAACCATGATCCTTTAAGTACGCGTTGACATCCTCGACCGTATTTGCTTTGAGGTCAGACTTTTCGGCCAATTGAAGCACCGAGGCTTCCGACAGAACGAGGACCGACGGAGGCTGCGTATACATCCGGAACACGATGCCGGTCATTACGACGGCCAATGCGGCGGCCACCGCGGTCAGCCCGTACATCCACTTCGGCGCGGGAAGAACCTCGATGTTGCCCGCCCGGCGCCGCTCGAGCGCCGCCAGAGTCCGATTCCAGACGTCGTCGGGGCAGGCGCCCCCCCGTGTCAGCGTCTCCGCCATTCCGCGTTCCAGCCGAATTTCGGCGCCGAGCTGTTCTTTTTCCACCTGGGAGAGCGACTGATCGAACTCCGCCGCCTCCGCGGCGCCCAACTCTCCGTCGAGATACGCCAGCCACAATTTCTCGCGTTGCATCGTCATTTACATCGTCCCTCTTTCCAGGGGCCTGTTCGCATCCGGCTCTTGCCGAGGGACCAGCCGGGGATACGACCGGACCGCGCCCGTCTCGACTGCATAGTCGAGCAGGTTCTTTCTCAATTTGGCCCGCCCGCGCGACAGGTGGGTCATCACCGTCCCGACGGGCATTTCCAGTATGTCGGCGATCTCCTGGTAGGAGAACCGCTCCACCGAGCGAAGCAAGATGCACGAACGTTCGGCGGTCGACAGCCGCCGGAATGCGCGCACGACCTCGTCGCCACATTGCTCCAGGAACGCGCTTGGGTCGTTCAGTACATCGCCGTAACCCGGTTGGTCCCGAAGCGTGACCATGCTGGCTTCCGCGGTCTCGAGGGGGGCCATGGCGCGGCCCGTTTCCCGGTTGGCCACGAAGCATTTGTTTGTGATGATTCGATACACCCACGCCCGGAAGTTGGTCCCCGGCGTGAATTTGTGATAGTTCTCGAACGCGGCCAACACGGCCGCCTGAAACACGTCCTCAGCGACCGTTTGGTCCCACACGGTTCGCAATACGTACCGGTAGAATTCGTCCCGGTGCTTCTCGACGAGTCCGAGGAATTCGTCGGCCTGCTCTTCCGTCATGTGGCTGTTCACAGCCGCGGTGAACTCCGGTCTGTTGTGCATACACCCGGGAGCATGCCCCTTTGGGCAATCCCCCGGTTGCCATTGTATTCACGATTCTCCCACGTCTATGTCACCAAAGCGACTCCGGCGGCGCATTGTTCGCAGAAATTTACGGTCACGCGTGTCATATCCAGCGCCCGTCCCATGCAGCACGGCCCAGTCGCGGTCTCGCCCGCGTTCCGCCCCGTCGGGGCGGGGGGATGTAGCCACGAGTGTAGCGGAGTCCTACGACAGTCGGACGGAGCGCAACCCGTGGAAACAGTTGCGTTTTTTCATTCCTGCCCCGGCGGGGCAGAGGAGTTTCTC
>BTUX01000410.1:0-2285 GCA_045863315.1 Candidatus Hydrogenedentota bacterium | reverse complement strand
CGCCCGCCACGAGTTGCTTGATGGCGGTATCGGCCTCGGTCTGCAGGCGCTGCACTTCACCGATCGTGGACGCCAGTATGTCCTTGAAAGACGCTCCCTCGGTCGACGGCTTCGCAGGGGCCGACCGCATCTGGGTTGGATCAATCTCAACCTTGCCTGGACCAACCGGCCCGACGCCATGTATAAAGTCGCTCATGCTGAACTCGCGATCACACCTGGATGATTTCAAGCGCCTTCTGCGTCATGCGCTTCCCCGACAATACCACTGCCACATTCGCTTCATATGCCCTTTGCGCTGATACCAAATCCACCATCTCCACGGACAAATCGACGTTGGGGTACTTGACGTACCCATCGGCGTCCGCGAATGGACTACCCGGCTCGAATACCCTGCGCAAGGGGGAATGGTCTGCAACGACTTTGTCTACTCTGACCCCCAGCTTATCCGGGGCGATTCCCGCCCGAATACTCTCCCCGGCCAGAATCGCCATTTGCCGGCGGAACGCCCCGCCCTTGCCCGTTGTCGGCGACATCGCATTTGCGATGTTGTTCGCGATGATATTCATCCGCGTCCGTTGCGCGCGCAACCCGCTGACTGCGATGTCCCTGGCTGAGATGCCTTCCATCACGTCCCGAAACCCCTACCGAAGCGTGGACAGCATGTCTTTTACAGCTTTGAACTGCTTGACCAGAAGACTACCATATATTGTGTAGTTTCCGGTATTTTCCGAAAGATCGGCCATCTCTTGTTCTATGTCGACCTTATTGTAATCGTTCTTCGAGGAAAGTGCAAGATGCTGAAATCGCGGAAATTCACGCAAAGCGTCGAGGTGGCGGGCCTGGGTCTTGCGGAGCGAGACGCGGCCTCGCCCCTCGAGCGCATCACGTAAGGTCGCCTGAAAGTCCAGCCTTACAGGGTTATACCCCGGCGTATCCACGTTGGCTATGTTGTTCGCAATCACCGTGTGGTTTTGCACCGCCACTTTCATTGCAGCGGTCAACAGTTGAACGGAATCGACCCCCCTAAAAGCCATCTCGTCGCTCCCCTTTGAGTGACGATTGGCGCCAGATTGGCCGGATGTCGTCGAGTTGTGTGTCCAATATATTGGGGTCTACAGGGGACTGTCCATGTTGATTGTGCTTTGCCCGAGCTTTCTCCGGCCCCAATTCCACCGACCCAAATTGGCGGCGCAAGATGCTGCTGAAGGATGTACGACCCGACTTGTGCATGGCTCATTGTCAACCATTTGTTATTGAGGTTGGGCGGCCCCGTGGACCGCCCTCACCTCATGCGAGAATCCCTCCGTCAAAGACTCTCAATGGCGGGGAGAGCAACACCCGTGCCACGGGGCGAATCTGTTGCAGATCACTAGAATTTCGCGACTTATGAAGTTCCGATGATCGTCATGCGCAACAGCGAGCGGCAAAAAGGTTCCGGAGGCTAGATTATTCTTCCCGCGCCACATCTCGGAAGCCCGACCTGTTTGGGCGATGGACTGGTCTACCTGAACTCGTCCCGGTTACCGCTTCGTTGGGGCGTCGCTTCAGATTCGTGGACTTGACGCCCACCGCCATGGATGGCTAAGGTATGGGCTTTTGTGGAAGATGCGGGCCGCAATACGCGGCCGGAACGGATGGAGGTTGAAGGCGATGATGAAGTGGACGAGCGCTATCGGCTTAGGCGTTTTGGCGGCGGTAGTCGGACTGGTTGGGATATCGTGGGTCTCGACCGAGACCCCAAGGGTCGAGGCCGCCGAAGCCGGAATTGCCCCGGTAATGAATACGGAACGGCTCATGAAGGTGTTCGCTGACCCCATCGTCGCAACCCTCAGGGAAGCGATGAAGGAAGCCCCGGCCACCCCGAAAGGCTGGCGGGTCATCCAGGATCAGGGCGATGCAGCCGCAGAAGTCGCCAATCTGACCATGCTCCGTCAGGGTGAACATGAGGACACGCCGGAGTGGAAGCAGTACGCCCTCTTAATGCATCAGGCGGGTGTTGCGCTCGCCGAGGCGGCAGGAAAGCGCGACTTTGCGGAAGTGACGGCAAAGTATCAGGGGCTCGTCCAATCGTGCAACGAGTGCCATAAGAAGTTCGAGCCGGACATTGCCCCGGAAATCTTACCGTAATACTGCGTTGAAGTACTTTTGGGCATCGCCTGGGGCGGGCCGCGACGGTCAGCCCTGATCGCATTTCTTTGCCACCGGACCTCACTTTCGAAAAGCGTGTACAATAGGGATGAGTCCCGACTTGGGAGGCGGGCTCGCCCGCGAGGCGGAGGGCGCCG
>BTUX01000409.1:0-2286 GCA_045863315.1 Candidatus Hydrogenedentota bacterium | reverse complement strand
GTCCCGACCATCTACATAGAATGCGGCGCCCAGGTGACGGTCCCATCCCTCACGGGAAGGCTCGTGTATCCGCTCGTGGACCGCTTTTATGTTCAGTGGCCCGAACTGTTGGAAGCATATGGGCCCCGCGCGCGTTACGTGGGCAGTCTGATTGACGAGACGCCCCCTTCCCCGGCGACGGCACGGGACGGGATTTGAGGCGTTCACTCCCCTCTGATATTCTTGCCCCTCATGAAGGGACGCATTCCGCGGTATGCCGTCCCCGCAAAAAACGCCAGACAGGGATTTCGACGATCATGCCTTTACAACGCCATCGCCGCATTGCACTCGTCCTAGCCGTCGCGTGTGGTTTCGCCGCCGTGACCTTGGCCGAAGTCGTGGATCAAGTTGTCGCCAACGTCGACAAGGAAGTCATTCTCCTGAGCGACATCATGATGGAACTCGGTCCGCAGATTCGGGATATTCGCGCCCAATCCGCAAACGAGCAAGAGTTTCGCGCGGCGATGGATCGGCAGGTCCGCGCAACGCTCGAGCAGGCCATCGAGAATCGCATCCTGCTGCGTGAAGCCCAATTGGCAGGTCTCGAGGTCGAGGACGCCGCCGTCGAAAAACGCTTGGAGGACTACAAGAAACTGTATCCGTCCAACGAGGAATTCATGAGGGAACTTGAAGCGGCGGGCGAAACCTTGACGGAACTGCGGAGTCGGTTGAAGAAACAGATGCTGGCCCGGGGCATGGCCGTCCGCAAGATGAAGGAACTCGAGAGCGGCATCGTTATCTCGGAATCGGACGTAGCGCAATTCTATCAAGACAACAAGTCCAGTTTCGAGCACCCGGAACGCGTCCGCTGTGCGCAGATTTTCTTGCCGGCGACCACCGCACAGGAGCGCGACACGGTACGGGCGCGATTGGAGCAGTTGAGGGAAGAGATCTTGGACGGCGCGGACTTCGCCGATCTGGCAATCGAGCATTCGCAAGCCCCGGGTGCCCAGGACGGCGGCCTCATCGGATGGGTTGTTCGGGGCGATCTCGTCGACCCCCTGGACGACGCCCTATTCTCGCTTAAGGAAGGTGAAATCAGCGAGGTGATCGAAACGGCCCAGGGATTTCACCTGCTGAAAGTCGAGAAGAAAGAAGACGCGGGGCTGGCCACCCTCGATGAGGCGCGCCGCGAGATCGAACCCAAGCTTCGCGCAGCCGGCGCCGCCGAGAAGTACAAGAAGTGGATGGCCGACCTTCGCAAGCGCAGCCGCGTACAACTCTTCATTTGAGGGGTCAATCGCATGCGATCGGGGCGGATCGCCGGGACGTTAATCACGTAGCGATATACGGTTTGAGCGGATTTGCGGCGTACAGGCTGTGAACGCAGCACCGCGATCAACTTCGCGCAGAACATCTGCGAACACCGGCACCCACTCAGTTCAGGACTATAACATGGATTTTGCCGCTACCACCTGCTCGACGCCTTGCCGTCCCTCCCGCAATCTTGGATGGGCACTCCCCCCTGCCCGCAAACTCCCGCCATGTTAGGCCGGACCCTCAAGATGGCCTTCTGGGTCTTGCACGATCACTTGGGAAAGCTGATCGTGGCAAACCTGATGTGGGCCGCGGCAGTCGCGCTTCCGCTGTCGGCGGCGGGGGCGATTACCTCGGGCGGAGCCGCGACGGGCGTCCTGCTGGGGGCTGCGACCCTTCTCATCGCATTCGGTGCGATAGTCCCAATCGTCTCCGCCGGCATGGCCTACATGATTAAAGTATTCATTGACCGTGGTGACGGGTCGTTGAACGACTGGGTCGAGGGAATGCGCTTGTACTGGAGGCGGGCAATCGCCATAGGGTTCGCGTATGTCCTACTCGGGGTATGTCTTTCGACGAGCGCGTGGTTCTACGCAACGCGTCTCCAATCCAGTTTTCCCCTGCTCGGTTATACGTTGAGTGCCCTGGCGGTTTGGGGACTTGCCTACACGGGGGTTGCGGGCCTGTTCGTTCTGCCCGCTCTCGTTCAGAAACGCAGTTCCGCAATCGCATCTATTCGGTTGGCCGGCCTTCTCGTTCTGGCGAATCCCGGATTCTGCATGGGTGTTGCCGGACAAGTGTTCCTGCTCACCGTACTCGCCTTGGCCGTTCCCCCGATCGCCGTCCTCGTCTATGCGTCGGCCGTCTTCACTGTATCGTCGTGCGCTTACGAGGTGCTGGCGCGAAAGTACGCCGAGTCGAATATGGCGCAAGGGCAGACGTCCGGACGCCCCGACGCAGAGGACGACTACCTCAATCGAGGTATCCGGG
>BTUX01000408.1:0-2323 GCA_045863315.1 Candidatus Hydrogenedentota bacterium | reverse complement strand
CGAGATCGCTCTGGTATCCGGGACCCGGAAAACGACTAAACCAACGAAACGTTGAGAACAGGAGAGTGCCATGGCAGTCCTAACACGCGCTGAAACGCAAGTCCCGTTCAAGGTGGCGGACCTCAGTCTCGCTGAGTGGGGGCGCAAAGAAATCGAAATGGCCGAAAAAGAAATGCCGGGCCTTATGGCCATTCGCGAACGGTACGCCGCGCAAAAGCCACTCAAGGGTATGCGGGTCACAGGGTCGCTGCACATGACCATCCAGACCGCGGTGCTCATTGAAACGCTGACCGAACTCGGAGCGGACGTGCGCTGGGCAAGTTGTAATATTTTCTCGACGCAAGACCACGCCGCCGCGGCGATTGCCAAAGCCGGCATTCCCGTATTCGCTTGGAAAGGGGAGACCCTCGAGGAGTATTGGTGGTGCACCCTGATGGCGCTCACGTGGCCGGATGGATCGGGGCCAAACCTGATCGTGGATGACGGCGGCGACGCGACGCTGCTGATTCACCGCGGATACGACTTCGAGAACCATTTCAGCGAACACGGCGAATTGCGCATGGTGGATACGTCGAATCCCGAGATTCAGATCATCGATGAACTTTTGCACAAGGTGCATGCGGAAACCCCGAACAAATGGCATGAATACGTGCAGGACTGGATCGGGGTTTCGGAGGAGACGACGACGGGCGTCCATCGTCTGTACCACATGATGGCCGAGGGAAAACTCCTGACCCGCGCGATCAACGTGAACGATTCAGTCACCAAATCGAAATTTGACAACCTGTACGGCTGCCGCGAGTCGCTGGCCGACGGTATCAAACGCGCCACGGACGTGATGGTCGCGGGCAAAGTCGTCGTCATCGCCGGTTACGGCGACGTGGGCAAGGGCTGCGCGGATGCCATGCGCGGGCTCGGCGCGCGCGTGCTCATCACCGAAATAGACCCGATCTGCGCGCTGCAGGCGTGCATGGAAGGCTATCAGGTGGTCACGATGGCGGACGCGGCGCCGATCGGCGACATCTTCGTGACCACGACCGGCTGCTGCGATGTCATTCGCGGCGAACACTTCAAGCTGATGAAGGACGAAGCGATTCTTTGCAACATCGGGCATTTCGATTCGGAAATCGAGGTCGCCTGGTTGGAAAACGAAGTCAAGGCGGGCCGCATGAAAGAGATTAACATCAAGCCGCAGGTGGACAAGTACATTTTTTCTGACGGTCGCTCTCTCATTCTGCTGGCGCGCGGCCGGCTAGTGAACTTGGGATGCGCCACGGGGCACCCCTCCTTTGTCATGTCCAATTCGTTCTCGAACCAAACCCTCGCCCAAATCTCGCTCGCGACGGAAACCGGCAAGTACGAAATCGGCAAAGTCTACACGCTGCCCAAGAAACTCGACGAAGAGGTCGCCCGCCTGCACCTCGGCAAGCTTGGCGCAAAACTTGAGACGCTCTCTGAAAAACAAGCGAAATACCTCGGCGTTCCGGTCGAAGGGCCTTACAAACCTGAGCATTACCGCTACTAACGACCACTACGGAAGAGCTTAGCGACGGGTATTAAAGGCAGGCGAGGAGGGTGAGCGTGGAGGTCGACTGCGGACGACTGACGAAATAGAAGCAGCCATTCCTTATCAAGCGAGAGTTCCCAATCGGAAACTCGGGCAGGAGGGGAGTCAGCTTCGTCCGGCGTGCAGAATAATTTCTGCGTCGCCACGCTGCTCTTCAGCATAGCATTCGAGGCGCGGTGAGAAGTGCTCTCAATTAAACGGATAAGACGCACTCATGCGATTGTCTCGCTCGCACGGGCATGGTGTCCCACGTTACTCCGAGGTCGAACCGTTAATGATGGTTACGGAGTTGAAGACGGAAGCGGGTGAGAATTCCGTGCTCAACGCCCGGCGAATCGATGTCAAAATTCATTTTAGCAGGCCGGCGATATCGCGTCTGCCGGGGAGCCGGCGGCTTTTTTGACGCTTTGCATTCCTGGGGTCGTCTACGCGGTTGAGATACTCAACAATCTGTCTATTTGGATCCTGCCCGGCACTTGGATAATGGTTCCGCCGCTGGTCCAGGCGACGTGTTGCATGCCCGGAGGCCAGGTGCCGAATACGCCCGCAGGGAGGGGGAGGGCCTTGAACTTTAGGTGCGAGAGATGGCGGCGCTCTTTTTTCGTTTGTCCAGTATGAACAATTCGGATTGGGGTGAGATTCCGAAGCGGTGAGCGGCCACGACCATGAAACGGCGGGGCCGCCCTGTACACGAAGAGTGTTTAAGACGCTGGACGGATTATTCGATGCGGTGACGGTCCGAGCCGTGGCGGTCTT
>BTUX01000407.1:0-2331 GCA_045863315.1 Candidatus Hydrogenedentota bacterium | reverse complement strand
GCGCGTGGGTGTGAAAAATCCGGACTAGGCGTTCGCCCGATCGCGCAAGGTTTCGCGCAGCCATTTTTCCGCCTCCGCCATCGGCCCTTCTTCGTTGCTCATGGCCTGCGCAATCGAGAGTTGCGGATAGCCCTCGCGACGTTCATCGTCGAATTGCTTGGCGAACCGCCCGCTGCGGATGTCGTCCAAAATCCTGTTGAACGTATCGCTCAGACCGCTTGCCATGAACTCCATCGAGCGGATGTAGCCCCCAAACATTGCCGTTGGGCCGTGGTCGTGCGACGCGCGGAAAAACCCTTTCTCGCGAAAGGACCGCCAGACCGTCTCCATCTCCTCCGACATGTACATCTCCATCACCAGGGCCTCCGGTGGAATGCCCGCGTCCTGAGCGGTCGCGAACGCCGTCAGCATCGCCGTGCCCAACATCGCACCAACGCTCTGCTCGATATACAAGTCGAGGATTGCCTCGTTCCACGCATTTAATTCGAGCGCGCCCGCTTTCAAAATTCCCACGGCATCCGCCAAACCTAAGAGCCGCGTCCAGGCCTTTCCCGAGGCATCTCGCTCGACGGAGACATACGCATAAAAACCCCGACCTTCCAGGTAACGCTCACGCGCTTGCTCGCCCCCCATTCGCGGCGCAACCAGCAACACATCCACGTCCGCCGGCGCCCGGATCAGATCGAAGGCCAGCGTGTAGCCCGACGCAAAGACGATCGCCGATGCCGGTTGAAGGCTCGGCGCAAGATCCGATGGGAACACTTCGGGCACCACCTCATCCGGAAGCAAGATAAGAGAAACCGTTGCTTGCGCCACGGCATCCTTGATCGGTAGCACATCAAAACCGTCCCGTCGCGCAGTTTCGGCATAGCCGTCTTCAATGTTGCCGATCACCAGATTCGCCACCCCCGAGTCCCGCAAATTCCTTGCGAACGGCTGCCCCAAATGTCCATACCCCACCACCGCCACCCGCTCACCCGCCAGCGCGTTCGGAATTCGATCGCGAGACGAAAAAAAACGCGTCTTTCCTCCGTTGCCGCCCATCGTGTGACCCTCCCATTGTCAGACAGCAGGACCCCATCACCATAGCCCCAAAAGGGCAGATCCTGCAATAGTAAAGGACCTTCAAGGACATAACGCACGGCGAGGAGAAATGGGACGATACGCCCGCGGACCGGTGGAGGCGGTTAAAGTTCACGAGTACACCAGGCAAGTATTCGCTCGGCGCCGGACCGAGAATTCGCCGCGTTGACAATGTGTTAAAATTAGAAAGGAGGAGGAGGAGGTGCGTGCATGACCTATATCGTCGCGGAACCGTGCATCAAATGTAAGTATCTGGACTGCGTGACGATATGCCCTGTGATGTGCTTTCACGAGGGCGCGAACTGTGTGGTCATCGATCCCGACGAATGTATCGATTGCAACGCGTGCGTGGACCTGTGCCCGGTCAAGGCCATATACGCCGAGGAAGACCTGCCGGACAAGTGGCATGATTTCATCGGGATCAACGCCCGATTCGCCAAGGAATGGCCTGTGATCACGGTGAAGAAGGACCCGCTTCCCGAGGCAGCGGAATTCAGGGGGGCGGAAGCGAAGCGGCACCTGCTGGATTCCGCCCCGGGCGTGGGCGACGCGGCATAGGATCCGCGACGAAGCCTAAACGCGTGGTGGAGGGCGCGCATCATGCTTACCGAGATGCGTCTTAAAGATCTATTGTATGAGAACACCATGGCCGCCGCCCCCGAACTCGCGCTTCCGGAGGCGGGCAACGCCGTACGCTGCGTGGCCTGCGGCCACCGCTGCTTTATCCGCGAGGGCAAGGCCGGTATTTGCCGGGTCCGCTTTAACCGGGGCGGCGAGTTGCGCGTGCCGGGTGGCTATGTGGCCGGATTGCAGGTTGATCCGATCGAAAAAAAGCCCTTCTTCCACGCCTTCCCCGGCCGAGATGCGCTTTCCTTTGGGATGTTGGGCTGCGATTTTCATTGCGGGTACTGCCAAAACTGGGTTACGAGCCAGGCCTTGCGCGACGACAACGCAGTTGCCCTGCCGCACTTGTGCAACGCGGACGAACTGGTTGATATCGCGGTAGATCAGAAGGTGCCGGTAGTGGTCAGCACGTATAACGAGCCGCTCATCACCTCAGATTGGGCGGTCAAGGTTTTTGAGAAGGCACGCGAGAAAGGGCTGGTATGCGGTTACGTCAGCAACGGAAATGGGACCCCCGAGGTTCTCAAATTCATTCGCCCATTCGTCGATCTATACAAGGTCGACCTGAAAGGGTTCAACGACAAGAATTACCGCAAGCTGGGCGGGGTCCTACAGAACACGCTC
>BTUX01000406.1:0-2388 GCA_045863315.1 Candidatus Hydrogenedentota bacterium | reverse complement strand
TCGGGAGCGACTGGTGAGAAATGCGGGCTATTCCCGCAAACAACGTTCTTCAGCGCTTTTTCATCTCCAGTTTGCGTCGTAGCCGCTCTTCAATCTCGGGGGGGACGAATTCCGTCAGGCTGCCGCCGAACAGCGCGATTTCCCGTACGATCCGCGAACTGAGCAACAGGAACTTTTCACTTGGCATCAGGCATACCGTGTCGATGGCGGGATTCAGTTTCTGATTCGCGATGGCCATCGTAATCTCATACTCGAAGTCCGATACCACGCGAAGTCCCCGCACCAGTGCGACTGCTTTTCGCTGCCGCGCGAATTCCGCTGTCAAACCATCGAATGAGCTGACCTCAACATTCGGCCACTTCTTGGTAATTTGCGACAGCATTTCGATTCGCTCGTCGGCCGTGAACAGCCCCGTCTTGTCGGTGTTGCGCGCCACGGCCACCACGAGCGTGTCGAAAATCTTTGCCGCCCGCCCTATCAAGTCGAGATGCCCATACGTCGGCGGGTCGAAACTTCCCGGATAAATCCCCACGCGGTCCGCCATGGCCGTTTTCTCCTCTTCCTTCTCGCCCCAAAAGGTGCATTAAGAAGCAATGCCCGGCGCGAATTCAACCTTCGGGGCCGAAGGGGTTTGCGGCACCCGCCGATTTGCGCGCGCGCACGACTCCACCATAGGATAGCCGTCACAGTGACGACGACGGGGGGAACAATCCGATGCAGGAACGCCGCTCGACCATCCGCCGGAAGGACGATCGCCAACTCCGCGCAGAAGTTCAAAAACTCAGGGAGAAGGCGGAGGAAGGCGCCGACAAGAAACGCCGGCGCCGGCACGCCATTCGTCGGGCCTGCCATGCGGAACTCGATCTCGAGATCGCCCTCGGTCAGCCGGGTTCGGACGACTGGAAGGTCTCTCGCACCCGCATGAAGGGCCGAGTCCTCGACTTGAGCGAAACCGGCGCATCGCTTTTCGTGCCGCACGCCCTTGCTATCGGCCAGCCGTTCCGCCTGACGATCAAACTGTTCGACGGTACGAAGATCGAGGCCGTGGCTGAGACGCGCTGGACCAAGACGGTCGAAGCAAAAGGCGGCTACGCCATGGGCGCCCAATTCAGGCATATCGCGGCGGACCACGCGAACGCCGTGCACAGGTTTCTCGCGGAACTCGAAGCCACCGCCGGCTTGTGACCTCCTCCCTCGGTCGTGCGTCGTCGAAATGTGCTATAACCCCCCATAACGCGGAGCCGCCCCTCATGCCACACGAACTCAAGTCCGACATCGTCATTATCGGCGGGGGCCTAGGCGGTTGCGCCGCAGCGATAGCGGCCGCCCGCATGGGGTGTACCGTGCTTCTGACCGAGGAAACCGACTGGATCGGAGGGCAGCTCACCTCGCAGGCGGTCCCCCCCGACGAGAACCGATGGATTGAATCGCACGGCGGCACCAAAATGTATCAGGACTTCCGCAACCGCGTGCGCGACTATTACCGGCGCAACTATCCCCTCACCGACGAAGCGCGCGCGAACCCGACCCTGAACCCGGGAAACGGCAATGTCTCGCGTCTGTGCCACGAGCCGCGCGTCGCGCTTGCGGTCCTTCACGAAATGCTCGCCTCGCACATCAGTTCCGGCAGGGTAAAACTCCTACTTGAACATCGGCCCCTCGCCGCCGACGTCGACGGCGATCGCGTACGAAGCATCACCGTTCGCGACCGGCGCGCCGATGTCGACCGTGTCCTCCACGGCGAGCATTTCCTCGACGCCACCGAATTGGGCGACCTGCTCCCGCTCACCAGGACCGAGTATGTCACGGGCTTCGAACCGAAATCGGAGACGAATGAACTCCACGCGCCCGACACCGCCCAACCCCAAAACATGCAGGCATTCACCGTCTGTTTCGCGATGGAATACCGCGACGGCGAGGACCATACGATCGACCGGCCCGCCGATTACGGCTATTGGCGCGACTATGTACCGCAGATGACCCCGCCATGGTCGGGCAATCTCCTCTCGCTCGACACCATCCATCCGATCACCCTCGAGCTGCGTCCCCGAAAATTCGACCCGCGCACGGACGACAAGGCAAAGGCCGATCTCTGGTTGTACCGGCGGCTGATCGATCCCAAGAATTTCGTCGCAGGGACGTACAAGGGCGGCGTGACGCTCGTCAATTGGCCTCAAAATGACTACTGGCTGGGCAACCTGATCGACGTTCCCGAGGATGAAGCGAAGCAACACCTACTTAACGCAAAGCAGTTGAGCCTGTCTCTAATGTACTGGCTTCAGACCGAGTGCCCGCGCGACGACGGCGGCCGGGGTTGGAAGGGCCTGAGACTCCGTCCCGACCTCATGGGAACCGAGGACGGTCTGGCGAAGTATCCCTACATCCGCG
>BTUX01000405.1:0-2453 GCA_045863315.1 Candidatus Hydrogenedentota bacterium | reverse complement strand
CGCCCGTTCTCACGGCGCGCAACGACTCCGCCGGCGGATGTGACGTCTTGGACCCCCGAAATTCGAACGTACCAGTCGGATTCAGCTTCCACGCCTTTTTCTTCCTCGATTCAGTCGGGATGCGTTGATAGGATTTAAGGCGGAATGGTAAGATTTTGCCGGCTGATCCAGCCTACCACCGTGCCGTAGCTCCAGGGGCCCGACGTCATGATAATCCCTACGCTGAAGAATGAAAAGGTGTCCCTTGTCGTGGCGGCCCTATTTCCTGTGTTCTGTCTTGCGCCGTTTGTTGCGAAGGCGTATCACATGGACGACACGTACTACATCCGCGCGGCGCAACAGATTCTCGAACGGCCTTGGGACTACTACGGCTTTACCATCAACTGGTACGGATACGAATCGCCCGCGTACGAGGAGCACACAAGCCCCGCGCTAATCTGCTACTACATCGCGGCCGTGGCAATGCTCTTTGGATGGAACGAAGTATTTCATCACACGGCGTTTCTCTTGTTCGGCGCCGGCATGGGCGTAGGCGTTTACTTGCTCGCGCGCCGCCTTCAGGTGTCCGGCATGGTCGCCGTGGTCGCGGCGGTCCTCACACCCGCGTTTCTCGTCTCCAGCAGCAACATTATGCTCGATACGCCGATGGTGGCCTTCTTCACCCTGGCGGTGGCCGCCTACATCGAGGGAATCGAAAGGAACCGCGCGGACCTGCTGTGGCTGGGGGCCGTGCTCGCTGGGTTCTCGGCCCTATCCAAGTACTTCGGCATATGCGCCGTGGGTCTCATGGCGGTGTATGCGATCGCCCGCAAACGACGCAACGCCGCAGCTTTTCTGCCGTTGTCCCTTCCTGTCGGGATGTTGGCGTCCGAGCAACTCTATGGCTATTGGATGTACGGCCGCTTCATCGCCCTCAACGCAATGGACCAAGCCACGGGCGACCGCGTCTCGAAACCGTTTCTTGAGTGGCTTGCGATTGGCCTGGCATTCACAGGCTCCTGCAGCGTCGCCGCGCTCGCCTTGTCCCCATTCCTGTGGAGATCGCGAACCGTCGGCCTTTGCGCGGCCGTCGGACTCGCCGGTTGCGTTGCCTTTGTTCTCGCCGGCGACGCCGTGGGCCGATTCCTGCCGTCGGTCGGACCGCTCGACGCCGTGTCGCGCGCGCAGTTGGCGCTGTGCTGCGCTGCGGGCTTGGTCGTGTTCGCGTTGGTGGTCTGCGATTGGTGGTCGCATCGGGACGCCCCCTCCTACGTGCTGGCGCTGTGGGTAATGGGGACCTTCGTTTTCGCCACGTATCTCAACTGGAGCGCGAACGTCCGCAGTTTCCTGCCGATAGCACCCGCGGCGGGCCTCCTCGTCGCGCGCCGAATCGCAAATGCCTCGGCCCCCTCGGCTGCCCGCTTGCAGACTGTGCAGGCAGGGGGACTCGTCGTCTCGGCCGCTATCGCTTTCAGCGTGGCCGCCGCCGACTACGTTTGGGCCAACTCCATACGCGACATGACCGCCAAATACCGGACTTTGCAGCTTCCGCCGGGCGGCACGCTGTATTTTCAAGGCCACTGGGGCTTTCAGTACTACATGGAGGAACTGGGTGCGCGGGCGATGGATATGCGACGGGACCGCCTGGATGCCGGCGACGTC
This sequence comes from Candidatus Hydrogenedentota bacterium, assembly GCA_045863315.1. Lineage (GTDB taxonomy): Bacteria > Hydrogenedentota > Hydrogenedentia > Hydrogenedentales > SLHB01 > JABWCD01. Next base: position 812 of record BTUX01000405.1, on the reverse strand, counting down.
CTGGTGTGTCCCTCCAACAACTCGAATATCACCTACCCGCCGCGCCAACGAACCGAGCAACGGTTCCGTGACGAACAGCCTTCGGCGCCATTCGCCGCTACCATGTGCCAGCAGTGGGGCGCCGGCTTCTACAGCGATTTGTGGGGGCCGCTGCCCTTTGTTTTTCGACGAATCCCGCCGGACGTGTACTACACCTTTGTCATCGGCCCTTGACTGGCGCCTGCCTTTCGCATTAGGTACAGTAAACTGCAAGGGGACCGTCACCGTCACATGGAAGTCATTATACGACCCGACCGGACCGCCGCCGCCGAACTGACCGCGCGCCTAATTGCCCGCGCCATTCACCGCAAGCCGAAGATCGTTCTCGGGCTTGCCACCGGCCGCACCATGGAGTCGGTCTACCGCCGGCTCGTCAAAATGCACCAGGACGGCGGACTCGATTTCTCGCTGGTTACGACGTTCAATCTGGACGAGTACATCGGCCTCGGACCGGACCATCCCCAGTCATACCGCCATTACATGAACGCCCAGCTTTTCGATCACGTGAACATCGATCCGCGCAATACCCATCTGCCCGATGGAATGGCGGACGATATCGACGCCGAATGTATTCGCTACGAAAACGCCATCCGGGAATGCGGGGGAATCGGCCTGCAACTGCTTGGCATTGGTCGCTCCGGGCATATCGGGTTCAACGAGCCGCTGTCCGCCATGCTGTCGAGGACCCGCGCCAAGGCGCTCACGCCCGCCACCTTGGAGCAGAATGCGCCGCTGTTCCCCGACCCGGCGCAAATGCCCAAGCGCGCCATCAC
>BTUX01000404.1:0-2479 GCA_045863315.1 Candidatus Hydrogenedentota bacterium | reverse complement strand
TGTCCTTCTTGGCGAAGTCTTCCCCGATCGCCGCCGACTTTCGCCACATCTCGCAGAAATCCGGATCGGACAGCAGCGACAGGAAATTGGTGGCGATGGGCTCCCGATCCGTAACGCCGAGCAGACCTTGCGCAGCAGGGTTCATCATTAGCACCATGTCGTTGGTGTCCGTGACGACAACGCCCTCGCCGATACCGCGCAAAATGGTCTCTAATCGGTTACGCTCTTGGGCAAGAATGACCGCCTTGCGGCGGCTGTCCATTTCGTACTCGCGCCGTTCGATCGCCTCGCCCAGCGTCCTGGCCACAGCGTCAAGGAGTTTCCGTTCCGCCGGTAAAAACGGGCCGTCCTCCGCGTCTTTCCAGACCTCGCGCGTGTAATACACCTGCACCATGCCGCGGGCGCGACCATTGACGACGATCGCGGAGGACTGGCCCCACTTCGTCTCGGTGAACGGCTGGCTGACGTGCTCGCGTCCATCCATCAGTATCCGCGCACGCGCATATTCCGGATAGCGCCATGCCGGCGGGATTAGCCGTACGAGGTCCTGGCAAATCTCCTCCACGGACTCGCGCGTCCGTAATGACTCCGCCAAACCATAAATACAGGAAAGTTCCTTGAGCTGCTGCTGATACGTACGTAGGAGTTGCGCGTTATGTTCCTCGCCGCGCCCCTTCTGTGCGTTCCGGCGACTTGCGTGCCCCTGGGCCTCCGTCTTGCCGGTCGCGGCATCGCCTCGGTCGGACTCAAGTACGCAGCATGCCAGCCCGTAGTCCTCGCCCGGCACTCCCCACAACGCAAGGTGGCAGGTCATATCTCCATAGCCGGCACGCAACTCCAACCGTCCGCCCTTGGCTATCAGAGCGGCCAAATCGACTCCTGAAAGCGAGGGGAAAAGAGCTTGTATCCGGGACTTCCGTCGCGAGGACACACCAAGGATTTCCCGGGCGGCGGGATTGCACATCATGATCGCGCCGGTCGAGTCGAAACGAAGAATCGGAAAAGGGCAGTGGTCCTCAAATGGGACAGACGCCGCCGCGGTTTTCGCGGTTCCAGCACGTTTCGTACGGACGTGGTGTTTCATCACCCACACTGTACCCTAACCCCCCCCGCTTGGGCGAGCTGACTGACTGTAAGGTCCTCCGTCGCGCTGGAAACGTCGGTTTGTAGAGAAGTTCGGAGGCATCGGAATTCGGGCTCAACTTCCCCTGCCTCGCCCCTACAGAAACGGCCCGCCTGCAAACAGGAATTTTGCTGGCCGGCTGGTCGATTATAACGCCAACTCCGCGAAATGGGTCGCGGACTCACGAGGCTGGAGGCCCGTTCGTTGCCTGAACCGGTACAGAACTACCCATCGGACGCTGTGTTGCCCGTCGTCGTCGAAGTCACCCCGGTTGTACACGCGGCGGACAATGAAGTTACTCCCATTTTTCGGACAGTGGCTAAGTCAAGATTTGCCGACTCGAGCCGGCGGATCGCCAAGCCGGTCAATGTCTGGAAAGGAGTCCATGAAATGGTTCGTACGCGGAAAAAACCTTCGCATGAGTTTAAGGCGAAGGTCGCGTTGGAGGCGGTTAAAGGGGTGCAGTCGCTTACCGGTCTGGCGGCTCGCTTCAAGGTCCACCCAACGCAGATCGCGCAGCGGAACAAGCATCTTGTCAAGAGGGCGCCTCAGGCATCCGAGCCAAGGCAATCGGAAGCTTCGGTTGACGCGGAGGAATTGACGGCGCCGCTGTATTCAGGATAGGGCGGCTGAAGATGGAGTTGGATTACCTGCAAAGAAAGTACTGAGCGCAACCGCGAAGGAACGCCGGACATGGATCGATTTCAATCATTCTTGCGTTTCGGTTTTGCGGTTCGCCGCGGCGAACGCCTTGCTTCACGTTCCGCGCTCGAGCGTGTATTACATCTCCTCCACGAGCGAATCCGAAGAGAACCTGGCCCTGATTCGGCTCATCGACCAGCAGTACTTGAAGAGGCCGTATTTCGGGGTGCCGCTCATGACACGGTGGCTCAACGAACAAGGACATGCGGTCAATCGCAGGCGAGTGGCGTGATGGGTGCGGGTGACGGGAGTGCAGGCAACCCTGCCCGGGCCGCACACGAGCAAGGGGCACCCCGAACATCGAATCTACCCGCAATTTACTGCATGGAGAGCGGGTTCTGCGTGAGGGCGCTCGAGCGCGCGTTGCACACGGCCTCGCCGGGCATCTTCAACATGGACTAGGGCAGCCAGTTCACGAGCGACGATTTCAGCGGGATGCTTGTCAAGACCGAGCCGCTCTTCCGCAAGGACGGACCGGACAGGGCGCTCGACAATTTGTTCATCTTACGATTGTGGCTCAGCGTGAAATACGAAGACGTGTACTGACGCGACTACGCCGATGGACATGCGCTGCACCCGGGACATGCACGATACGTTCGGTTCGACAACCAAGAACGGCCCCACAGCCGATTGCCGAACGCGACCCCCGCGCCC
>BTUX01000403.1:0-2509 GCA_045863315.1 Candidatus Hydrogenedentota bacterium | reverse complement strand
GTGCGGGATGCGGATGGTCGGATTTATGTTCTGGAAGACAACCTGCGTTGTCCGTCCGGCGTGTCCTATGTGTTGGAAAACCGCGAGGTGATGAAACGCACCTTCCCGCTGGTCTTTGAACGAATGAGTGTGCGCCCGGTTGTCGACTATCCCATGCGGCTGCTCGACATGCTGAACTACATCGCTCCTTCCACGTCGCAGCCCCCCAAAATTGTTGTGCTGACACCGGGCGTCTACAACTCCGCATACTTCGAGCACTCGTTCCTGGCCCAGCAGATGGGCGTCGAATTGGTGGAAGGGCGCGACCTCATCGCCCAAGACGGTCACGTCGCCATGCGTACCACGAAAGGCTTCGAGCGCGTCGACGTAATCTACCGCCGATTGGACGACGATTTTATCGATCCGATGTCCTTTCGCGAAGACTCCATGCTCGGCGTGCCCGGCCTCATGGAAGTCTATACGTCAGGTCGACTCGCCCTTGCGAACGCCCCCGGGACCGGGATCGCCGACGATAAGGTCGTGTACGCGTACGTCCCCAGAATCATCAAGTACTACTTGGGCGAGGACCCCCTCATCCCCAATGTACCGACGTACGTTTGCTGGGACGACACCGAACGCCGCCACGTGCTTGATAACCTCGACAAGCTCGTCGTGAAGGCCGCAAACGAATCGGGCGGATACGGAATGCTCGTGGGACCTCATGCCACGCAGGAGCAACGGGCCATGTTCGAAAAGCTCATCGAAGACAATCCGCGCAATTACATCGCTCAGCCTACCCTTTCCCTGTCCCGCGTCCCCACCATCGTTGACAACCACATCGAAGGACGCCACGTGGACCTGCGTCCCTATATCATCTACGGGGAAGGAATCTACGTGTTGCCCGGCGGATTGACGAGGGTGGCGCTGAAGAAAGGCTCGCTTGTCGTCAACTCCTCCCAAGGGGGTGGGAGCAAAGATACCTGGGTTGTCGACGAATGAAGGCCCCCGCGTTCAGGAGATACCCATGCTCAGTCGAGTTGCCGATTCCGTATTTTGGATGAGCCGTTACATTGAACGGGCGGAGAACGTGGCCCGGTACGTGGACGTGAACTATCACCTGCACCTGGATTTACCGGGCGCAAACGGCGAACAATGGGAGCCTATGGTGCGAATCACGGGCGATTATGCCTCGTTCGTGGAACGGTACGATGCGCCGACGCGCGAAAATGTCACCCGCTTTCTCGCCTTCGACGAAAATAATCCCAACTCAATCCTTTCTTGCCTGCGAATGGCCCGGGAAAACGCCCGCACCATACGCGAAATCATCCCCTCCGAAATCTGGGAACACGTCAACACAATCTATCATTGGGTCCGCGAAGCATCGACGCGGCGCGACCTGATGGGTTCTCCCCACGAGTTTTTCACCCAAGTCAAGATGGCGAGCCACCTCTTTGTGGGCCTGACGGTCACGTGCATGCCGCACGGCGAGCCGTGGCACTTCTGCCGGCTCGGACGTCTACTCGAGCGCGCCGACAAGACCTCGCGTATTCTCGACGTCAAGTACTTCATGCTGCTGCCATCGGTAAGTGATGTCGGCAGCGCCATGGATTCCATACAATGGTCGGCCCTGCTTCGTTCGGCCAGCGCGTTCGAGGCCTATCGCAAGCGCTATGGCCGCGTCGACCCCGATCGAGTTGCCGAATTCCTTCTGTTCGACCGTGAGTTTCCGCGCGCTGTTCTGTATTGCATATACCGTGCCGAGGATTCCCTGCACGCCATTTCCCACTCTCCCGAAGACAGCTACTCGAACCCAGCCGAACAGCGTTGCGGCCGGTTGCTCGCCGAACTTGCTTACGCCGACATCAATTCAGTGATCACCGGTGGGCTCCATGAATATCTGGATAACTTACAAGTCAGGTTGAACGTGCTGGGTAACGCCATCTTCGAGACGTACTTCGCCCTGCGGCCGGTGTCACCCAACCGCCCCGCGTGAACAGCCGTCATCTATCGATGACACGCCGCCTGGGGGAAGGCGCGCACGGACTCGAATCGGTGACCATCCCCTCTCCTTGTATCGTCTCTAAATTGGGCCGGGTCTATGCTCCAAAGCCGAGGCGGATCCGCGCAGAATAGCGCGGTTTCACGGGCGAATGCCGCAATCGGCCAGTGTAAATTTGATAGAGTCCGACCAAGCAATAGTGACTGTGGATAACTTGTGAGTTAGGCCTGCAAAACGGGAGAGTTATCCCCCGAATTCACCGAAAGCCAATCACTGATGGGAAGATAGTAAGTCACCAATGGTCAATGAGATACGCGTTTGCAGGTCGTGCCGCGTGTATTCAGCGGGTCGAGAACCAAGGTCTACCGAAAGCGCCTCTGCACTGTGGATAACTTGTGGACAACCCAGCCTACTGCGTCGCAGGGTCAATAACCTCAGGTCAAGAAAACGCTACTAGCCCGGATTTTTCACACCCGCGGGCAATGAAGGATACAACTTCGTGCGGCAGATACCTTTATGCAGCGACAGGGA
>BTUX01000402.1:0-2545 GCA_045863315.1 Candidatus Hydrogenedentota bacterium | reverse complement strand
GCACGTATGTGCGACATGGCCGTTTTGTTAATCGGGTAGTGGAAAAGAGTTACTCCCCGGCAACGACCGCGGAACGACGAGATTATGATCCGTCGCGCCGGCGAGTAGCGGACCACATCAAGCACAAGCACTACCTGCCGTAACACAGTTGAATCGGATATCAGCGCGACAGGGGCGCACAAGACGCGCCCCTGCGCGCCATCTTCCCATGAATACGACGACGAGGCGGCAGGCCCAACTACAGGGGGAAGACGTGGGACAATGCGCCGAAATCAGGCCCTGAGCAGGGCCTCGACTTCGGCGCGGGTTTCGGGCGGCACGCCGGTCCGCGCGAGAAGTTTCCGGGCGAACACCTCGCCCTCGGACCAGCGCTGTGTGGCGCGCAGAATTTTCGCCAGAGCGATGTACGCGTAGTGGAAGTCCGGATCGGCCTCCACGGCATTACGAAGCGCAATGACGGCGGCATCCGTCTGCTTCTGTTTGAGCAGGATGTCCACCAATGCCAGGGCCGTGTCGCGATGGCCGGGCATGAGGGCATTTCCCTTTCGCAGGCACTCCAACGCATGGTCGGCCCGATTCAGACTCAATTGCCGTTCAGCGGCGAGTAACAGCCCTTCCACCCGCGCCTCGATGGAACAGTCCTTCGGGCAGAAGAAACTGCCGTAGGCGCCGGCGGGCAACTCGAAATGCTCGGCGACGTTCGGGTAGGGGTAAAAGTCCTCGGGATACCACTGGCTGCGGTGCAGTTCGCCCGGGTTGCCATGACGTTCCGGGTGGTCCCAGCCTTCGCCGAGCGGAATGTTGACCATCAGCGCGCGCGTGGCTTTATCGTAGAGGTGTTCGATGACCCGCTCGCCTTCGTCTTTCTCAAGGTGTTCGATGACATCGCCGGCGATGATGAGTTCGTACCGATCGAGGTTTGGCGCCAGTTCGCGGATGTCGCCGATCGCGATGGACGAGTACAGCGCGCGTTGATGGGCCTGGATATAGGGTTCGAACAACTCGATGCCGTCAATGCGGACGCGCCATTGATCGGGCTGAACACGTTCCTCGGCCACGTCGAGGTACATCCGGCCCAGGAACCCCCACATGCCGAACCCGCAGCCGATATCGAGGATCGATTGAGGGCGAAGGTTGATGATGTAGCGCAGGCAGTGGCTGATATGGACGGAAGTGCTGACGGGCATGGGCGTACCGTTTACCTTTCATGTTCGAGCCGGAAGTATAGCACTGGGGCGCCCGACAGCCCACTAAGAAACAGTCGCATGTGAAAAAACCAACGCGCTTCCACTACGGTATGCAGTGGTAGGCGACCAAGGAAGGCATCGCGCGCATGAGCAGATTGTGGGACGACATACAACGAGAGCCGGGGGAGCTTCGTCGCTCTTTGCGACTGGCCATAAACGACGGGGCCGCGGCGATGGAGAAGGCGGGAGAGTTGGCGCGCGGCGCGCGGCACGTCATCATTACGGGGCTGGGCGCGAGCTGGCATGCGGGGATGGCGGTGCAACATCTCTTTCACGTGAACGGGCTGCCGGCCCTTCTGGTGGAGACCGCCGAGTTGCAGCACATGTGGCCCGTGCCGCCGGACACCGCGTTGATTGTGCTTTCGAGAAGCGGTCGAAGCGCGGAAATCGCGCCGGTACTCGAGAAGGCGGCTCGATCGCAGGCCCGGATCATCGCCGTCACAAACGACCCCGTAAGTCCGCTCGCGTCGAGGGCGGACCTTGTACTGCCCCTCCATGTCGCGTTTGACACGGCCGCCTCCATCGCCACCTACACGGCGCCGGCGCTGATAGGCGGGCTGCTGGCGCTGTCGACCACGGGATCGCTGAACGAGGGCATCGTGCAAACGCTCGCCGAGGTCCTGAGCGAGGTTGACGAATGTATTCCCGCGTGGCGCGCAATGATCCGAAAGAGCGAATGGCTCTTGGCGGACGCGCCGACGTTCTTCCTCGCGCGGGGCGCAAGCCTGGCAAGTTGCCATGAAGCGAGATTGTTATGGTTCGAAGTGGGCCGGGCGGCCTCCTCGGCGATGTCAACGACAACGTTCCGGCACGGACCGCAGGAGATTCTCGCGGCGGGCGAAGTTCGCGTCGCCCTGTGGATTGATCCCACACGGTCGCGCGAGCGGGACCTGCGACTTGCCGCGGAACTCAGGAATCGCAAGGTCAATCTGATGCTGATCGGGCAGGCGCTTGAGCGGGACACGCGCGACTTTGTGCTGTCGTTGCCCGAAATTCCGGGGGACTGGCAGTTCCTCATCGATATCATCCCGCTGCAGATTGCGGCCGAGTTGTACGGCCACCTGCGCGGATACGATTGCGACCGGTTCCTTGTGAGTTCCTACGTCATCCAAAGCGATGACGGGCTGTAGCATCGCATACGGGACGGCGACTAGCCCGCATTTCTAACCAGTCGCTCCCGATCAAGGAAGCGACTGGTTAGAAATGCTCAGGAGATAGCATAGAAGTCAATCGGGTGACGATTTTTCACACCAACAGCCTGTTTTCCCTGTCGCTGCATAAAGGTATGTGCCGCACGA
>BTUX01000401.1:0-2548 GCA_045863315.1 Candidatus Hydrogenedentota bacterium | reverse complement strand
CTTGGCCCCTCCTTCGATCATGTTCTCGACGGCCCCGACTATGCCCTCGGGCTGCAAATCGCGACTGCCGAGGCCGAAGGAGCCCGAGTACAGGGGCGGCACGTCATCGGTCTTGCGATAGGCGGAATAGTCCGGGTACGGCAAAGGTCCTTTGCCGGCGCGTCCGTTTTCGAGGCACTTGCTGACGGTGGCGCGCACTTCGCGAATAAGCGGCAAATCGGATGCAAGCGGCTGGTCCGTGCGTTCCAATACGGCGATGCCTTTGCGGCCGGCGATAATCGGCCCCAGCAGATCACCCGGGAACGGGCGGAACATCGTCATGTTCACCACACCGACCTTGATGCCGCGGGTCTCGCGCAGGTAATCGGCCACGGCCTCGGCGCTGCTCACCACGCTGCCCTGCGCGATGATCAGGTACTCGGCGTCCTCGACGCGATACGTGCCGACACGCCGGTAACGGCGGCCCGTCAGTTCATAAAACTCGTTCATCGCGAGATCAGCGATGGCGGCGATGTGATCGAAGAAGAAGGGGCGCTGCGCCGCCACGCTTTGCATATACGAATCCTGGTTCTGCACAACGCCCGCCATAACGGGGTTGTCGACGTCCCAGAGTTCGGGTATTCGGCGCCGCTTCGGCCCGAATATAATGCGTTGGGCCGGGGTCGGCGTGTCGATGATGTCGTCCGGTCGTCCCAGGTACTCCAGGATGAGTTCGCGTTCCGGCAGCATGAGCGATTCAATCAGATGGGTCGTCAGAAACCCGTCCTGCGCGACAATTCCCGGGTTCAGCGACAGTTCCGCGATCTTGTGTGCGATAATGTTGAGGTCGCACACTTCCTGCGCTGATTTTCCGAAAACCTGGAAGAACCCCGTATCGTCCACGCAATGATAGTCGTCGTGCCCCGCGTGGACATTGAGACTGGCCTTCGTCATCGCGCGGCAACCCATGTTCAGCACATAGGTCAAGCGTTTGCCGACCGCCGCGTACAGCGATTCGTGCATGTAGGCGATGCCCTGGCCGGATGAGAAGTTTGCCGCGCGCAGACCGGTCATGGAGAGGCCCGCCGTCACTGCCGCGGCGGCATGCTCGCCCTCGGGCTCGATAAAAATGAGCGGACGGCCGGACACGTTGATGTGGCCCGCCGCGGCGGCCTCGGCCCAGTACTCGCCCATCTGCGTGGAAGGCGTGATCGGGTACGCGCCGGCCGCATCGGTCGACTCGCGTTCGCACATGATGACCGCCGTGTTGCCGTCCATGGCTTCGCGTTTGCCGGGGTATTTGAACGTTCGATTGCTGTGTTTCATGGCTTTGCCTCGACTCTCGCGGAATGCGCCAACCGATGTTGGCCGTTCAACTTCGGGTGAACGGGCAACGGCGATTTGCGCGTCACGCGTTTCGCTTCCGCTCCTTTGACGGGGCCTTTCTTCTCGTCTATCCAAACTATCGCGCCCGTCGGACACCGCATGATCGGGTCCGGCGTCGCCAATCGGTTCTTGCTGTAATCCACCACGGCGAGATTGTTCACGATGCGGATGAGTCCTTCCGGCGCATCCGCGGCGCAGCGAGCGCATCCGTTGCAGGCCACCTCGCATTCGGCCTCGGCGGCCTCGCCCTTCTGGAGACTCTTGCACGCAACCCATAGGCGATGGCTTACCGGATGAATCGAAAAAAGCCCCTTCGGGCAGATCTCGACGCAATCCCCGCAGGCCGTGCACTTCGACTCGTCCACCACCGGCAAGCCGTATTCGTTCATCGTAATGGCGCCGAACTCGCACACCCGCTCGCAGTCGGCGAGTCCCAGGCATCCCCACGCGCAGCCCTTTCCTCCGCCGGCAACAAGGGCCGCGGCCCGGCACGTCGGGAGTCCCTCGTATTTCGCGCGCATCCATGCGACGTGAGACCCCCCGGCACAGGCCAACCGCGCGACCCGTTTCTCTTCGGACCCGGCGTCTACGCCCAGGCGTGCGGCGATCGCGCTGATAGCGTCGGGCGTACTTACCGTGCACTTGCCCGGGGCTATGGCGCCGGCCACGGCGGCTTCAGCAAACGCGCGGCACCCGGCGCAACCACACGCACCGCAATTCACCCCCGGCAGCATCCCTTCCACCTCGTCAATGCGGGGGTCTTCGTATACATAGAACTTGCGATTGGCTAGCGCCAGAGAAATCGCCAGAATCCCACCCAAGGCCGCCATCAGAATACCTGCTATGACGAATTGCGCCATCCGTGAAGTCCCAGACTGTCGAGATCGCTCTGGACAAAGGAGCGAGACGTGACCGAAGTCGTTCAATATCCACAAATGCAACATCAATGCCTACGACTGAGGGTCTCCGCGGAACGCGGAAAGAGGGAAAATTGCAATTTTTACAACGAGTTAGATGGAAATTAGCGGCTCTTTAGTGGTGAGGAGCAAGAATCAAGACGAACAGAGACACCAGATAAGACACAAATGCTCAGGACACTTATGTCAGCACCGTGCCTCTAGCAGTTTGTCGGACTTTGCTTGTAAGTCCAATCATGGCAATGGCGCTCTATTTTGGACCGCCT
>BTUX01000400.1:0-2552 GCA_045863315.1 Candidatus Hydrogenedentota bacterium | reverse complement strand
CGATTGGATAATGCCATTTCGCGCCGGGCCGCACGCAGGTCCCAGGCGCTCAGAGCGTCATCCGGGCCAATCCGCTTCGCCCGGACCGTCGCCCCGACCTGCGCGTCGTATCGTCGCGCCCGAATGGCGGCGGCGGCTTGGACATGGGCCGCGACGAGGTTTTCGAATGCCCGATACGCTTGAAAAGGGTTGCGCGACCCCGGCGGCCATTGTCCGTCCACCAACGACATGACCACCCATTCGACCGGATCGAGGATCGGAATCCACCACCGAACGTGAGGCGACAGGACTTCAACGACGCGCGCGGTGTATTCGCGAAAAACGGCCACGGAATCAGACTTGGTCCAGCCGCCGGCGGCCGAGAACCACTCGGGCGCCGCAACATGATGCAGTACGCAAATCGGTTCGAGATTCAGCCCGAGCAGGGTGGCCGCCGCCTGTCCGTAGTGTCCAAGGACGTCCCTGTCGTATTCGCCGGCGACGGGTTGGATGCGCGACCAGGAAACGGAGAACAGGTGGGCGTTGTGCCCGAGTTTCCGCGCGAGTTGGTAGTCCGATTCAAAGCGCTCGAAGTGGCCCGATGCAACATTCGAGGTGCTTCCGTCGGCGATGCGCCCCGCTCGCTGTTCCCACCGCCACCAATCGGATTGGAAGTCGGCGCCCTCGACGGCGTGCGCGGAGAGCGCCGCGCCCCACATGAACCCCCCCGGAAATGCGCTCATAGGGCGGCGCCTTCTCGGGAGCGACGCGACAAGACGTGCCCAGCGTCGTATACGCTGAAGTTTCGCCGGGACGATGTACACGCATTCCGGTTCATATGACACCACACCGCGCAAATGGTAGCATGCGCGGCATTCTGGAGAAAGGTCTATGAACCTACGCGATGCCGCCGCCCTGTTAGCGTTCATGCGTCTGCCCGCAGCGGGCAACGCAATCGCGCGAAAGTTGCTGATCGCGGCGAAGCATATGGGCCGAACACCGGCCTCGATGTTCGATGTCCCCCCTCATGACTTAATCGAGGGACTTCCGCAAGGCGATCTGCAGCAACTCGCGAAGCGGCTCTCCGAGGTGAAAAGGGAGGACATAGACCGTGCGGAACGTCAGATTGAACGCCTCACTCGGCACGGCGTCCATCTCTACGTGGCTACAAGCAGCGACTACCCCCCGTCATTGTCGCACTATCTCCGGACTTCGGCGCCGGCCATGATTTTTTGCGCAGGCAATACGGACCTCCTCACGGTCGAAGGCGCCGCCATCGTAGGATCGCGGAAGGTCTCCCAATCGGGCGCAGCTCTGGCCGCGGACTGTGCACGGTGGTTTGTTCGGGAATCCGTTCCGATCGTGAGCGGAGGCGCCACGGGTGCGGATTCCGCGGCCCACGACGCGGCATTGGATGCCGGAGGGGCTACGATTATCGTGTTGCCGCAGGGCATCCGAACGTTTCGAGGTCCCCGCGCATGGATGGAGGCGGTCGAGGAAGGGCGCGCGTTGCTCTTGAGCGAGTTCGACCCGGATTTGCCGTGGACTACGCGCGCGGCCATCGTTCGCAATACCACCATTTGCGCCCTGGCACGTCTGGTGTGTGTAATCGAGCCGCGATCCAGCGGCGGCAGCATGCGCACGGCACGCAGGGCTATCGAACTAGGGAAGCCGGTGTTTTTCCATTGTGGCAAGGACGTGTCAGCCCGAGACCAACTGGCACAATCGGGCGCACGACCGTTGCTCGGACACAATGGAAGTATCGACGAGGCGCGCCTCCGGATTGCCATGACCAGTCGGCCTGAGTCGGTCCCCTTACAGTTCGACCTGTTCTGAATAACGTTGATACGGCGGCGGATTCGGCGGGCGCGAATGTAAACGTATATGAAAAATCCGGGATTCGGATTGGGAAAGTAGCGACGTGATACCAGCTTATTTGATGAGTGCCGGACCGCTGCTGCTACTCAGCGGAGGCGTGGCGCTTGCCCGTTTGGCGGTTGTGCGGCCCTTGGCCGGCTTCATGATATACGCGGCGAGCGCGCCGCTGGGAATCCTGGTCGCAGTTGGCCTGGTCTTTGCCCGGCTGGGATTCAAGTTCCCCGTGCCATGCTGGGCAATCGTCCTCAGTCTATCGCCGGCGGTTGTCGTCGTGATTTCGGCGATCCCGGCCATCCGATACCCCCCAATCAATGACATCACGACGGACTTGGCCGACCCGCCCCAATTTGAAGCGGCACTCGACTTCCCCGAGAACCGCGGCCGAGACATGAGCTTCCCGTCCCATTTCGCGCCGCTGATTCGCGACGCCTATCCGGAATTACAGTCCTTGCGTATCCCAGTGAAGGGCGGCGACGATGTGGATGCCTTGTTCCAGCGCGTTGAAAAGGTGGCCCGGTCGCACAACGACTGGAATGTGACCCGCGCGGATTTCGGCTCGCGCACACTCGAAGGCACCGCCACCACCTCCCTTTTCCGATTCAAGGACGATTTTGTGGTCCGGATTCGGCACGAAGGAGAACTCGCGATTATCGACATGAGGTCGAAATCGCGGGACGGAAAGGGGGACTTGGGGG
>BTUX01000399.1:0-2578 GCA_045863315.1 Candidatus Hydrogenedentota bacterium | reverse complement strand
CACCGAATTGCGGCTGCGGAAACCCCCCCTCGCGAAGAAACCGCCTTTGGGTGAGCCTGTCCTGAATAATGCGAAGCACGCTCGACGATGGGCGAACGACGTGGTCGCGCTCGAGTTCTGCCAATACCTGATGGGGAATGCGCTCGAACTCGACCGTGATCACATCGGATTCGCGCGCGACCGCCTGTGCGGCGTCGAGGTTGTCAAAGTCCGCCACCACGAATCGGTCCGCGGCGCGTGAAGCGGAACTGTCCGACGACGGATCCAGCACCACCGTCCGATAGCCCATGCGTTGCGCCTCGAGCGCGAGCATCCAACCCAGTTGACCTCCGCCCAAAACGCCAATTGTCGAACCCGGACCCAGCGCGGTCACAGTTTCTCGCTCCGAACCCGTTTGGTCTGCCCGTCACGATACGCCTGAAGCCGTTTGGCCAAGGCACGGTCGCGCAGCGCCAATATCGCCGCGGCAAGCAGGGCGGCGTTGACCGCGCCGGATTCCCCGATGGCGAGCGTCCCCACCGGAATCCCCTTCGGCATCTGCACAATCGAGAGGAGCGAATCCAAGCCTTTCAACGCGCGCGACTGCACCGGCACCCCAAGCACCGGAAGTTTGGTCTTCGCTGCCGTCATACCCGGCAAATGCGCCGCCCCCCCGGCCCCCGCGATGATGATCTCGATACCCCGCCCTTCCGCCTGCTCGGCGTATCGGAACATCTCGTCCGGAGTGCGATGGGCCGACACAACCCGGCACTCATGGGGCACGCCCAACTCGTTCAGGGTCTCGCTCGCGTGCCGCATCGTCTCCCAATCGCTCTTGCTGCCCATGATGATTCCGACCTTGGGGTTTGCGTTCTTGCGTGTGCTCATGCTTGACGTACCCTAAAGACTATGCCCGCCTCTCCCAATCAACGCCGGGAAATGGCGAAGGTAGCACAGATCAGACCCGAGAAACACCTTGCGCGCGCGGTCTCAACGAACTAGACGAGGGTACGTTTCAGGGCAAGAATTTGGCCGCGCCCGGCTCGCCGGTTGCGGGGGGCGGGCCGAGATCCGGCAGTGCGGTTGCCTGATAGACATAGGTGTCGAAGAGCGCGTCGACAGCGCCGTCGTATGCTTCATGTAAGGCCTGTCGCAGCTTGGTGTTGTCGAGGTTGGTCTCGCCGCTTTGTATCAGCGATCGCATAACCGTATCCAGCGATTCGCCGTTTTCGTTCAAGCGGCGCTCCATAAGCAGCGCCAACAGCGCCCCTTTAGCGTACGTCAGTCGCGAGCGTTTCTCATCACGTGCGGACGCCCTTGACGCTTCCGCCAGACCGATCGGCGCGGGTTCTTCGATATATCGCATTTCGCTGTTCAGGTCGGCGGAACACGCCACGGCAAACTCGTCGCTAATCAGCCCGGTATCCGTTGCGATTCGTATACCGAAGTATTCGGTGAAACCCTCATGAAAACATGCCGCCTCGTCCCCGGTCAGCCCGTGGTGGTTCCACCAGTGAAACATTTCATGTGAGAGAGTGACCGGGTGAGTCGGCTGTACCATGCTGCGCCGTCCTGCGGAGCCGCCGCGCATGAACCTTCGAGGTACGAGGAGAATCGAGTGGACGTCGTCCGGCGATCCCGGGAGCGGCCCCGCGATTAGCCCGCATTTCTCGCCAGTCGCTCCCGATGACGGGAGCGACTGGCGAGAAATGCTCAGGAGATAGCATAGAAGTCAATCGGGTGAGGTTTTTTCACACCACCAGCCCGTTTCCCTTGTCGCTGCATAAAGGTATGTGCCGCACGAAGTTGTATCCTTCATGGCCCGCGGGTGTGAAAAATCCGGGGTAGGACAAGATTGACAATGCATGATTCACCGTCGCACAGGGCTTGCGTGGATCAAACCCGTTCGCGGGGTATTCCTTAGCCTGTAATGGCATTCCGCGGAGCGCGGCAGCTTCTTTTGGAGTGCTGTAGCTTGCTACAGCTAATAGCCCAGTAGCTTGCTACCGCTCCCGACGCTTTCATGGTCGCATAACCGGCGGAACGTTATCGGTCGTCGTTGGAATCGCGGCGGCAAGCCGCCCCACTCCACACGACCGGTCCGCATCTCACCACAAGGCCCCCTCTGGCGGCGCCGAATTCAATCAACGCGATTTCGAACTTCCCGTCGCTCTTGTCCTGTACCTGCTTGACCTTCTTGGAGCGGACGAGGATCCGATAGTTGGTTCCGTTTTGAAGGTTGAATGGCGCCTGTCAATTGAAGCTGCCGACGTGCTTCGTTTCGTTTGCGATGGTCGGCACTTTGTCCTTCCCGCGCACCAAATTGATGCTGACCTTGCCAATCCGCCCTTGCGAGTTCGAACTGACGTTGTCGCTCGGCCCTTTGCGAAACGTCTCGCCGCCGTTGAGGAAGGTCACCCGGCTTGGCTTGCCGTATCAAGCAACAACACTGTCGTCCGTAACGCAAGCAATTGACTAAAAAGACTGGCGGTGCGTACCATGACAAAACCCTCTGCGGTTGGTGGAAGGACCAAGTCGGTTACAACTTGATTCTTTCACGGCCACAGAAGGGCCCGTCAATCTCTCTTCTCAACTCGGT
>BTUX01000398.1:0-2592 GCA_045863315.1 Candidatus Hydrogenedentota bacterium | reverse complement strand
AATTGACGTTGAAGGGCGGGCCGGCCTTCAAGAACTCAAGGCTGGCAATCGCGAAACCCGAGGCAACCGTCGAGTTCGATGATGGGTCCACCGTCAACGTCTGGATTCACGCAACCGAACCGGTTGGGCTATTCAGAATCACGAGCGGCGGCGGAATCGAATTGAAGCTGCGCGCGCCGGCCTTTGGTGGAGAACCCTCGAAGCAGGCCGAACAGGCGATTGTCGTGGGCGAACTCGCGCACCTCGGATATCCCTCTCCGAAGGAATCGGGCGGGCCGGGCTGGAGCACGTACGTGCAGGAGGGCTGGGGTGGATTCCGGTATGCCGTCCATGTTTGTTGGGAAGAGGAAAGCCCGGGCGTATGGGCGGGGGCGTTTTCAATCGCATCGAGCCGGGAAGTCGACGACCCAGCGGCGATGGCAAGACAACGCGCGGAACACGCGCGGGAGCGCTCCGCCGAACTAACTTCGAGCCACCGCGAGTGGTGGGAGCGGTACTGGGACCGGGCCCGTGTCTCGATTCCAAACAAAACGATTGAGCGCCAGTACTATCTTGACATGTACAAGTTCGGCGCCGCGAGCAGGCGCGGTTCGCCGCCCATCACGCTGCAAGGTCCATGGACGGCGGACGACGGCAAGCTGCCGCCGTGGAAGGGCGACTACCACCACGATCTGAACACGCAACTAAGTTACTGGCCGTGTTATGCGGGTAACCGGCTCGAAGAGGGTCTCGCGTACCTCGACTGGCTTTGGAGCACCCGTGACACGTGCAAGGAGTGGACGAAGCGGTTTTTCGGCATGCCCGGGATGAACGTGCCAATGACGGCGGACCTCGAGAACAAACCCATCGGCGGTTGGCGGCAGTACACGATGAGCGCGACCACGGGGGCGTGGCTCGCGCACCATTTCTACCTACACTGGAAATACAGCATGGATCGCGAATTCCTTCGCGGCCGCGCGTATCCCTATCTGCGCGACGTTTCTGTTTTTCTCGAGGCTGTCACCAACGAGCGCGATGCGAACGGCAAACGCACGTTGCCGTTGAGTTCCTCGCCGGAAATCCACGACAATCGACCAAACGCCTGGTTCCCGAGTATAACCAATTACGATCTCGCGCTAATCCGCTGGTGCCTGCTTGCCACGGCGGAACTCGCGGATGAGTTGAACAAGGGCGATGACGCGGCACACTGGAGCGGAGTTGTCAACGAGCTGCCGGGTTTCGCCACCGGCGATGACGCGAGATTGCTCGTCGCGAAAGACCACCCCTTGGAGGAGTCGCATCGGCACTTCTCGCATCTGATGGCAATCCACCCGCTCGGTTTGATCGATATCGGCCGCGGCGAGGCGGAGGCCCGCATCGTGAACGCCTCGATGGCGGATTTGACCCGGCTCGGCACGGACTACTGGTGCGGCTACAGCTTTGCGTGGGAGGCAAGCCTCGCGGCCCGCGCGGGAGACGGCGCGCGAGCGGCGAAGGCGCTGGACACCTTTGCGTCGGCGTTTGTGTTGCGCAACAGCTTTCATGCCAACGGCGATCAATCCGGCAAAGGTTACAGCAAGTTCACGTACCGGCCGTTTACGTTGGAAGGCAACTTCGCGGCCGCGGCCGGATTGCACGAAATGCTGCTGCAAAGCCATACCGGCCGGATCGAAGTCTTCCCGGCGATCCCCGACGATTGGATGGACGTTTCGTTCGATCGCCTGCGCGCCCAGGGAGCGTTCCTGATTTCCGCGAAACGCATCGCGGGCAAAACGGAAAGCATTACCGTTGTTTCGGAAACCGATTCCGTCTGCCGGCTCCGCTCGCCCTGGTCCGGAAACGCGATTGAACTCCGTCTGGCCGCCGGCGGTGAAACAACCCTGACGGAAGATCCATGAGAGGGAATGCACAACCGACGGTGACGCACAGCTCTCTCATAGAATTTTCCATACATGGACAATCGGTTTTGTTTCGTCCGCGTATGGTTCGACGACATAGAGCAGGTCATGCGCGCGGTCGTAGGCGACCGCCGAAATGCGAGAACGCCGCTGCGGACCCGTGCCCAGCAGGTCCTCTTCAACTCGAGCAGGGTTGAGGTAGAGTCGATCATCCAGATTCAAATATGCGTACGGCTGAGGGGCCGACGGCTTCATCTTCCCGGCGGCGACACGCGCGAGGTCGTCGGGGTTATACAGAATGAACCGCGCTGCAAAGCTGGAACTCCACCAGCCCCGGTAATCGTTGTGCCCCTCGCACCCGCCCAGGTCTTCACGCCCGCACGGCGTCCCGTCGGCGTTGCGGCACGTATTGAATTGATCGACGAATTCCGTCTTGACGCAAGGTTTTTCGGGGCCGACAGGGTTCACCCAGCCCTACCTTTACTTCGCGCCGGTTCCTTTCGTTCCCGCGAAGAGGACCGCGAACTTTCCGGAAGTCGTCGATAACCGGGCGCCGACTTCCCACTCGTCAGCATGCCGGTAACTACCCGGTCGTTGTTTACCCCATCCTCGCGGTTGCGGGCGTTCTCATACAACAACAACAACAACGGTATTGCCTTGACACGCGAGCCAGAGGCGTCTCGACCAGGCGGGTTGAACGCGAACAACGAAGGGC
>BTUX01000397.1:0-2595 GCA_045863315.1 Candidatus Hydrogenedentota bacterium | reverse complement strand
AATAAGCCGGCGCGTTTCCCCGAGATGCTTTTCCGCTTCCTCGACCGCCTGTTTCACTTCGTGTCCGTCGACTGCGCCGCCCTTCACAAGCCGCAAGAGCTTCAGCGCCCCCTCGTAGTCGCCCCGTTCGAGTCGAACTTGGGCAAACATGTATATGGCAATCCAATCCTTTGGACGCGCCCGGCACACGTCTCGCATAACTCGCATGATCTTCTGGTCCGTACTCCGCCCGCGCCTCCAACCCAGCAGGGTCAGGTTGTACAACGACTCCAAGTGCACCGGCTCGAAGCGCAGCGCCCGCTCCCACAACTGTTTCGCTTCGTCGGGCTTTCCCAAGTCGCAGAGTGACACGGCGCGGTTGTTCAATCGGCCGGGGGAGGACTCGGCCGATTCGGGGACGCGGCGCGGATAGGGGGTGCCGCAGGCATCCTGATAGACCGACTCGAGCACGCCGATGATCTCGCCCATATTCGCCGGTCGTTTCGTGGGATCGTCCTGAAAACACTTGCGCAACAATTCCGCCATCGGCCCGGGCATCTCGGGGATTTCGGTGCGCTCCGCGCCGAGTTCAAGGTAATTCTCAAATGCCTGCAAGGCCTGCGGTCCCGCCATCCACGTGACTTCGCCCGTGAACATCTCGAGCACCACGAGCCCCCAGCTCCACATGTCTGTCGCGGGCGTTGTCGGCTCGCGGCCGGCCTGCTCGGGCGAGTTGTAGGCGGGCGTCCCTCGCGGACCGCCGCGAGCGGCCGCCTTGCCTTCGTCCATCGCGGCGAGATGGAACGCCCGCGCAAGGCCGAAATCCGTCACTTTTGCGGCGCCGTCCGGTGTCAAAAGCACGTTGGCAGGCTTCATGTCAAGGTGGATGATGCCTTGCGCGTGCGCGAACCGCAGCCCCCAGGCGATTTGAATGGCGACGTCAATAAGGCGCGCGAGCGAGTTCGGTCCCTGATACAGCTTGCCGTGCCGAATCCAATACGCCAGATTGCCGCCTGACACGAACTCGGCGAAAACGCGCGGTATGCCCCCGAGCCTTCGAATGTAGTAGCACGTCGTGATATTCGGATGGAGACCGAGGTTGACCCACGTCTCGCATTCCCGCTCGAACAGTTCCGCCCCGCGCTTGGCCGTCAACGCCTCGGGGCGCGGCCACTTCACCGCGAGGTCCGTGTCCCAACCTCGATGATAGACCTGGTACACGCTGCCCATTCCGCCACGGCCGAGCAGACGCCGCACTTCATACACGCCGAGGATGACGTCCCCCTCGCTCCACTCCGCCGGAACGTTGTCCGCCGTATGATTTGGAATCGACATGCTACTCCCGCAGCCCCCCCGATCCACGCTTCCTTGTTTCTCAAATGTACCCAATCGGCACAACATAAAGCCATTCCCGATTGCGGTCGGCCGCCCGGGCTTGGTACGATTCCCACTGTGCGGGCCGTGCGCCAGGAGGCGCGCGGCACAGTCATTTCTCCCGTCAGCTATCTGCGCCGAGCGTTCCGCACCCAATACCCGGGCCGAGCCGCGGCGCGTACAAGGAATCGAAATGAAAGTCGGCATTATCGGTTTTGCCCGGTCCGGCAAAACGACCATCTTCAACGCGCTTACCGGTGCGCACGCCGCGGTCGGCACATTCGGCGCGCGCGACTCGAACCTCGCGGTGCTGAAGGTCCCCGATTCCCGCGTCGACCGCCTTGCCGAGATTTTCAAGCCCAAGAAGATCACGTACGCCGAATTCCAGTTCGTCGACGTGGCGCCCAACGAAACGGGCGGCGAGCAAAAAGCCCTCGATACGGCCGCGCTGAACGCCCTGAAAAACGCCGATGCCCTCGTCCACGTCGTGCGCGCGTTCAAGAACGAGGACGTGATGCATCCGAAGGGCGGCATCGATCCCGTTCGCGATGCCAGGGCCATGGAAGAGGAGCTGCAGATCGGCGATTTAATCGTTATCGAAAAACGGATCGAGCGCATCGAGAAAGAGCACAAAAAAGGTACGGAAAAAGACCTGCTCATTCGATGCAGGGAACATCTGGAATCGGGGCGGTCCTTGCGCACAATGCACCTGACGCCGCCGGAATCGAAAGACCTTGCCGGGTTCTGCTTTCTCTCGCAAAAGCCCATGATGCTGCTCGGCAACTACGGCGAGGAATCCATCGGCGATTCCGACCCTTCCGGCCTGACGGCCTTTGCCCAGACGGCCGAATTGCCGCTGATTGAACTATGCGGCGAAATGGAACTCGAGATCGCCCAACTCGCCGAAGAGGACCGCGCCGCCTATCGCGAGGAACTCGGGCTTGGCGAAGAATCCCGCACCAAATTCCTTCATACCGCGTATGATCTGTTGGGACTTATGAGCTTTCTCACTGCCGGCGAACCGGAAGTCCGCGCCTGGACCGTTCCGAAGAATACCAAGGCGGTGGACGCCGCGGCGGTCATCCATTCCGACATCGCCCGCGGCTTTATTCGAGCCGAAATTGTGAGCTACGACCATTTCATCGCCGCGGGCAGCATGCACAAGGCCAAGGAGGCCGGCCACGTCCGCCTCGAGGGTAAAGAGTATCTGATGCACGATGGAGACATCGTGCTGTTCCGGTT
>BTUX01000396.1:0-2607 GCA_045863315.1 Candidatus Hydrogenedentota bacterium | reverse complement strand
CTACCTGGTGCCTGGGCGGCTCACGGTGCTGAAGGAGTTGCCGAAGACGGCCAGCGGCAAGATCGACCGCAACGCCCTCGCTGCCGGCGGAGAAACGAGACCCCACGATACAAGACAACGTCGGGGACCCCGAACGCGGCTTGAGCGGATGTTGGTCCAAACGATGTCAGACATTGTTTCCGAGGCCGATATCGGCATCGATGACAACTTCTTTGAACTGCGCGGGGACTCGATCAAGGCGGCACTCTTCGTCAACCGAATCAGTGACGTGCTCGGCAAGACGGTATATGCGGTTTCGTTGTTCGAAGCGCCGACCATGGCCGAGTACGCGCAGTATTTGAGGCGCAATTATCCCGAATGTCTGGGGGAGATTTGTACGGACGAGCCGCTGGTCGCCAGGGCGGCGCCGGCAAAGCGGATTACAGGTGACGATGTGTCGAGGCTCCGGGCCTGTATCGGCGCGATTCCGCCGTTTTCCACAGAGACCCCGAAGAACCCCCGCGCCGCGTTCATCCTGTCCCCGCCGCGATCCGGATCGACGCTGCTGCGCGTGATGCTTTCGGGGCATCCGTCGCTGTTCGCGCCGCCGGAATTGGAGTTACTCAGTTTTAATTCGCTGGCCGAGCGAAAGAAGGCGTTCGACGGAGCGCAGAGCTATTGGCTGGAAGGTACCATACGGGCCTTGATGGAGATTCATGGGTGCTCGATGGAGCACGCGAAGGCCTTGATGGAGGAGTTTGAGCAGCGAGAATTGTCCGTACAGCAGTTTTACGGCGAATTGCAGCGGCAGATCGCAGGCCGGCTCCTTATTGACAAGACGCCGTCGTACAGCTTGGATGTCAACATTCTCGGCAGAGCGGAAGCGTACTTCGAGAGTCCCCGGTACATCTACTTGCAGCGGCATCCCTTCGCTGTCATTCGCTCGTTCGAAGAAGCCAAACTCGAGCAGGTGTTTTTCCGTCATCGTCACGATTTTTCGCGGCGCGCGCTGGCCGAACTGATTTGGATTGTGGCGCACGAAAACATTCGAGAATTTCTGCGCCAGGTGCCGGCGGAGCGAGTGTGTATTGTCAGGTTTGAGGAGTTGCTGTCCCGTCCCCGCCAGACATTGGAACGTCTGAGTTCATTTCTCGGGGTGGCGTTCGATCCCGCCATGTTGCAACCCTATGAAAAAGGGCGAATGACCGACGGCATTCATCCCTTGTCGAAGATGATCGGCGACGTCAAATTCCATTCCCACCGGCGCATCGATCCCGCCGTCGGTGAGCGATGGCGAGCCGAGTACGATGGATCGCTGAGTGATATGGCGGTCGCAATTGCGGCATCCATGGGGTACGACGCTCCAGGCGCGCAGCTTGGCGTTCGCGGCGACTCGAAGCCGGTGCCGCTGCCGCGGGGGCCCGCTGCGACATTCCCGATGTCGTTCGCGCAGGAGCGGCTGTGGTTTATCGACCGATTGCTGCCGAACAGTTTCGGATACAACATCCCCGTGACATTGCGCCTGTGCGGGACCGTTAACGTCGAGGTGCTGGAGAAATCGCTGCAGGAGATCGTCCGGCGGCATGAAGTATTGCGCAGTCGTTACCTCGCCGAGGACGGCCGGCCCGTCCAGATGATTCTGCCGGAGAGCACGTTCCGCATGGACGTCATCGACCTGACACACCTCAGCGATCCGGAGCGGCTTGCGGACGTGTCGGCGCTCGGTGAACACGAGGCGCGCGGCGTATTTGATCTCAATTCGGGCGTACCGCTTCGTGCGAAGTGTGTGCGGGTGCGCGACGGCGAATACTTGCTGTTCATTACGATGCATCACATCGCCTCGGACGGCTGGTCTATCACGATATTGCTTAGAGAACTCAGCGAAATTTACCAAGCGCTGTCGTCGAATCGTTCGGTTCCGCTCGCCCCCCTGCGCATTCAATACGCCGATTACAGCGTGTGGCAGCGCGAATCCCTTTCGGGTGCACGGCTCGATTGCTTGGTCTCGTACTGGCGCGAGAAGTTGGCGGATTTGCAGCCGCTCGAGCTGCCGTTGGACTATGAACGCCCGCGTATCCAACAATTTGACGGGGCCGCCGAGCGTACCGTTCTTCCGAAGGCAACGGTAGACCGGCTGCTGGATGTCGGCAAGCGGGAAGGCGTCACGCAGTTCGTGCTTTTGTTGTCGGCGTTCAAACTGTTGTTACAACAATTCACCGGGGCGCGGGACATCGCGGTGGCGACCGGTGTCGCCGGCCGCGGGTTTTCGGAACTGGAACCGTTGATCGGTTCGTTCGTGAACATGCTGGTCGTTCGGACTGACATGTGCGGCGCGGCAACCTTCAGCGAACTATTGCAGCGCGTTCGGCAAAACGTGCTCGAAGCCATCGAGCACGAGGAGCTTCCCTTCGAAAAACTGGTCGAGGAATTGCACCCCGACCGTGACATGAGTCGCAATCCACTCGTGCAGGTTGCTTTGTTGCTGCAGAATGCCCCGTCACCCGACCTCAAACTTCCTGGCGTGTCCGTGACGCACGTTGAACGGGGCGTATGGACAACGCGGCTGGACCTTGAATTCCATATATGGGAAACGCCTGAAGGCCTGAACTGCACGCTCGTGTATTCGCC
>BTUX01000395.1:0-2614 GCA_045863315.1 Candidatus Hydrogenedentota bacterium | reverse complement strand
GGTCCCGTCTTCGGTACGCCCTAGAGTATAGATCGTGCCCCGGCCGCGCGCCTCTCCAAACACGAGATACTTGTGGGACACGACCGCGTCTATGGCGGATTCGATTTCAGCGATCCCCGGAGGAATGATGTAGGATTGCGCGTACTGGTTCTGAACGAACTCAGTCAACTCCCGGGAATCCGCGTAGGTGTCGGCCATCGTGTAGATGGCGATTGAAACGGTGGTTGCCAGGGCGGCGATCAACAGGCGCAGTGAACCCTTCTTGGTATGGGTTCTCATGCAGGGACCCCCTTTCTCTCAGGCGGGTTACTTCGTACTACCCGGCCGCCTACCGTTTCCCCCGAAACGAATACGACGACGGCCGTTCAACTTCAGTCAGCTTCCCGTCTGTCTGGTGCGGACAACCGGAACGCTGCACGCTGCACATAATTATACCATCAAATGCCCAAGATACATGATCGTCCTAATCGGGTAGTATGCGCATTGCATTCCCCTACCGTCTAACCCCTTTACGCCCTACACGTTCCCAGATATCGGGGGTTGCCGCTTGCGCGGGACCTCGGCCGCTGCGTCGAGCTATGGTCGGTCAAGACCGGATACTGGGGAAGAACTCCACTCCCACGAGCAAACTAGAAAACCGCGCGGCCGCCGAATACCATGTGCCCCATGTTTGCGTTCTTACGCGGGGTAGTCGTTCGCAAAGGGGCCAATCACATCGACCTCGATGTCAATGGCGTGGGCTACGCCGTCTACGTGCCCGACGGCGTGCAGCGCAAGTTGGCGAGCGGCGGAGAGGCGACGCTGCTCACGTATTGCCACATTCGCGAAGACGCGTTCCAGATTTTCGGGTTTCTGCGGGAAGACGAGAAGGCCCTATTCACGACGCTGTTATCCATTTCCGGTATCGGCCCGAAGGTCGCCCTGTCCGTCCTGTCGGGCATGAGCGTGCAGGAATTCGGCCGCGCCGTGCTGGAGAATGACGTCAGCGCATTCACGCGCATAAGCGGAATCGGCAAGAAAGGCGCGCAACGCATCATCCTCGAGATGAAGGCGAAACTGGGGCAGGACGCCGAATTGAGCGCGCTCCTCGGCGAGGCCGAGGAGTCCGCCCCCGAAACAGACGACGTGATCGGCGCGCTGTGCGCGCTCGGCTGCACCATAGGGGAGGCGAAGAAGGCAACCGCAACCGCACGAAACCAATTGGGAGACAATGCTCCGGTGGAAGAACTGGTGAAGGCAGCGTTGCGAACGCTGGCCAAGGTGTAGTGCATGGCGACCGATGACGTACTGAGCGGCGAACCCACCGGCGACGACGTCGAGTACGACGATCAAATCCGGCCGCAACGGCTTGCCGATTTTCCCGGGCAGGACCCGATCAAGGAAAAACTTCGCATCGCGATCCAGGCGGCCAAGGCCCGCAACGAGCCGCTCGACCACCTGCTGCTCTCGGGGCCTCCCGGCCTAGGCAAGACGACGCTGGCGCGCATTGTCGCGAACGAAATGGGCGTCGATTTCAAGGCCACCTCGGGTCCCGTCGTCGAACGCCAGGCGGATTTGAGCGCAATCCTTACCGGACTCGAGGAATTCGATGTTCTGTTCATCGACGAGGTCCACCGATTGAATCACGCCGTCGAGGAAACGCTCTACTCCGCGATGGAAGATTTCGAAGTCGACATCATGCTCGGCAAGGGTCCCACGGCGCGTTCGCTCAAGATCGGGCTCAAGCCGTTCACGCTGATCGGCGCAACGACCCGGGCGGGTCTTCTTACTCCGCCCCTGCGCGCCCGTTTCGGCGACACCTGCCGCTTTGAATTTTATTCGCCGCGGGAACTCGAACAAATCGTCTTCCGCTCCGCCCGCATTCTTAACGTTCCGATCGACAGCGAAGGCGCGCTCGAGATCGCCTCGCGATCGCGCGGCACCGCGCGCGTAGCCAACCGGCTCTTGCGGCGTGTGCGCGACTTCGCGCAGGTCAAAGGTGACGGCGCCATCACGCGCGACATCTCCTGCGCCGCGCTGAAACTGCTGCGCATTGACGAACTCGGTTTGGACGAAATGGATCGGCTGGTGATCCGAACAATCCTCGAGAAGTTCGCCGGCGGGCCTGTAGGTCTGTCCTCCCTCGCCGTCGCCGTCGGGGAAGAGGCACAGACGCTTGAAGAAGTTCACGAGCCCTACCTCATCCAAATCGGATTCATGAAACGCACACCGCAAGGCCGCGTCGCGACGCCGCTCGCATACAAACACTGCGGCTTGACCCCGCCCCAAGACGCGCAGCCCCGACTTTTCGACGAATGATTGCGCCGTGACCGCCTGAATTCCGGTAATCGTGTGCCGGTCGGGTACGCACGAATTGATCATCGGCGATACGATTCGCTCATTGAATATGCACGGATCGCGGTCGTCAATTGACTGCGAGTGCGGTGGAAGGGGGAGTCAGATACTGAATATTCCCGGTTTGATTTGAACGTCATTAGTGGTCTGAAAACAGCGACTTAGCCCGCATTTCTCACCAGTCGCTCCCGATGACGGGAGCGACTGGTGAGAAATGCTCAGGAGATAGCATAAAAGTCAATCGGGTGAGGATTTTTCACACCAACAGCCCGTTTTCCCT
>BTUX01000394.1:0-2711 GCA_045863315.1 Candidatus Hydrogenedentota bacterium | reverse complement strand
TGTGGACCGTGCACTAATCGCCGGCCTTTCCGACGCTGCGGCTGGCGTGCGTGCCGAACTCGTCCGAGCGCTCGGAGAACGACGGACCGAAGAGGCGTTGCCCGTGCTGCTGAATGCGGCCGCCGATTCGGACGAAAACGTCCGCACCCAGGCCTTTGCTTCGCTGGCCCGTCTGGCCGGCCCGGAACAACTCCAACCGCTGGTCGGGCTTGTGGCCGCCGAACAGAACGACATGGCGCGAACGGAGGGCGAACAAGCGCTGACGGCGGCAGTCGGGCGGGGCGGCGATCCGGCGCAAAACGCGGCAGTACTCCTCTCGGCGTTGCCCGACGTCAAACAGGGGATTCCCGCCTATTGCTCGCTGTTGCGGGTACTGGGTAGGATCCAGGCTCCGGAATCGTTATCGGCCCTGATTGCCGCGGCAAAGGTAAAAAACCCCGAAGTGAAATCGACCGCGGTCCGCGCTATCGCCGAATGGCCCTCTCCCGAGCCCGCTGAGGAACTGTTGGCGCTCGCGAACGCGGAAGAAGAAGCCGCAGTCCGAGATGTTGCGCTGCGCGGCTACCTGAGAATGATTGAACTCCCGCAGTCCCGCGAAACGAAAGATACGATTCGCCTCTACGAACAGGCCATGAAAACAGCCGCTTCGGCAGAGGAACGCAAACTCGTGCTCGCCAGCGCCGGCAATCAGCGGGACGCCGGGCTGCTCGAATTCGTCGCCCCATATCTCGAGGACACTGAAGTGCAAGCCGAGGCGCAAGCGGCCCACGAGAAACTTCAAAACATCGCCCGCAGCCCGTCCGCCTCGCACAATCCGGCCGAGGCCCAGTACGCGGTCGACGGCAACCCTGCCACGCGGTGGACGACCGGTGAGCCCAAGAACGATGGAATGTGGTTTGCCGTGGATCTCGGTTGGGAAATGAATATCGGCCGCGTGATTCTGGATTCTTCGGGTTCCCCCGGTGACTTTCCCCAGGGTTACGAAATCTTTTTGTCAAAAGACGGAAAGGAATGGGGCAAGGCCGCGGCAGCCGGCGAAAACACGAGCGACGTTCTGGATATTGCAATTACGCCGCGCAAGGCGCGGCACCTGAAAATCGTGCAGGTCGGCAAGTCCGAAGGGAACTGGTGGTCGATACATGAACTCCGCGTCGAATCGAAATGATAATCGAGTCGCGAGCTCGCCCGGCGCTGAAGCGTCCCTTCCGAATCGCAACCATAGGGAACCGGCAGCGAACGCCGCGAACCATCGTTTGGCGGTTTCGCACAACGGCCGTCCACTGAATTATGCTTGAAACACAGGGGAGAATTTCATGGCTGGCATGTTGAACGGACAAGTAGCGATCGTGACGGGGGCCGGGCGGGGCATCGGTGCGGCCACGGCAAAACTCTTCGCCGAGCAAGGCGCGAACGTCGTCGTGAGCGACCTCGATAAGGCCCCATCCGAAGAAACCGCGGCGCATATTCGAAGCGCAGGTGGCAACGCCCATTCCGTCCACGGAGATGTCACGGACCCCGCTTTTCCCGATCAACTGATGAAGGCCGCATTCGACGTATACGGGGGGCTGCACATACTCGTCAACAATGCCGGGTACACGTGGGACGGCGTCATCCACAAGACGACGGACGAACAATGGTCCGCCATCATCGAGGTGCATCTGACCGCCCCCTTTCGAATGATTCGCGCCGCCGTGCCCTACATGCGCGAGGCAGCCAAGCAGGAGATGGGTTCGGGCCTGCAGCCCAAACCGCGTTCCATCATTAACATCTCGTCAACGTCCGGCCTGCACGGCAACGCCGGGCAAATCAATTACGCGGCGGCCAAAATGGGCGTCATCGGCATGACCAAGACGGTCGCGAAGGAGTGGGGCGCGTTCAACATACGGTGCAATGCCGTGGCGTTCGGGACGATCGAAACGAGGCTCATCCGGGCCAAGGAAGAGGGCGAACAGATACAGGTCAAAGGCAAGGAAGTCCAGCTCGGCATCCCACAGCATATGCGCGACATGCTGACGATGATGATTCCGCTGGGCCGTACGGGCACGCCGGAGGAGGCCGCCGGCGGAATTCTGCTCTTGGCGTCTCCTTACGCATCCTATATTACGGGCCACACACTCGAGGTCACCGGCGGCTTCGGGATCTGACCCCCACTCCGCCTCCGCACGACGCACCGTCCGGGTTGCTGTCTACACGTTCGTACACAGGGTCCCGCACAAAGACTATGGCGCTTCCCCCTCTTATGTGTGCTCTTGTCTGACTCCTCCACGTCCCCCATCGAATCATCATCCCCTTTTATGCTCCCCTGTCAAAAAAACCTGAAAAAGCGGTATACTACGATCAAAGGGGAGGTTGAGATACAACTGGGCGATCCTCAGGTAAGGGGGTCACATACCATGGAAGTCGAGGAAGTTCGAGAGTCGATCCTCAAGCTTAGGTTTTTGTCCGGCCTCGAATCGGAACTCCGTGAAAAACTGGCGGACATTCTCCAGCGCATCAGCGCGCCCCGGCATCTGCCGATTGGGGCCGTCTTCATTCGCGAAGGCGAACACACCGACAACAAGGGGTACATCCTGCTCACGGGCGCCGCGTTGATCCGCAAGGAAGGGTTCGCCGACATCCGGTGCAAGGCCCCGGAATTACTCGGCGAAATCATGCAGTTCAATCCAGCCCAAACCCGGACCGCGACCGTCGCCGGCGCCGCCGAGAGCATC
>BTUX01000393.1:0-2736 GCA_045863315.1 Candidatus Hydrogenedentota bacterium | reverse complement strand
CGCCAGAACAAACAAAATCCCCGCCATGATCGCCTTGGTCTTCATCCTAGCTTTTCCCTTCAAACAGGTCCCTGCCCTTCACCAACGCCTGAATCTTCCGGTCCGCCACGCTGCGCTTCAACATCCAAAACCCGCAATCTGGATTAATGTACGTGATGCGGCCCTCGCCGACGACTTTGACCGCATTCTCGATGCATTGCGCAATTTGTTCCGGCGTCTCGACGACATTGCTCTTGATATCGATCACCCCGAGGCCAATTCCAATTCTCTTGTCGATGCGTGCGAGGTGCTCGAGTTCCCACGACCCGCGGTGCGCGACTTCAATCAGGACGTGGTCCGCGTGCAATCCGCTTAGAAAATCGATGAGGCGCTCCCAGTCGCCCTTTTGAATCGTCTGTCCCCCGTAGTTTCCGAAACACAGATGGACGGCGGGCGTCGTCTTCACCGCGTCCAGTACGCGATTAATCGCGGGCAGGGCCCATTTCGCGTCCTCGGGATGGCCGGGGAGATTCGCCTCGTCAATCTGCACGACCTCCGAGTCGATTTCCGCCACCTGCGATGCCAGCACGTCGGCCATCGCATGGCACAACGCGACGCGATCCCGGTAGTGAAGATCTAGCATCGTCTTGCTCAACATGTGCGGTCCTGTGACCGTGAATTTCATCGTCGCTTTGGTAAGGGATCGCGCCCGCTGATAGTCGGCCGCGAGGTTGAGCGTTCCTTGTCCAATAGGCCCCTCGACTACGCCCGCCGGCCGCGGACGAAACGACATCTGCGGGTCCTTGCGAAACTCGCGAATGTCGTCCCGCGTGACGGCCATGCGCACGTTCGCCATGGATTTCACAAAGTAGTCAATCATCCCGTTCGCGTCCGGATTGTTGACGTCGAAGCGGTATAATTCGCCGTCCGCGACGACGTCGATCCCCGCGTCCTCTTGAATCTTGAAGACGACCCGCGTCGCATCGATCAGGTTCTGCTCGTTCGGAAACGCCGCCAGCCAATCGGGGATCGGATAGCTGCCGACAACCGTCGTCTTAATCATTCCCAGCGCTCCGGTTGTGGAATACTCTCGTGCAGATCATCGCTCATTTGCCGCCGGGGATTCGTCTACTCCCAGCGACTCGTACTCCCACTCGGCCAACGGCGTCATGGACGCGAAGTCGGTGTCCATCCCCAGTCCAAATCCGACCTGCTGAAGCGTACCGATTTGAATCGCCCCGTTTCGAATGCGCAGGCGGGCGCTGTTCCGGAACGGTTCGTATAACGGCGCGTGCAGATCCAGGCAGTCCGCCAATTCCGATGCAGACACATGATCCAGCGTGCCGCAGTAGTGATGCCCGTTTCGCTCGGCATGCTCGATGCCGAGCACGCTGAGCGCACAGAGGTCTTGCTGTAATGGCACGATCGGCTGATTGCAGAGATCTTCCCCCGAAAGAATATAGGCGCTGCCTTGCTCGCGAAACAGCTCGACCAACATTCGATTCAACAGACCCGCGAACACGCCTTTGCAGTTCTTCACGCTGACGCCGCGGTAACCCAGCATCACCGCCTCCTTGAAGGCATCGAGGTGATCGTCCGATTCGTCTATAATGACGGGCGGCAGTCCTGCCGCTTCTTGCAAACCCCTTCCGCCCAACTCGGACAGCGCTCCACTTCGTTCGACCGGCTGTTCAATGAACAGGACATTCGCCAGTAGGCGGTTAAGCCGCGGCTCATCCTGAAGGGCGGCGAACCAAGCCACCACGTCGTTGGCCTGCTGAAACTGCTCGTTTCCGTCGAGCGTCACCCGATATTCCGGCAAAGCGCCGTCCAACAGTTCGGCAATACGGACCAAACGCATTCGATCCGCATCGATTCCCGCCCCAACTTTCAACTTAAAACAGCGAATCCCCGCGTCGCGAATCCACGCTTCCAGGCTTTGCGGAATCCCGTCGTTTAGACGATCGCTCGAATCGATATCGTTCTCGACGATGGGGTCCCCAAAACCCACGGTGTGCCGCAC
Organism: Candidatus Hydrogenedentota bacterium; assembly: GCA_045863315.1. Taxonomy (GTDB): domain Bacteria; phylum Hydrogenedentota; class Hydrogenedentia; order Hydrogenedentales; family SLHB01; genus JABWCD01. The sequence continues at coordinate 734 of BTUX01000393.1, read as the reverse complement.
CAATCACGACTCCACGGATCGCGATGGGACGAAGTCTTCGATTCGACGCCCATCCAGTTCTTCATGCACCGCCCCGGGTTCAACGCCCAAGGTATTCTCGCGGACGAGAGTGCCGTAGTCGCACCCCGCCAGCTTGCCTGCCGCGTCGATTACGGCGCGCTCGATAATCGAAGACCCGAACCCTCCGGTCAACGCGTTCAAGCCAACGAGTTGGGTCGCATCCTGCACGAGCGGATATGCCTCCAGCCAGATGGCGAAGGGCGTTCGGGCGGTGGACGCCACCGCGAGGTAGGCTTGCACCCCCGTTTTCGCGGCCAGGATTAAGTCGCTGATGTTCCGGCGGTAATCCTTGTCTGGCGTCTTGTCGAACCACTTCGGCGGGAGCATGTCGGCGCTGACACCAAGCACGGTTCGACCGTCCTCACCGCGCGCTGTAAGTCGCACATGCAACAGCGGCGCCGCCGTCAGGCAGGCTTTGCCATACCGAAACGGCAGCCGCATTCGGACGTTTCGCATAAAAAAATCGACCGATTCGACCGCCAGTTTGATTGGCTTTGTGTCCTTCACCGCTCCTCAAGACTCCAAGTCGAGTACGGGCGCCGGCTGAGACCCGAGTTCAGGTATCGCGGGTCCCCGGACAGCTCGGGCCCCGCCCACGGCGGAAGGGTAACGGGTTGGTCCTCGGAATCCAATTCGACCTCTGCCACGACTAGCCCGCATTTCTCACCAGTCGC
>BTUX01000392.1:0-2788 GCA_045863315.1 Candidatus Hydrogenedentota bacterium | reverse complement strand
GTCCGGTCGACGCGCATGCTGCCCAACGTGCCATGAAAGAAAATGCCGTGGCCGGGGCTCTTCTCGACCCAGTCCGGGTTCCATGCGCGGTTCGAAAAGCTCAGCACGTAGTTATCAAACTCCCACAACACGTCAATCGTGTCCGGCGTCGTTCGGTTGTCTTCCAGGATCAGGTTCCCGCCCGCCGCCGTAATGCGCTTCGGCTCTTTTTCCTCGCCCATGGCCCAGATCGCGATGTCGAGCAGGTGCGCGCCCCAGTCGGTGATCTTGCCGCCGGAATAGTCCGTGAACCAGCGGAAGTTGTAGACATACCGGTTCTTGTTGTACTCGACTTTCGGCGTCCACCCGAGGTAGCGGTCCCAATCGAGCCAATCCGGCTTCGGATCCTTGGGATTGCCGATTCCCGCCACCGTCGACTCGTCGTTATTCCAGCATTCCACCCGCCCGACTTTGCCGATGTACCCTTCCTGGATCATTTGCACCGCTTCCTGGAAATACTTTCCGCTGCGCTGCATCGTGCCGGACTGATACACCTGCTTGGAACCGTTAATCTTGTCCTTCAACACCCGCGCCTCTTCAATCGTCGTGCACAACGGCTTCTCGCAGTACACGTCTTTGCCGGCGTCGATCGCCATCAGGGTGGGAATCGTGTGCCAGTGATCCGGGGTCACGATGACCACCGCGTCCACGTCTTTGTTCGCGATGACTTCCTCGAACTTGGACGTTTTCAACGGGGCGGGATACTTCTGCGAAATAATCCCTTCCGCCCGGTTCTGCAACTGCGGCGCCAAATCGCACACGTGGATCGGCTGTAGGTCGTCCCGCAACATGACAAACTGCAGATCGCGGGTGCCCATGCTGCCCACCCCGATATGCCCGGTGCGAATCTTCTCATTCGCCCCGATGACCGTCTGCGGCAAGATCGACTTATACACATCGGCTCTTGCGCTTTTCACAGCGCCGGTCCCCGCGGCTACTGCCGCAGCCACCTTTCCCGCCCCGCCAAGAAAATCCCGGCGTGTCACATCTCCCTTTTTCGACATTCCTATGCCTCCTGCAAACCGTGTGGTGTTGACAAGAATAGATTCCGGCCAAAACTCAATGATACTACGCGATTGGCCGGCTGATTCCAAACAGGCCGCCGGCGCAAAACCCTTGGAAAAACGGGGCCGATACGGGCCGTGAGTAACCGCACTGCCACGCAACGATCCAACGAACAACCAAAACTCTTCAACGGAAAATCAAACCGCAAGGCGGCCACGACCCGCAGTAATGACCTAGCCCGCATTTCTCACCAGTCGCTCCCGATGACGGGAGCGGCTGGTGAGAAATGCGGGTTAGAGCCATGTACTCGATTGGGCTGACCCGCCGCGAATCGAAACAGTGGAAAGACGTCTCGGTGGCGACCTACCCCGTTAGATTCGTCAAGCCCGGAAACAGACGAGAAGGGCTAAACTTCCGCGTGTCGCGTGACGCCGACGGGGAACTCCGGCTCGCCGCGCCCAGTTTGATGAATTGAGGCAAATCAAGTCCGCGAACAAAGACTACGAGACATCGCTCCCTGCAGTATGCGCAGGCTTTGGTTTCGCGACAGTGAACATCCCGTACCGCAAACTCCCCAGACTGTACGCGGCAGCCATGCGAAGCACGGTCCGCGCAAAAACGCGATCATCGCCTTTGAACAGGAACTGCCGGGCCTCCTTGTCCCAGGTCAGTCGCTTCGCCATTCGCCAGATGATAATGGGCCAGGTCCGCTTCACGTTACGAGTCAGGTCCTGCATGTCTACTTCCGAAAACCCCGCCCCGTCAAACCACGACCTATAGTCCTGCTCGTCCCCCATGCTCGGCAGGCGGCCCTCGCGGCAAATCGGTTCGAGAAGCCAGTTTACCTCCCATGATTTGGGGTTGTTTCGCGCCATCCACGCGCAGACCACAAAGCGCCCTCCGGGCTTGAGCACACGAAAGACTTCGGCAAAAAACCTCGGCTTGTCCTCCATGTGCTCAGAACTTTCGATCGATAGCGCGACGTCTATCGATTCGTCGGCCAGATCGTTCTCGAGCCAATCCTGAAGTCGGAACTGTGGATTCTCCGCCGGCCCGTTCTTTTCGATCGCGTAGTCGAATTGGGCCCTCGACAAGGTATACCCGATGACTCGTGCGCCGTATCCGCTTGCCAGTATTCGCGACGTGCCGCCGTAGCCGCATCCGATGTCGACCACGGTCATGCCCGCCCCGATGCCGGCCTGGCGCGCCACCCGCTGCGTCAATTGCACGACGGCCAGTTTCGTCGTCTCGGCGCCCGTCTCCCACAATCCGTGGTGAACGTGCTCCCCCCACGCCTCGAGGTACCACTTGCTCAAGTTGTCGTAATGCGCCGCGACATGGCGATGGCGCTGATCGGAGCGTGGATAGATCATGGTGGTGAGCGTAGCAGATTCAGGACCGGCTCGCGAGGCGCGGCGACTCGCGAACAAGCCCCAATACCCCGCGGATTACTGTCAGGCCTTGACCGCCGCGCACAGATAGTCCCGGTTCATCTTGGCGATGTTCTTGACGGAGATGCCCTTCGGACAGGCCGCTTCGCATTCGTAGTGATTCGAGCAGTTGCCGAAGCCCTCGGCATCCATCTGGGCGACCATGCCGAGGACGCGCCGGTGTTTTTCCGGCTGGCCCTGGGGCAGCACATTGAGGTGCGTCACCTTGGCGGCCACGAAGAGCATGGCTGACGCGTTGGGGCACGCCGCCACGCAAGCTCCGCAGCCGATGCACTCCGCCGCGTCCATGGCCC
>BTUX01000391.1:0-2795 GCA_045863315.1 Candidatus Hydrogenedentota bacterium | reverse complement strand
GTCACGACCGACGGCAAGGACCTCGCCCTTCATGCGCCCGTCACCGCCCTGGATTCCATCGAATCCGGACGTTGGAGCGCCAAGTACCTCGTGGACGGGTTCAGCAGTCACAGGGCCATATCGCGCGATGTGGAGGACACCGCCGAGGCCGAGAAAATCGAGGAACGGATCATAGCGATAGAGAGCGATCGCGAAGTCCTGATCAACTCATTGGTCGATCCGGAACTCGCCGCTCGACGCAGGGACCTGCAAGCGCGTCTCGCAGAGGTCGACCAGCGTCTCGACGCGCTCCCGTCACCGCTGATGACCTACGCCGCCGCGAACCACTTCAAACCGGACGGCGCGTTCACCCCCGCCGGGGGCCCCCGCCCGATACACGTGCTGCGCCGCGGCGACGTGAACCAGGAAGCCGAAGCGGCGACGCCCCGCGCGCTCGCCGCTGTACACACCATCGATCCGATTCTTGCCGTGGACAAACCCGACGACGAAGGCGCGAGGCGCGCCGCCCTTGCCAACTGGATTGCGCACCCGGACAACCCGCTCACATGGCGATCGATCGTCAATCGCGTTTGGCACTATCACTTCGGCGCCGGCATTGTGGATACCCCCAGCGACTTCGGCCACATGGGCTCTCTTCCCACGCATCCCGAGCTGCTCGATTGGCTCGCCGCGCAGTTCCTCGAACACGGCCAGTCGCTCAAATGGCTCCACAAGCTGATCGTCACCAGCGCGACCTACCGGCAAACGTCAACCGACCACGAAGCAGGTCTCCGCCTCGACGCCTCCAATCGTTTCCTGTGGAGAATGAACCGGCGACAACTCGACGCCGAATCTCTTCGCGACTCTGTGCTGGCCATCAGCGGAAAACTCGATCTTACGATGGGCGGTGCGGGCTACGACTTGTTCGAATTCAAAGACGACCATTCCCCCGGATACTTCTACGACACGTTCGATGTGGACGATCCGCGATCGTTCCGCCGATCCATCTACCGCTTCATCGTGCGCAGTGTGCCCGACCCGTTCATGGAAACCCTGGACTGCGCCGACCCCTCGCAGAATGTCCCCGCGCGCAACACCACCATCACCGCCCTGCAGGCACTCGCCGTCTTCAACAACCCCTTCGTAGTCCGCCAAGCCGAACACTTCGCCGTGCGTTTGCGGGACGCCACAAGCGAACCGGCCGCGCAACTCGCCCTCGCCTTCCAACTCGCCCTCGGCCGCACACCCTCCGACAACGAACGGACAACCCTCTCCGATTACGCGACGCAACACGGCCTCGCCAATGCCTGCCGCGTCATCCTCAACAGCAACGAATTCATGTTCGTGGACTGAGCTCGGGCCTGAAACGAAAATCTATCGCCGACCTCGTCCGAACAACTCGCGTGAATGCAGAACCATTCCGGATCGTCCATCGGCCATGGTGCCGCGTTCAGGCGACAGAAGCACGCCGAATGCACGTTCAGCCAAATGACACCACAAACGGCCCCGAAAAGTCAGTTGCATAAGCGCAAACCCTTATAGACGAAATAAGTGAATAGCCTGATGGGTCGCTTCGTCCGTTTTGCATCGGGGCCACAATAATCGGGAGAGGAAACGTGTACAAGTTATCAAATCTAGCGGGTGTGTCAGTTGTTATCCTTGCTCTCGTAATCATTTCGCCCACCGCGGATGCCCAACACCGACCCAGAGGACCTCGTCTGCCCAGCGGACTACCCGGGCCGACCGCCAGTCTCGGCAAACTGCCTGGAGCCGGGCTGTCGCTTCCCGGCGGGCGTGGCGGCCTGACTCTTCCGGCCCCATCCAGTCGAAATTTAAGGTCCCCATTGGGTGGAGGAATTCCAGGTTTGGGTTCGCCCCCTCGGGGCGGCGGATTGCCCGGCTTCGGCCTGCCGCCCCTGGGAAGCCCGACGTCTGGACGGGGTCGCTCCAGCGGATTTCCGGGCGCTCCCTTCGGCGGTTCCGGTCGATTCCCGGGCGGGCTTCCCGGAGCACCGTGGGGCGCCCCTCCTTTTGGATTGCCGGGCCTGGGTGCGCCTCAAGGCGGTGGACTGCCGTTCCCACCGTTCGGCCTCCCCACAGACCCCTACAAGATCGAGAAAGAACGCGCGGACGCGTACCGCGACGCCGCCATTGTCGGCGCCGTCGCCAACGTGGTCGGCGCCCTGATCACCAGCACGCTCGCCCCGCCGCCCCAGCCGACCCAAGTCATCGTGACGCCTCCACCCGCGCCCGTCGGACATTACGAGACCCGGCGCATCAAAGTCGGAGGCGGATATCACGAGCGGGTGGAAATTTGGGTCCCAGATCGCGTGGATTCCCGCACGGGAGCGGTGATTGAGGGCCACTACGAAACGCAGCGCCGTTGGGTGCCTGAGGTGTGGCAGGAAACCCAGGTCTGGGTAGGACCCTAGAGCAATTTAAGTTTGAACGTGCCGTTGCCGATAGATAAGGCATGAAGGCGTATTCGGAGGATTTGCGCGAACGGGTGGTGAAGGCGTGCGACGAAGGCAGGCTGTCTCGCCAAGATGTTGCCGAGCGCTTTTCGGTCAGTACGCGATGGATTCGCAAACTCCTCCAGCAGCGCAGACAGACCGGCAGCATTGCTCCCAAACCCCATGGCGGAGGACATCCGCCGGCATTCGATTCGGCCATGATCCAGCGTCTTAAAGAGGAGGTGACAAAGGACCCGGACGCCACGCTGGAAGAATTGCGCGAACGGTGCGGAGTTTCATGCAGCATCCAAGCCGTGTCCACCACCCTTATCAAGCTCGGCATCACCCGAAAAAAAAGACCCT
>BTUX01000390.1:0-2801 GCA_045863315.1 Candidatus Hydrogenedentota bacterium | reverse complement strand
AATCCACGCTGCCCGCGCGGGCAGCGACCAATGAATGTGTCGCGCATATGTTCGCAGAGACGTTTCAATCCACGCTGCCCGCGCGGGCAGCGACAGTGCGTGTCGTAATCTAAGCACGCATCGTTGGTTACGTAAGTTGTTCCGCGAACCTCCTTTCTTCGACTTGAAAGGTCGTATTTGTTTCCGTTTGATGGGCTTGCGACTCATTGTCTCGCTTGGACTTATAGGATTCGCGAACCTGCCGAGAAAATGATGATTGCTTGGGGTCCGCGAAGGTTGCGTCGGGCTTATCGCCTTGGGACAGGTGGCAGATCGAGGGCTCATACGATTAGCGGCCCTTCGGGATCGTATGTCGGTTTTGCACCGACGTGCTCGACCCGCCGGCGCCAGTTGTTGCCCAGGAAGTAGAAGCGAAGGCTGTCTTCGTCCAGTTTCGCCTCGGCGATGATTTTCTCTCGAATCATGGTCCATTGTGCCATATCCACGGAGCACTCGAAAACTGAATTTTGCACCCGCTGGCCGTAGTTTTTGCAGACCTTGGCGACGCGGCGGAGTCGCTTGCGGCCCGCGGCGTCTTCGGTCCGCACGTCGTAGGTTACGAGCACCATCATAGGGTCGACCTCCTGGATTCGCTGCCGATCGATTCAATTGTCAAAGAACGCGTCGTTCGCGCGTCATCTCCAGATGAACGGCGGGTACGCATCCAGATCGCCTCGAAGGTAGCGTGACATGAGCAGGGCTTGCGCGTGGGGCAACAGCCCGATTTCCAGCTTCTCGTTGAGGAAGGGATGGGTGATTTCCTCTTGCTTGCGTTGCTGGTAGGCGACAAGCACGGTCTTTCGGGTGTCGTCGTCCATTTGGATCGCCCCGCTTTCTGTGGCAATGAATCCTTTGGCGTTTACCTGCTGGCGGTTCACGAGGGAAAGGGCCAACCTGTCCGCCAGGAAGGGACGGAACTCTTCGAGGAGGTCGAGGGCAAGGCCGGGGCGGCCGGGGCGGTCCCGGTGGAGAAAACCCACGGCGGGGTCGAGTCCGACGGCCTCAAGCGCGCTTTCGACGTCGTGCGTGAGAAGGGTGTAGAGAAACGACAGCAGTGCGTTCACGTTGTCCAGCGGAGGACGACGGCTGCGTTGGCGGAATTGGAATGCGTCTTTCTGCGCGACGATAAGATGGTCGAACACGCTGAAGTAGGTACGCGCGGCGTCGCCTTCGCGCCCGCGCACTACGTCGAGCGGCGTGGGACCGCGCAGGGCATCGAGCAGTTCGGCGAGGTGGCCGGCCGCTCGTGAAAGCTCATTGCGACTCGATGCGTCGGCATGTTCGCGGGCGGCCCGCATCAGTACCGTTCGAGCGTTGGCGACTTTTGCGGTCACGATGGTCCGGGCTATGCCCGAAGAGGTTTCACGGTTGTCTGCGCGGCGGTACTGTTCTCTGCGGAGCAGCACGTTTCCGTTGACGGGCCCGTTCACGCGCGCAAGAAAGCGGCCGTTTTCGGTTAGAAAGGCGAGCCCCACGTTCTTTTCGGCACACATGCCCAGAAGGAAGGGGCTGCACGCGACTTGGCCGAAACACACGATACCGCCGAGGGTGTGAATGGGAACGCTCAATCTCGTTTCCTGCTCCACGCGGACCTGCACCGTCTCGCCCTCCTTGGCCAGATAGGCGCCTTGGGTGGTGACATACAGCGTGTTCAATAGGCGCTTCACGACCCTTCTTTCTCCTCGGAACATCCGGCCACCGCTTGCGCCAGGTAGCGAACGGCGCTGCGCGCGCCACCGGTCGCCTTCGGCATGCAGGCGTGAATCAGGGAGCAGTTGTCGCACTTCTTCTCGTAGCGGGCGGGCGGCGTCACGCCGGCGTTGAAGAGTTGGTGAAGACGTGCGGCGGCGTGTTTCGTTTCCGCCCGCAATGCGTCGTCGAAAGCGACGTCATGGCGCCGGCGCGTCCTGCCATAGAAGATTGCGCCCGCGGGCACGTCAAGCTCGAGCATTTCTTCCAGACACATCGCTTGGGCGCACAGTTGGACCTCGTCCCACGGCTCGCGTTTCGGTTTTCCGCGTTTGTATTCGATCGGAAATGGACTCCATTGCCCCTTCAAACCGCCCTGGCGCGGTGCAGGCATCTTGACTGCCGTAGCGCCAAACTCTTCTTGTGTTGCAGGCATCCTGCCCGGTTCAGAAACACGACACGTCACGGCATCCGCCAGCCGAAATGTAACAAAGTACGTTCCCGCCGCCTTGTGCAAATGCGGCAACTCGCCCCTGCTTCCGGGAGCCACATATGGTGTTGCGCCCGCAGGAACGAACTCATAACGGTCCGCCGGCTGGAAGCCTGCACCACAACTTCCGAATCGCCAGTCAGCTTTGCTGCTGCAAAGCCCAGCCACCACCGGATTCTTTTCTATATACTCCTTGAACCATTCCAGGTGCTCCGCCGAGCGCAGAATATGATCGAAACTTTCGCGTTCCCAGAGCGCGCCTTTCCTCCGTAATAGACGGTTGATTTCAACAGCCGTATACGATTTCCATGAATGAAGAATGGACGACAGTTTGTGGCCCTCCAACGGCGCAGCGAGGACGTGGACGTGATTCGGCATGATGCACCATGCCACCAAGTGATACCGAGACCCCTCGAAATAGAGTAACGCATCCTGAACAACTTTTGCGCAATCCGCGCGCCCCAATACACAAGAGCCGAGCATCGGCGGCGGCTCCATATTGTCGGCAATCTCTTGTGGTGCAGGCATTTTGCTTGCTATCTCCCTGTGCCCCGCAGGCTGGAAGCCTGCACCACAATCCGGC
>BTUX01000389.1:0-2841 GCA_045863315.1 Candidatus Hydrogenedentota bacterium | reverse complement strand
TCCGGGAGGCAGCCAAGATGGCCGCACCACAATGATCGCTAGTTTTTTTGTTAGAAGCCGTAAGTATTACTTTTGGTGGCGGATATATACAAGACAGTCAAAGGTTTTTGATGAACAACAGGCTAGATTGAAAGGCCTCGTTCGAATAGGGAATGCCGGTTGGGTTTCGACCTCGTCGGGGCAGTAGACTTCATTGAGCCTTGAGTGGGCGTTCGCCACGAGCGAGCGAGTGTGGTCGAAGGTGTCAAGGACAGGCTGAGCCCGGCCGGTTCGGCTGCGCGAGGTGCACCACGCTTCGGTGAAAGTTCGGTGAAGGTTTGACTTGTTTCCGGTCGAAATGTTAGCGTGGGGTGCAATTTTCGGACTTTGTGCAGGTGCAACTCTTGTTCTGACTTGGAGTTAGTCCGCGCGCGTGCGTGGACGGTGTTCGAGCGCGGGGCAGGTGGTGGCGGCTGGGTCCTACTCAACGGGATGCCGCCGAACCCGGTCAGGTCGTGACAGAAGCAGCCGTAGGTGGATTTTCTCGTGTGCTGTAGGGGCGCCTGGCCGTCACCACGTGCTCCGCGCGTCGCGGTATCGGTATGGCCGCGGTACAATGGGTAGCGAAGTCGTTTGTGCCGGGCGTGGTGAGGCCGGTACGTGTGTGGTGATGGTTCGACCGTGACGGTAATTGACTGCTTTCCCGCGGCTCGAGGGATGGTGCATGGCGCGTGATCCGTATTTGGTGTTGGCGCGGAAGTGGCGCCCTCAGTCGTTCGAGGACGTGGTGGGCCAGGAACACATCACGCGGACGCTGCAGAATTCCATCGAGTCGGGCCGGGTCGGCCATGCCTTTCTCTTCATTGGATCGAGGGGCATCGGGAAGACGACGACGGCGCGCATTCTCGCTAAGGCGCTGAACTGCGAGTCCACCGAGAAGCCCACGCCGAATCCGTGCGGGACCTGCGACAACTGTAAGACGATCGCGGCGGGGACGAACATCGACGTGCTCGAGATCGACGGGGCGTCCAATAACAGCGTGGACGATGTGCGGCAGATTCGCGAGAACGTGCGGCTGGTACCGTCGCGGTCGCGGTTCAAAATCTACGTCATCGACGAGGTCCATCAATTGTCCGGCAGTGCGTTCAATGCGTTGTTGAAGACCCTCGAGGAGCCGCCGGAACACGCGGTCTTTATTCTGGCGACAACGGAAGCGCACAAGGTGCCGGCGACGATCATTTCCCGTTGTCAGCGTTACGATTTCCGGCGGGTGAAGCTGGACGGCATCCGAAAGCTGTTGCGCCAGATTCTCGACTCAGAGAAGATCAAGTGCAGCGATGAAGCGCTTTACGCGATCGCGCGCGCGGCGGACGGGGGCATCCGCGACGCGGAAAGCATCCTCGAACAATTGATTTCGTACTGCGACGATGAAATCACGTTTCAGGACGTGTTCGAGGTCTTGGGTCTTGTCGATTGGAAGCTCCTCCACCGCCTGTGCGACGCGATATTGGAGCAGGATGTGGCCGGGCAACTTCAAGTTGTGGAAGAGGTCGTCGCCAACGGCAAGGACCTGTCACGGTTTGTGCAGGACATACTCCAGTATTTTCGGAATTTGTTGGTCTGCAAGACCGCGGATCCCAAATCCTTAATCGCATTGCCGGACGAAGAGATCGGCGCGATGAGCGAAATGGCGGGCAAGTTCACGCTGACCAACCTCATTCGGTTGGTGGAGCAGTTCGCCGAACTGGCGAAGGATTTCGACTCGCAGTTGGCGCAGCGCATCGCGCTGGAGTCGCTGCTGATTCGGCTGTCGAAGGTGTCGGTCGAGGTGTCGGTGGATGCCGTTCTCGAGAAACTTGCGGCGCTGGGTGCGGGAGGAATTCCCCCAACCCCTCCGCCGCCCGGCGGCGCGCGTACACCGAAGGCGCCTCGAGCCGAGAGCGCGCCTGCATCAGGCACCGCTGGAGGGAACGCTCCGGGAAAGTCCGAGTCCACCAGCAGCCGCAAGATCACCGTAACAGAGGAGAACATGGGGAGGGCGTGGGCGCAGGTGGCGCAGGTGGTGGGCGACCGAAGCTTGAACCTCGGGGTGAATCTCGGTCAAGCGGCGCCGATTGCGGTGCGCGGAGACACCATCGTGATTCGGTTTGCGGCGCAGTTCGCCAAATCCAAGGCGGTGGTGAGCCGTCCGGACAACCTCGAAGCCTTGAATAGGGTCCTTCGCGAGGTTACGCGAAACCTCGTGCGGTGTGAAATAGACGCACAGCTTCACGAGGACGATTCCCCGTCGGAGAACGCTGAACATACAGGACTGGTTCACCGGCAGGTAAATCCCGAGGAGGCGCGGGAAGCGCTCGCCGATCCGCATATCGCGAAGGTGATCGAAGTGTTTCGGGGCCGTATCGTAGACATCAAGCATGGAACCCGGACGGCTGAAGGATAGATTTAGATAGGATGAGAGGACAGGACGCGGGATATCGGCCGCGCCGCGGTGAAGTCAACGTTGGAGAAGGTCCGTGGAAATTAACGTGCGCAAGAGAAGGTCAGGCCCGCCGCTCGAACTGATCGCCATGTTGCTGGTGGGGGCGGTTGTCGGATTCGTGGCGTGTTACGTCTGGTTGGGCGGGGGAAAACAGGAGCAGCCCGGTGAAGACGTCCGCGTTGCACAGGGGATTCAGCCCGAACCTGAGCAGCCGGCGGGGCCGCCTCAAGTCGGGCCGCCGGATGAAGTGCCGACCCCTGCACCGGCGGGCGACACGCCGGCCGCCGAGCCGCCCTCGGATTCCAGCGCGGAACTCGCGGCCTTGGAAGACGTATGGCCGGCGCGACACCTTTTCATCGCGGTGAAGGGGTTGAAGCTCG
>BTUX01000388.1:0-2841 GCA_045863315.1 Candidatus Hydrogenedentota bacterium | reverse complement strand
GACAGCCTGCCTTCGTCGCACGCCTTCACCACCCGTTCGCGCAAATCCTCCGAATACGCCTTCATGCCTTATCTATCGGCAACGGCACGTTCAAACTTAAATTGCTCTAATCGCTCCCTGGGCATTGCTTCCTCCTCGGATACTCCGTCAATCCAAAAGAGGACACCATGCTACGTGACGCCGGTGGCGTCATTACCGATCATCCCGCGTCCACTTCATCCCTCCCGTGATCCGATTGCCCGGAATCACCGATCGGATTCCACCGGAATCGATGATCACTTTGCGCCGGAATCGATGATCTTTTTCCCCCGGAATCCGTGATCACTTTCGCCCGGAATCCATGATCGCTTTCCCCCGGATTCCCCGATCCGCTTCCCCCGGAATATGCAAATGCGCGCGCTCTTTCTTCGTCGCGGAAGGCTACGGCAGTTTCGATGCGCCACGGGACATATTTCGCGGTGTGGGGGCTGCGGCCCTGGTTGTGCGCTTCAAGGCGCGTCAGCAGGTCGGTCGTATAGCCGGTGTAATGCTTGGTCGGGTCGGTTTCACTCACGAGGATGTAAACGTAATGGAAGCCATTCATGTGCATACGTCCCTTTTTTCATCTTTTGCCGGCCTGGGAACGCGCACATGGCCTCCAAACGCCCAGATGACCTGCAAAGGCGTGGATGACCTGCCAAGGCGTAGTTTGGAGCGAGATTCTGCGCTATCGGCCCGGCTTCGTGCGCTTGCCGCGCACTACGCCGTGGCACCAGTCTTCGTTTTCCGCTTTGCTCCAAACGAAAACTGGTGGAGGCGGCGGGAATCGAACCCGCGTCCGAAAGTGCGTCCACGTGAGCGTCTACGTGCGTAGCCTGTCAATTGAGTTTCGCCACTCCCGGTCGCGTTAGGCGCGCTACCGGAAGCCGCAAGGCGGGGTCGGTACTCTCCGCGGAAGTCCCCGCCGGACTTCCGCCTCGAGGCCCGCTGTCGGCGCCGTATCCCCCTAGCAGGCGGTCAGAGGTACGACGTCGCCGTTAATTAAGCGGCGAGGGCCAATTCGTTATTGGCAGTTGAAACTTGATCGGCTTTTAACGAGGCCAACCGATCAACCTCGGCACGCAACCCACGTTTCGTCACCCCCGTCGAAACCTTGGCGCCCCCACGTCGTGAGGTAAGGCCCGTCTATACGGGATGCCGTGAACCGTGGCTATGTCTATTCCATATTATGCCACATGAACGCATGGGGCGCACATTAACCGGATAGGGAATCGATCGACCACCTCCTGAGTTGTGGCGCTGAACCGTTAGGAGGATACTATACGTCGCGTGGATTCCCAGCATCCTGCGGCCGCCTGCCGCGCACCAGGAGTAACATCGATGTCGTTTCGGGCTGACCGTTATGAACGGATGGAGTATCGCCGGTGCGGGCGCACGGGTTTAATGCTCCCGGCGATTTCGTTGGGTATGTGGCACAACTTCGGCACGCGGGCGGACCACGCCAACTGCGTGGAGATGATGCGGACCGCGTTTGACCTTGGCATCACACATTTCGATCTCGCGAACAATTATGGCCCTGAACCCGGCAGCGCCGAAGAACGCGTCGGCAGAATCCTGCGCGAGGACTTCGCGGGGCATCGCGACGAGCTCCTCATTTCAACTAAAGCGGGCTATCGCATGTGGCCGGGGCCTTACGGGGAATGGGGAAGCAAGAAGTATCTGGTGTCCAGCCTGGAGCAATCTTTAAAGCGATTAGGACTTGACTACGTGGACATTTTCTACCACCACCGTCCCGACCCCGACACACCGCTGGAAGAGACGCTTGGTGCGCTCGACTTAATCGTGAAACAGGGCAAAGCGATTTACGTCGGGGTGAGCAATTATCGAGGCGGCGATTTCGTGCGCGCGATGAAGCTGGTCCGGCATCACGATTGGACGCCCATCACGATTCACCAGCCCAAGTACAACATGACGGACAGGTGGATAGAAAAGGACTTGTTGAAGCATACCGATGCATACGGAACCGGCGTCATTGTGTTCAGTCCATTGGCACAGGGCATGCTCACGTCGAAGTACCTCGATCCCGCCACACCCATTCCTCAGCACTCTCGCGCGGCGGATCCCGATGGATTCTTGCGTCCCGAGCAGGTAACGTCGAGAATCGTCGATGGCGTGCGCCGACTGGCGAAAACCGCCGAGATGCGCGGGCAGACCCTCGCGCAGTTTGCAATCGCCTGGACGCTGCGCGACAAGCGCGTCACCAGCGCGCTTATTGGCGCGAGGAATTCACAACAGATTGTGGATTGTGTCGGGGCGTTGAGTAATCTGACGTTTGCGAAGCAGGAACTCGCCGCGATTGACGCGGTCTTTCCCGCCTGATTTTGCCGGAGTCAACCCGCGGCAATCGGCGAGACAATCACTCTTTGCGGTTTCGAGTGCGGCCACGCTGCCGGTCGCTGATGGCGCGATCGATTTCGCGCTTCACTTCGCGTTCCCGGATGGTCGCGCGCTTGTCGACGGACTGCTTGCCGCGGCAAAGACCCACTTCGACTTTAACTTTGCCCTTCTTGAAATAGACGCTCAGCGGCACGAGTGTGTATCCCTTTTCGGCCACTTGAGCGCCGAGCCGGAGAATCTCCCGTTTGTGCGCGAGCAGCTTGCGGCGGCGTTCGGGCTCGTGATTCCAGACGGTCCCCTGCTCGTAGGGACTGATGTGCGCGCCGACAAGAAAAAGCTCACCGTCGACGACGTCGGCATAGCTGTCCTTGAGTATCATGTGACCGGCGCGCAACGACTTCACTTCCGTTCCGCGCAGTTCGATGCCGGTCTCGAGTTTCTCGAGCACGTGGTAATCGTGCCGCG
>BTUX01000387.1:0-2875 GCA_045863315.1 Candidatus Hydrogenedentota bacterium | reverse complement strand
TTGGGCGTGCCCCCCGAAAAGTAGACCAGTTGGAATGTTAGGATCTCCGGGTGCAAAGGAGATGGTATGAATTTTATCTGAGGCGGTATGCTCCGTTCGACGAAGTTGAACGGAGTAGGCAGGTCACAGGCTGTATGCGTTGTTTGAGGCATTGCGACCTCGTAAAGGAGATTGGTCAGACCTGTGGCTGGAGCGCCAGCATAAGGCCCGGTGAGGGACCTTGGATAGGAGTGTGGAGCCGCCGCAGAGCACGTCTACTCCGACTTGTACAAAGCCCAAAGGGCAAGAAGGAGGAGTGACAGTCATGGGACGACACATTGGAGTGGACCTTCACCGGAACCGGTTCACGGTCTGTACGCGGGCCAATGGCCGCAACTACCTGAGCACGTGGCCGCTGAAGCAGTTGAATGGATTTTGCGGCCGTTTGCGGCGCGACGACCGGGTCGCGGTGGAGGTGACGGGGAATACCCGGCTGTTCGTGGATGCGGTGCGGCCCCATGTGAAACGGGTCGTGGTCGTCAACCCGCAGCAGTTCAAGGTGGTGAGTTCGTCGGTGAACAAGACCGACGACAACGACGCGCGGCGTTTGGCGTTTTTCCTGGAAAAGGAGATGTTGCCGGAGGTGCGGATGAAAGACAGAGAACATGCCGAACTGGCCAGCGTAGCCCAGACGCGGGACAAGCTGGTCAAGCTGCGCACGGCGCTGAAGAACAAGATCAACAACATCCTTTCGGCTCACGGAATCGAGGTCCAGAAGGAATCGTTGTCGAGCGACAAGGGCCTTCGGGCCGTGCTCGGCATGATGTTGGGCGGCGTGGTGGACGTGGAGTTGCGCGTACTGGTCGAGCAAATCCGTTCGCTCAACAAGAGCATCGCCGAACTGGAACAGACGCTCAAGCAGCAAGGCCCCAGGCTGCCCGGTTTCGAGAACCTCAAAAGCATCAAGGGAATCGGGGACACAGGCGCGGGCATTCTGCTGTCCGTCATCGGCGACGTGAACGACTTCGCCGACGAAGGCAAGCTGGCCTCCTACTTCGGGATCGTGCCTCGGGTATGCAACTCGAACCAAACCGAGCGATCTGGACGGATCACTAAACGCGGTAGCAAGCTGGGCCGGACCACGCTGGTGCAGTGCGCCCTGATTGCCATGCGCTACAGCGCGTACCTGCGCGGCCACTACGAACGCATCAAAGCCAGACGCGGGACCGGCAAGGCCATCATCGCGCTGGCCCGAAAGTTCCTCAACATCATTTACCTGACGCTTAAGGAAAACCTCATCTGGGAAGATTTCGCCAATGGCGTGGTTCGCGATGCGGAGGCCCGCGCATGACTACCGGGACGGGTTTATCGCTTTCCTGCCAATCCGATGGACACAAAAGAACGGGGACGAACGCGTCATCCCCGCCCATCGTCTTGGCCCCTGAGTCGGCGCTCGGGTCGCACCCCTGCGTTGCCCTGTCCTCCGCTCAGGCCGTACCCAGCATAGCATCGTCATGTACTTGAAAACACAACAAATAGAAACAAAAACCGCTTGTCACGGAGTAGACAAACCATCATAGGAGGAGGAGGAGTATTCGATTCAGCACCGTCATAACGTGTCCAGGCCACCGTACACCCGTTATCCGCACCTATTCCAGCAATGCGACGTTCGAATTCGGCGAATGCGAATAGATACAATGCGGCCCGATTCGATCCACCAGCGCCGAGCGGAAAGGAGCATTCCCAGTGAAGTCAAGAATTGAAGCGGTGCAATCCCGTTTGCAATCAGCGGGTTGCGATGCGTTTCTGAGCTTTGCGCCTCCGACGAACCAATACCTGACGGGATTTCGCGGCACGACGTCGTGCGTCATCATCACCCCCGCCGAAGCGTTGTTTCTGTGCGATTTCCGGTACACCGAACAGGCGGGGGAGATGGTGAAGGAGTGCGTCATTCAAGAGGTTGCGGGCTCGATGCAGGTTCGTGCCGGAGAGCGGTTAACGTCCATGGGCGTGAAGCAGGTGGCGTTTGAGCCGTCCTATATGACAGTCGGCGAACTCGACCAGGTACGAACCGCTTACTCGGGCGAGGTCCAACCGGTTGCGGACATCGTATCGGCGATACGAATGGTGAAATCCAGCGATGAGGTCGAGGCGATCGAAGCGGCGGGGCGGCTGGCAGAAGGCGTGCTCGACGACGTGCTCGATGACTTGCGCGTCGGCATCACCGAGCGGGAACTGGCTGCGGAGTTCGAGTACGCATTCAAGGCACGAGGCGCATCGGGTGCATCCTTTGACACGATAGTTCTCTTCGGATCGCGGACCTCGCTGCCGCACGGCCAGCCGGGGGACAGGGCCCTGAAGGAAGGGGACATCGTATTGATGGATTTTGGATGCAGGTTGAACGGGTATTGCTCTGACTTGACTCGCACCTATGCCTTCGGTACCATTTCGCCTTGGTTTGAGGAGATTTACCAACTCACCCTGACCGCGCAACGCGGCGCGCTGAATGCACTTCGGGCCGGGAAGACGGGCCGGGAAGTGGACTCGATAGCGCGCGAGATCATCGCCGAGGCGGGTCATGGCAAGCATTTCGGACACGGCTTGGGGCATGGTGTGGGTATCGAGATACACGAACCCCCGCGGCTGAACCCCGAATCCAACGTCACTCTTGCTCCGGGCATGGTCGTCACTGTGGAACCGGGCATTTATGTTCCCGGTCAGGGAGGGGTCCGCATCGAGGACCTCGTGGTGGTGACGGAAGAGGGTTGCCGGAACCTGAGCCGGGCGTCAAAGGAATTGAGGGTACTGAACGCATGATTTCGACAGCGGAATTTCGGAACGGCCTCGTGGTCATTCAAGATGGGGCCTTGATGGAAATCATCGAGTTTCAGCACGT
>BTUX01000386.1:0-2902 GCA_045863315.1 Candidatus Hydrogenedentota bacterium | reverse complement strand
GTGCTCCGTCCGACTGTCGTCGGACTCCGCTACACCCGTGGCTACATCCCTCCGCCCCGACGGGGCGGAACGCGGGTCAGCAGTTTGTCGGACTTTGCTCGTAAGTCTAATCATAGCAATGGCGCTCCATTTTTTTGGATCGCCTAGCGACGGGCATTGATACATAACGACTTACACATTTGTCCGATGCCAAGTCCGACAAACTGTTGGGCGGAACCTTGATGCGGTTGCCGTGAGTTGTGGCATGCACCCGTGGCGATTCGTGAGCGATTGTCGGCGCAAGTGGAATTCGTGCGCGCAGTCGTGTATGAATGAGCTTCCCGCGTTCCCAGAGTGCGAAAAGAGGCGCAAGAGGACCCGGATGAATGCCTGGCACCTGAATTGGTTCTATATTTTTGCGTGTGCGATCGGGGTGTCGTTCATCCTTTCGGTGGCCCTGACGCACTGCGTTCGGGTGTTCGCTGTCCGGTGGAACATTCTGGACCATCCCGGCGAGCGCAAGATGCAGCAGGAGCCAGTCCCCTTGCTGGGGGGGGTGGCGATCGCGCTCACGTTGTACCTCGTAATCGCGGTCAGCCTGATTCTGCTCTGGCCCGTCCAACGTCTGGACGCGGCGTGGTTTGAGGCCAACGTCCTTTCATTTCTGGGCACGGAAAGCCAAGCCGTGTGGAAACTCGCCGGCGTGTTCGGCGGCGGGGTCATCATCGTCATCGTCGGGGTGGTGGACGATCTGTATGCGCTGCGTCCGGAGAAGAAACTGGTGGGGCAAATCGCGGCCGCGCTGGTGCTGGTGGCGAGCGGAATCCGGTTCGACGTATTCAACGATTTCCCTTGGGTCTCACCGCTTGCCGCGAGTGTCGCGACGATGGTTTGGGTCATCATGATGACCAATGCGATGAACTTCCTCGATAACATGGACGGGTTGTGCGCGGGGGTGTCCGTGATTTCGGCCTTGTCGTTTTTCGGGTGCATTCTGCCGAGTCATCAGGCGTTCGTCGGCGTGCTTCTGATGGTGTTTGCGGGTTCGGTGGCGGGGTTTCTATTCCACAATTTCAGCCCGGCGCGGATATTCATGGGCGACGCGGGCGCGATGTTTTGTGGTTACATCCTGGCAACCGTCGCGGTGCTGGGGACGTTTTACACGCAGTTTACGCCCTCGCGCATCGCGCTGGCGGCCCCATTCCTGGCGCTGAGCGTGCCCATATTCGACACGCTCAGCGTGGTATACATCCGGTGGAAACGCGGCGAATCGATCATGAAAGGCGATAAGCGCCACTTTTCCCACCGGCTGGTCGAAGTGGGGATGTCGCCCCGGCAGGCGGTCGAATTCATTTACCTCGTCGGCGCGGTGACGGGACTCGGCGCCGTGTTGTTGCCGCACGTGAATGTCCTGGGGACCCTGATTGTGCTCGCGCAGGCCGTCGGTGTCTACATGTTGATCGTGCTGCTGATGAACTCCGGGGCCAACCGCAATCGCACGTCATGACTAAGCCGTCCCCTGCTGACGCCCCGGGACCGGCATGGTTCGGCGTACCGCTGCCGCCGCTTTCGGAAACGGCGGTTGCGCTGGCGCTGGGGGTGCTTATTTTTTTCCGCCCTTGGCACGACGGCATCACGTACCCCGAGCGAAACGTGTGGTTTACCTGGGGCATCGCGGGTACGGCCGTGTTCTGGTCGTTGGCGTGCCTGGTTCGAAGCGTCAAGGGCCGCGACGTCCCCGCCAATCTTGCGGCCGCGGGGCTCGCCGCGTTGTTTCTCCTCATCGCCCTGGCGAGCGTGCTGTGGACGGTTCAGTACAACGCGACGTACCGTGCCCTCGTCAACTGGATCGGGTACGGGCTGCTGTTCGTGGTGGCTTCCAGCGCGACCCGATCGCGCTGGTCGTTGGGCATCGTCGTGTCGTTTTTCGTCGTCTCGTCGGTCGCCGAAACCGTCTGGGCGATCCTGCACATCGAGTACTCAATCAAACTGACCCGCGAACTCATCCGGAACGATCCGTCGATGCTGCAGCGGTTTTTCAATGTGACGGAGTTGACTCCCGACTTGAAGTCCCGGCTTGAAAGCAATCGGGCCTCGGGGTCGCTTCTGTTCGCGAACGCGCTGGCGAGTTGGGTGCTGGTGGGCCTGCTCTTCAGCGTGGGCGCGGCGGCAAACGGCTGGGTGCGGCTGCGCCAAGCGCTGAGATCAGGCGCCGCCGCCGTGCCGAGTCCTTCGCGCGATGCGTCGCGCCGCCGCGCGGGCGCGGCGTTTGCCGTCGGGTTCGCCGCATTCGTGATCGCCTTCGTCGCCATCACGCTTTACTATTCACTGTACTTCGCATTCGCGTATCGCAACGACGATTGGCTCAATCATCCCCTTCGCTGGAGCGCGTACTGCCTGGGTCTGCCCGTCGTTTTCGGATTCGTGTCCGGCGGCGTCGCGAAACGATGGGGAACCCGCATCTATCTCCTGGGCGCGCAAACGGTCGGGTTCGCCGCGTTCGGATTGCTGCAAGCCGCCGGCCTGGCGCATACCTACTCGCGGGGGGGCATGTTGGCCACCGTTGCGGCGCTGCTGGTCGGGCTCTGGCTGATGCGATTGAGCCGGTTCGCGCGGCTGCCTGGGCGAGTGAAGGCCGCAACCCCTCCGATTGCGGCCGCCGCCCTGGTGGGTGCGGCGATGGTGGTCTACGCGCAGGCCGACGGTCCACCGCCGGAACCATCGCCGATGGCGCGCGAGAACCTTCAAATCGAAGGGCACAACGTATCCATGGAAGCGATGATGGATCCGTGGACCATGTTCCTTCGAGTGAGTTATTGGCGTTCGGGGCTCAACATGATCGGGGCCAATTTCTTCACGGGAGTGGGGCTGGGAAACTTCGGCACCGTCTATCCGATGTACCAGTATCTCGGAGCGGGCGACG
>BTUX01000385.1:0-2909 GCA_045863315.1 Candidatus Hydrogenedentota bacterium | reverse complement strand
GACCATCCGCATCCCGCACGAGGTCGGTCCCGGTGACATGGCACCACACGCCGCGGGGCGGTTGAAGCCCCACGCATTGGGGACGGAACGACTTGGCGGACGTGATGAGGTGTTCGGGGATCACCTTGTCTTTCAGGATCTTCTGGTCGTGGTAGATATCGTGTATGAATTGATTCAGCGCGTAAATGCGCTGCCTAAGGCCGCGCTCGATCCAGCTCCATTCGGTTGATTCGATAATTCGAGGGATGATGTCAAAAGGGAAAATGCGCTCGGTGCCGGCGGCGTCTCCGTACACGCCGAAGGTGATGCCCAAATTGTACAAGGCGCGTTCGGCGGAAACCTGCCGCTGTCGGAGGTGGTCCGGTCCGAGGGAGTTGATTCGTTCAATCAGCACGCGCGCTCCGCGGCGCGGCGTTCCCGGGCACTCGAACAACTCGTCGTAATATGGTCCTGGGTCGTACGAATTCAAGTCCATCAGTCGTCAAGCGTCTCCGTAGCCCGGAGTGTTCTCGTGGCAACGCAAAAGGCTCCGCGTCAGGCAGGACCACGAGCCAATATCCCTTCGCCGTGATCATACGCGGGTGAGGATTGGAGGTTCAATCGCATAAACCGGTGTAGTCACGTACACGGGTGTTTGGCCGGCGCAGGGGTATGTCTGGTTACTCCCGTCCGGAGGGAGCACGAGCAAACTTCCCAGAGGGCCTGCTATACTTACTCGTTTGTGAAGGGATGGTGAACGACGTGGAAATACACTTGGACTCGACGATGCGCGACGGCCGCCTACCGGGCGGGCCGCCGGCCGCAACGCTGACCGTCTCCGAGATTTACACTTCCGTGCAGGGGGAGTCGACATGGGTCGGCTTGCCCTGCACGTTCGTCCGCCTTACCGGATGTCCATTGCGCTGTGTATGGTGCGATACGGCCTATGCGTTCCACGGCGGCACGAAGATGGCCGTGCGCCAAGTAGTCGACGAATGTGTTCGCCTCGCGTGCCCTCTGGTCGAGATTACCGGCGGGGAACCGCTGGCCCAAAGACGCTGCGGCGAGCTTGCGCAGCAACTCATCGACAAGGGGTTCACCGTGTTGTGCGAGACAAGCGGGGCATTACCGATCGATCTCCTGCCCGACCCCGTGATTAAGATTGTGGACCTTAAATGTCCGGGCAGCGGCGAGGTCCACCGAAACGACTGGTCCAACATTGAAAAGTTGACGGTGCGAGACGAGGTGAAGTTCGTCATCGCCGATCGCATGGATTACGAGTGGAGCCGCGAAATTCTCCGCGAGCACCAACTCGAGCTGCGGTGCCGGCAGGTTCTGTTCTCGCCCGTATTCGGATCGATGGACGCGAAGGCCCTCGTTGAATGGATTCTCGAAGACCGACTGCCGGTGCGTTTCCAGTTGCAGATGCACAAGTTTGTGTGGCCTCCCGACACAAAAGGCGTCTGAAGTGAACGTCGAGCTGATTAAGTCGTTTCAGTTCGAGGCGGCGCACGCGAATCCGCGAGGGAGCGACGCGGCGCGGCGTCTGCACGGTCACAGCTACCGGGTCGAGATCGCAGTCCGCGGCGAGTGCGACCCTCGACTGGCGTGGCTGATCGACTATGCGGAAATCAGCGAACGGTTCAGTCCCTGTTTCAATCTCCTCGATCACCGCCTGTTAAACGATGTCGATGGACTCGCGGACGTGTCGCTTCCGGGCGTACAGGAATGGATAGATCGACGGCTTCGGCTCGCAATTCCCTTGTTGAGCGGCGTCAAAGTCAGCATCGTGGGCGAATGCGAGTACCGCTTGAAACCGGTCACGCGCGATGAATTCTTGGGCGCGCCCGAACGACTGGCTTTTGGGTTCGAGGCGGCCCATTATCTTCCCGAACTGCCTGACTCCCACAAGTGCCGCCGCATGCATGGGCACAGCTTTCGAGCGGAAGTCGGAGCGGGAGACCTGGACCGAGTCGCCCCGATTCTAAGGGTCTTATACGATGAACTGGACCATCGCTGCCTGAATGACATTCCCGGTTTGGACAACCCGACGTCCGAAAGCCTCGCAAGCTGGATCTGGGACCGCCTGTCGGCGTCGATTGACGACCTTGCGTGCGTGGTGGTGGCCGAAACGTGTACAGCGCGCTGCGTGTACCGGGGAGGGTGAGCAGTCTGATCTCGTCGCCGATCGACCGTCCGAAAATTCGCGTCGGATTCCGCCGCGATTCAATCCCAGGGCCCGGCGCAATCCTTTATCTGACAGGGGCGAAACCGCGCCTTGTAACTCATCGACGGGCATCCCGCAATGTAGTAGCCCAGATAGTAGAAGTCCTTGTTCCATCGCCTGGCCAAATCAATCTCGACGAGCGCCGAGAAGGTGCCGGGGCTGAACCGGGCCGCGCCGGGATCGAAGAAAAAATAGACGGACGAGAGTGCGTCAGCGAGTTCATCGAAAATCCCTACGCCGGCCAGCCGTCCGTCGCGCCATAACTGAAGCTCGCGCGTGTGGGACGCCAGACAGGTGTCCACGAGAAACGACGTGTACGATTCATTGCCCGGGAGTTCACTTTCCGGGTTGTCGTGTTGGTACAGAAGGTACCGACGGTAAAGCTCCGCTCGTTCGTCGGAATACTCGGGCGCGCCAATCTTGATCTCAAACTCCTTGGTTCCGCGGTTCCACACCCGGCGCTGCTCTCTGTTTCGGTGGAACGTTTGCACCGGCACCCGCAGTACCTTGCACTCGTTGCACCCGATGCAGTCCGGCCGGTACAGGTAGGTTCCGTTGCGCCGATAACCGGCGTCCATCAGGGGGCGGTACACGGGTCCCGCGAGGTTGCCGTCCAGATAGAGCAACCGGGCCTCCCGGTTCGGCAGGTACGGACACGCCGCCGATGCGTGCCCCAAGTAGGCAAGCCGCACCAGCCCATTTA
>BTUX01000384.1:0-2919 GCA_045863315.1 Candidatus Hydrogenedentota bacterium | reverse complement strand
GAGTTGCCCGTTTGCCGCACATTTGGTTACGCTTTTCTTGAATCCCCGGGGTTGGATTCAGCCACGCTGCGATGGTGTGTCACCTTCGTTGCCGTAAGCCCCGCCCGGCAGGCGATCTTGGTTTGAACGGACGAAGCCTTTTCGTCCGCGCGGCTCCCCGTTAGGAGGAACAGCGATTCAATGCGAATTCGTGAATATGCCTCGGCCGCACTGGCTATTGCCCTCGTGAGTGCGTTTGTACGCAGCGCGCCCGAGCAGGGCGTGACGCCCGAGCCGCCGCCCCGGGGCGAGTCCGCGCAGCCGCTCTCGCCTGTCGACCGGCTCCGGGATGAGCTTCGCGAGATTCTCGAAGAGCAACTCCGACAACGGCAGTCCCCCGGCTCAGCCGGCAAATCCGATCATAGTCTGCGCGACTTGGAGCAACGGGCGAAAGGACTCGCAGGCTTGATCCGTCAACGCATCGAGGCGCGCATTCAAGCCGCCATCGAGCAAGAGTTTGGGCCGATGGCGGCCCAGTTATCCGAACCGGTCGTGCTGGAAGCACTGGACAAGCGCGGCCAACCCATCGAGTTGCAGCTCGACGTCCTGGCCAGACCGCTCCGACCGCTTAATGTTCCGTCGTACACTGCAAGCGCGAATTCCGTACTTGAAACCGAAGGGCTGGCGTTGGCGCTTTATGACATTCTGCCGGAGTCGGTTGACCCCGACGACGCGAAAGGGTTCCAGAGAATCTACACGGGCGACTCAGCGCAGGCCTTGGCGACGGAGGTCAAACTAATCGTGTCGCTAAAGGGAGGCGAGTGGCGCGAGGCGGAGGGGACCCAATCGGTAGCCAATGCGATCGCCGTACGCGGGCTGGACCTCGACAGGGGCCTGCAACCGAATGGCAACAAGTCCTACGATGACACGATGTATATAGTCGTGGAAAGCCAAGACGCGGGGTCCGAGGTCTACGAATACCGTATGACTACCGAATCCAGCAGCACGAGCCGTGGGGTGGGCCGGCTGAGTTCCATGCAGGTCGTGTACGTGCGTGGTCTGCACCGCGGCAAAGACCCGGCCTACCGATTGAAGGGCGACGCCGCGGATGGGACCCGTCAAGGCGTTGAAGGCACCCAACGAATCCTAGGGGCGAATATACATTCGGCATACGCCAAGCGCGCGATTGATAGTTCCACACCCCTCAATCCCAATGTGTCCCTCGGCTGCCAAGTCGTCGCCGCCAGTAAGCGAGACTTTGAAAAGATGCTCGTATCTCTCCTCGACAGCAAGGGTATCAAAGAATTTCCGTATACTATCGTTGACGGAGAGGAACTCGCCGTGTTGAATCGTGCTCTTGAGGAACGCGGCAAGCATGCCCTCTTGGTGGCGGGCATACCCCGCGCCGTAATCCGAACCGATTGATTATCCGACCCTTGAGTTTGTGGCCCAATGGCCCCCAGGCTCAGAATCGACTTGGTTCGCCGATGTGCGGCAAGCCAAGAAACAGGGAGTCCGGCAGTCTGCGCTGGGGTGCATTCGCTGCCCCGCGAACGCGTACTGCCGGACTTTGAATTCGTCAACGGATCTCAGCACATGCATTCGATGCCCTACCGTCCAGAAATGATCCCTTTTGGCCTTTCCGGCCCCGCGTATGGTTTTGCTCCGTTTACGGGTTGCGTCTGTGGCGGCACATCCAACACACTTAAATCGTTGGTGTCAGGCGCCTTGATGAATCCGTAGTAACGGCCCATCCAATAGTCCTCGAGCCAACCAATCGGTGGAGTAACGGAACGCCCCCCCGATCCGCCGTCGTACCGAATCGCCGGACGACTGCCCCACGCGGCGTCGAGTTCACGTGGCGATATCGCCTTCGTTCCTCCGCTGTACGGCACATATCCGGGTTCCGGCTTGAGGTCCGCGCGGTGCGAATTCCGGTACCGGTGGCTGACAAGGTCCAACGACCACTCCCGCAGATGCTGAACCGCTTCTTCGGCTTCGCAGTCGTTTCCGGTGTAAGCCCCATACGTGAAGTTAAAAAATGGCAGTTTCTGCATTCGCATCACTTCCCAACTCCGTTCCAGGCTGCGCAGGTACACGGAACGGAGATAGGGGTCGTCGGAATAGCGCAACAGCGAATTGTAGGTCCGGAACGCCAGTTCATCGTCCCACGGCACGACAAGGTCGGGAGGAAAGGTCAGCTTTTGACGGACCGTGTAAGTGTGGTAGCGCCACTCGATCAATTGGTCCAAGCCGCGCTTGTATTTCTCATCGCCCGTCAATTTGTAGGCGGTCCATACGTAACTTTGCGCCTGCATGCCGTTCAGGCCGCGCGCGTCCATACCGTATGGCCTGAGCAGGTAGTCCGGGTCCCAGCGCCCCCAACGCGTGGGCTTGCCGTCCATGTCGCGCAACACCCAGCCGTTGTCGATGATATGGGACGTGATGCGCGCAAGGTGTTCTTTCGCGCGATCTTTTTCCGGGCCTTGCGCGGCGAGATCGTGAAACAGTGACACGGAGTAGAAATGGCCGTCCACTTCGTCACTCGAGGTATCCCCTTTCCAATACCAGAGTCCGTCATCGGTCGGATACCACTTGGCGGGCAGGCCGCCGGAGCCACCCTCTGCCATTTTCCCCTTGTCGCCTTTCACGGAAAAAATTGCGCGCGCGAAGAACCCGTCCGTTCCTGTAATCTGCTGGAGCCACGCCATGGACGTGAACGCGTCAACCGCGGCTTCACGAGCTCTCGGGTCGCCCGTAGCCGCGTACTTGTACGACATCGCCGCGAGGTAGTGCGCCGTATGCCCGCCATCATTGTCGCTTATTTCACGCACCCACTCCTCGCCGTCCCAATAGAGTTTGTGAACGAACCCCAGTCGCTTGAATCCCCAATCCTCCAATTCCCGCTCAAAATAGACGGCCTTCTTCAACAGCGTATAG
>BTUX01000383.1:0-2930 GCA_045863315.1 Candidatus Hydrogenedentota bacterium | reverse complement strand
CGACCGAGCGCATGGAGCTCGCTATTACCACCGCCGCATCGATCGCGTACCTGCTGCAGATGTCGGGCGAACAGGTGGGACTGCTGACCAACGCGCGGGATGCGGCGGAGGTCGCGAAATATGAAGTGGAAGCGAAGGAGGCATTGTCGCGAAACGAAGCGCAGGAATACGTGGCCGTTGAGGATGAGTCCGACCGGTTAAGCCCGTTGACCGTGCCGACGCGGCGCAGCCCGATTCAGGCGATCAAGATTGTGGAGAACCTTGCGCGGGTGCTGCCGACGGATGGGCTGGACGTGGGGCAACTGATCTTGTCCGAATTTCGCAGGCTGCCGCGCGATGCGGCGCTGCTGCCGGTCTTGCCTTCGGTTTCCGAAGATGTTGCGATGGTGCTGGGCCAGATGAAGGTGTCCGGCTTTGCAGTCACGGCGTTCCTGATCAAGAACCCGGCGGCGTACGAGAGGTCCGCCGCGCTGCTGTTGGCGCACGATATCCATTTGATACACATCGAACATGAGCGACAACTACACGAAATATCCCCGGCCCGAATCGGACGATAGCGCGGCGGACGGCGCATTTGAGGGGCCGACCGATTTTCATTCGCTGCAGACGGACTTTGCGTCGTTGAACGCGCCCCCTGTCACGCAGCAATTGAAGGAACGCGCACCCGTCCCCACGGATTTCCGGACGCTCACCCGAGGCGCGCCCTCCCCCATCCGGCCCTACCAGAACCGGAGCGCGACCGACATGCTGCTGTCGTTCCTGACGCCGCTCATGATTCTGGTCATGGTGGCATCGGTCATCTTCTTCCTGCTGGACGTCCGCTACGTCTACACGGAGGTCCACGATTGGTACCTTCGTTGGTTCGCGTTTTGGTTTGTGTTCGGTGTGGTCGCGTTGAATCGGCTGATTGCGCGCGACGGCAAGGAAGAGTCCGTGCTCTACATCGCGGGCATGGCGTTGGTCGTCATCTTGTTTACGTTTGCCACGACGACGGGATTCGACGTGGGATCGATCAGCCGGAACTTCATGAATCAACCGCATGTCGCCATCGGATTCAATTTGACCGTGGTGGCATTCATCTGGTGGCTGACCAATCGGCTGACCCACGAGTGTTGCGTAGACGAGAACCCGAGCGCGGGGGATATCGGCATTCTGACGGGGACGGCCCGCAGGGTGCGCAAGGCCATCCAGCGAGAGGCGGCTCCGTCCACCAGACGGCTCGAGCTGCCTGACGGAATGAGCGAGATCGCGCCCGTGGATCCCTTGGATTGGAAGAAACCGGAGCGGACGAGTCCAAAGCCGACGGTTTCCGCGGCCGAGCGACTCCCC
The DNA here is from genome assembly GCA_045863315.1 of Candidatus Hydrogenedentota bacterium. GTDB lineage: Bacteria > Hydrogenedentota > Hydrogenedentia > Hydrogenedentales > SLHB01 > JABWCD01. The sequence goes on along the minus strand of BTUX01000383.1, from coordinate 1,601 downwards.
AAGCGCCATCCCGGCATTTCGATTTTTTACTTCTCGGTTCCGGTCATGGCGATTTTCGCCTTGGGCCAGCGCATCGTTCAGCACGGTGGAGAGCCGATGATTCTGGCCGGCCACTTTTATGTGGCCTGTTACACCGTGGCGGCGTTGTCGTTGCTCATGCTGAGCAGTCTCGCAGGGCTTCGGGAGTACTTTCGCGAACGGCGAATCCGATTGCCGGGGGGCTTGGGGCCGTTCTGGATTGGTCTGGGCCTTGTACTGATCGCGATGGTGCTGTTCGGGGCGGTTGCGCTCCCGATGCCTCCCCTCCCCCCCATCGCCTACGTCGACGAACACGTCTACGATCCGTGGCGGCGCGACGGCTCATTCGAATTGCAGTCCGTTGTCACACCGGCAGTGGACGTTCTCGAGCGGAACCGCGTCATGGAACGCATCGGCATCGGCGTACTGGTCATGCTCGGCCTGTTTGTCGCGTATGGAGTGCTGCGCGGCATCGGGCTGATTGCGGCGAACATCGCGCGCCAGCGCGACCGGTATCCGGAATTGGTGGTCCGCTTTTTTGATTGGATGGACCGCGTGCTCGAGCGAATGGTCCGGGTGCCGGAGATGCCCAAGTTCCAGCGGCGACGCCGCGTAAAGCGCGCGAATTCGCTGGCCGCGCGCTCGCGCAATCCGTTGGCCGATACGACGCGGACCCCGGGCGACAAAATCGAGGCATGTTATGACGCCCTGTGCGCGCTTGCCTATGACCTGGGCGCCCCGCGGAAACCCGGCCAGACGCCGTACGAGTTCATCCATTCGTTTCCGCGAGAACTCGATTCGCTGCGTGAAGAGGCGTTCGAGCTGACCGACCTGTACGTGCTCAGCGCCTATTCGCAGGTTGAGTTTGACGAGCGGACGCTGGACCGCTTGCGCAAGTTCTGGCTGAGTTTTGAGAAGTCGCGTCAGCGCGTAGTGAAATGATTCACGAACGGCCGACGCAGGTCCGGTGCGTTCCGACTTCGCACACGAGCGGCCCGGCGCTCACCAGTTACTGAGCACTGCACCCGCCAATTCTAATCATCTTTCTACAGCACGAAAGTTACCTCTGAACCGTAAGTCATTGCAGCGACATGGCGGTGTGATTCCATCACCGTTTGGCATGCCCCATGCTCTCCTCTAAAACAGGTAGAAGCCAGGGCAACCGCCACCGGGCAAATCTCATGGCGGCTGCTCGGAAAGACGAGGTATGGGCAGCGGGAGCAGCCGCCCATCATACGCCTCGAACACAGGCCCGCTCGATGAGGATGATACCAATGAACAACCACATGCTGAAAGTCTGCGCCGTACTCATGGCCGGGACCTTTGTCCTGTCCTACATCGGCACGACAGCCGCCTACGCCGATCCGGGCGAACGGGTGCGACACGGTCGCTTCGTGTGGCACAAGGCGCCCTCGGGTTTGGATCCGACCCGCGGCCAAACGGCGACGGTAGTCGAGAACAAATCAACGACATACGACAAGGGCGACCTTGGCACGTATGTGCGACATGGCCGTTTTGTGAAGCGGGTAGTGGAAAAGAGTTCCTCCCCGTCAACGACCGCGGAACGACGAGATTATGAGCCG
>BTUX01000382.1:0-2989 GCA_045863315.1 Candidatus Hydrogenedentota bacterium | reverse complement strand
CCCCTACCGCACTCACCTTCCGCTCCAAACGCTCCCCCACTTCTTGCTGGACTGGTCCCCGCTTATACAGCGCCTTGAAGATAAGTTCCCCCTTGCAGATGTAGTCATGCTCCAATACCTCATATCCGCGCTCTTCGAGGGCGGTCTTCAAGGAATCGAAGGTGTAAAACGTACAGTGCTCGTCCGCGTATGCGCCCGGCGCCACCAGCCCGTAAATCCGCTCGATCAAGGGCCACTGCCACCCGCCGTAGTCCGGCGTCCCAATCACGAGGGTCCCGCCGGGTTTGAGAATTCGCGTCAGTTCGTCGATCAGCCTTCCGTTCTCGTCGGGGATGTGCTCGATGACTTCCGAACAAATGACGCATTCAAACTCGTGGTCACGAAAAGGCAGAACCATTCCGTTGGCCTGGGTGAGGAGGCGGTTGGTGCGGCGCATGTAACAGAGCTTGTCATGTCGCATGTCAACGCCCACGGCGTGCGGCAGGTCGGCGAGTATCTTGCTGCTGCCGCAGCCGACGTCGCAGGTCGGCACGAACTTCGGCGTAAATCGCAGGATGATGTCATGGCGCTTGCGTTGCCAATATCGCTGGAACCAAATCCGGCTGTCATGGGCGCGCCAGTCATAGTCGGGGAACTCCACCGAATTGCGGATGCGCCAGACTCGGTGAAACAGGCGCAGGTAGTCCATGCCGAACTTGATGACGCGGGCGTGAGAACCGCCGGAAACCCGCGGCTGATAGTGGAACGGCACTTCCTTGATGTGGAGCCCGCGACCCAAGGTGCGCAGGAGGATTTCGACCAGAATGACGAAGTTGCTGAACTCGAGTTCCATACGCTCGAAGAGGCGCTTTCGGTACAGCCGGAACCCGCTGGAAAGGTCCCGCACATTGATCGACAGGCCCTTTCCAAAAAACGAATTGAGGACCCGGCTCAGGACATAGCGGATGAAGGGTTGGTCGGCATGTCCGCCAGGGACGTACCGCGACGCGATAACGATATCGGCCTTATTGCGCTCGGACCACAAGCGCTCGATGAATTCGGTCGGATGGGACATATCTGCGTCCATGGTCAGGATATAGGCGCCGTTTGCCTCGGACACGCCGCGCAGAATCGCTCGGCCGTAGCCCGGTTCGGTCTCGCAGATGTAGCGGATCGGTTGGCCGGCTTGCGCGACCACTGCCGGCGTTCCGTCCTGCGAATCGCCATCAACCACCAGCACTTCCCACGAGGGAGTCAGACGCTGAAGCGTCTCCCGCAGCAGGGGAAGCAGCCGGTACAGGTTTGGCGCCTCGTTCAGCGCTGGGATGACCACCGAGATATCTAGCGTATCGGCTTTAAGCGCAGCCCTCATCGACCCGTCCCACTGCGGGGGGAATCACCCCGCGCCGGTTGTCAACACTTAACCTCTCTTTCATACCACAAAAGCAGGCATTTAAGCCAACAGTAAAAGCAATGAATGCCAAGGATACACGAACGGCCACCCGCCGGGCCGAATTCACGGTCCGCTGCGCTTTAGTCTGGCCAGCAGATCGTCGAGAGGGACGGTGGCCATGCTGGTAGCCGTATCCGACATCGCGTAGGGGAGATACACCAAACCGCCGAAGACAAGGGATCCGCACGAATAGACGACATTGGGCACGTAGCCTTCGCGCTCGCGCGCCGTTGGCGCCAAGAGGGGCCGCTTGAGGCGGCCGACGATGCGCGTGGGATCATCGAGATCCAGCAGCATGGCTCCAATCGAGTACTGACGCATGGGGCCGACGCCATGGGTAATCAAGAGCCAGCCTTCTCGCGTTTCAATGGGTGAACCGCAGTTTCCGATGATGCGAAGTTCCCATGGGTACTTGGGCTCGGTGAGCAGCTTGGCGCTCTCCCAGAAATACACCATGTCCGAGTACATGATGAACAGGTTGTGACCGTCGATGCGCGAACACATCGTGTAGTGACCATTGATCCGGCGCGGGAACAAGGCCATGCCTTTGTTCAGGGCGCACGCTCCATTCAAGGTATGTACGCGGATCCGCATGAAGTCGCCGGTTTCAAGCAACATGGGCAGCGTGCGGAATCCATTGTAGGCCGTATAGGTGCCGAAGTAGGTGGCCGATTGGTCGTCATCCACAAATCGCACGAGTCGCAAATCCTCAATTCCTCGCGACTCGTTGTCGCTGTAGGGAAAAATGACGAGATGCGAGACGTCCGCGCCCGGATACAAACGAAGCTGGTAGTTGGACCGCGCCAGCCACAATAGCGTCTCTGCAATGTCGAGAAGGCGACCGTTGGCCAGCGGAGCGCGCATGGTCTCGGCAAGGGTGTTTTCGAGATCGGACAGCGAGAAGGTGTCGCCCAACCGGTTCAACACCACGTCGGCCAGGTTCAAATTCACACCCATTTCACCGAGCTTTCGTCGAAACAGATGCTTCACGTACTGATGGTCCGGCGCGAGCCGGGTCCGCGCGGAGAACCGGGGCGGCGGGTTCAGCGTGACCTTGCCGTTTCTGTCGATCATTCCGGTGCGGAAGACGACCGACGACACGTGTCCTTCCCCCGTCGCGCGAAGGCTCATAATGAACTTGAGGGAGCCCTCGGGCACATCGCTCTGATCGGGATGGGGAACGATCGAGGGATTGAAAAGGGCCGCCGATTGGAGCGAATACTCCATCGTGAAATAGCTGCCGAGCAGTTGCCGGCGTTGGGGTGAAACATCGTGCGTAAGGCAGGACAACCGAGCCAACATCATGAAGTGCTCTTCGAACACCGTTGCCAGGTCTTCGTGACGGTCGCAGAATCGCTCATTCACAACCGCCAACATGGCGTCCACTTCATCGTCGGACATATCCATCACGCGCTCGATGAAATTGGTGTGGCTGGTCCCAGGGGCGCCCATGAAAGGCAGCGTAATGACCCGGCGCTCGTCACTGACGAGTTTCAGCGGCAGCCGTTTGACCCGAAGAGGCCGGTACTTGGTTTTCGATGGACGTCCCGCCTGGGC
>BTUX01000381.1:0-3011 GCA_045863315.1 Candidatus Hydrogenedentota bacterium | reverse complement strand
ATACCTTTATGCAGCGACAGGGAAAACGGGCTGTTGGTGTGAAAAATCCTCACCCGATTAACTTCTATGCTATCTCCTGAGCATTTCTCACCAGTCGCTCCCGCGATCGGGAGCGACTGGTGAGAAATGCGGGCTAATACTGGGCTGGGATTTCTCAAGGACTTGGGGAGGGGAGAAGATTTTTCGAGTCCCCTGCGCTCCGCGCTTGGGATCCAGGAACGGAGGGCTTCCGTAGGTTACCCTTTGTATGGACTCAAGAAATAAGGAAGGCTGCGGGGGCAATGGCCCCCGCAGCCCTGTCCGGGCAAAAGAGGTATGGCTAGTAGCCGGCTACCCACAAGACGATGTTACCGAACGCGTTGTTGATCGGGAACCGTCCGCGGACATCGTACCGGAGGAACTCCACGTGGCCGTCCAGGTATAAGACGTTGCCGCCACCGGGTACGTGGTTGTATTCCCCGGATCCGTTTGGCGCCACGCTGATGATGTCCCACGACGTAACGATTTCGCTCTGCGCCTGCGAGGTGCGACTCGGGTCATTGATGTCGGTGATCATGAAGCGCTCGATGCCCTCTGTCAATCGGTGGATCGAGGTCCCGCGGTTGTTCCCGAATCCAGCCGGTACCGTAACGTCGTTTTTCAGCCAGTTGAGCGCTTGGGTTCGCTGCGCCGGCGTATACGCGCCGGAAACCAACACCGAATTGCTGAGCGCGCTCAACATGAACTCGAGGAATTGGTTGGGTATCGGAGGCGTTCCTCCGCTGCTGACCGGCGGCGGAATTGTGGTGGGGTCGCCCCCGTCGCACAGATCCAACATGTATCCCAAGTACACGTAGCTCTTATCACCATTCGACGCAAGATTGGCGTAGAGACACCCCTCGCGAATGATTCTCAGATCCGGATCCGGATCCGACGGGCAGGCGATTACGTTCCAGTCCGTCAGGTACTCCGGGAACACGTCGACGGTATTGAAAATAAAGTCCCCGTCGCTCGATGCGTTGCAATTGGTGCCCAGCGCCGAGGTGGGAATCCCTTCCAGGCGCCAGGGGTCGGGTCCCTGCAGTCGGGGCAAGAATTCCCCTTTACTTTCGCCGGCGTACATCTTGTAGATGATGCCGAGCTGTTTCAGGTTGTTCTGGCAGCTTGCCCTGCGTGCAGCCTCACGCGCCCGCGCCAACGCCGGCAGCAAGATCGCCGCGAGTATGCCGATGATGGCGATGACCACCAGAAGTTCGATGAGTGTAAAACCCTTTTTGTGTCTCATTTCAGTTTTCCCCCTCTTGAGGAATGGCGCGCACCGCGCCTGTGCCGCATTGAACCGCATCCGTCGCGAACGTCGATTTCGACGTTCAGCCCCTCATCCGGATGCGTTTGGATACCTGCATCGGGAACTGTAAGGATGCCGGCCCTCCTTTCCACTCTGCCCATGTCGAGATTGTTGGACGAATTGGACTGAACGAGTACGCGGGGCGGAGCGAACGCACCGCACGTCGCGAATACCCGGTGGGGACTGGTGAGCGCCCGGAAGGCCCCCCTTTGGGGCGCTGATTCTGAACTGCCGCGCCATATCGTACTACTCTTACTACCCGCACTACATCGCGCCGACTTCCCCCGGCGCTCGAATTTCTCTCTGCAATTACAATATATCACAGAAGTACATGAAAAGTCATTTCGATTCTTTTGCCATCTGCGGTTCCGCCATGGTTGGCGGCAGCTCTTGAAGCGTAGCGGGTTTTCTGGATAATGGGGACGCGGGGACGGACCGGATTGGGTGGCGCTTAAGCCCCTGTGAGCCAAGGCCGGGGTGTGATACGATTCGCCGGATTAGACAGCCCGCTGCACGGCGGTGTCGCCCCTAGCGCAAAGCGAGGAGAAGGAGTAGGCAGCCATGTTTCGAGCGATCGCCCGATGGTTCAAGGCAGTCGGCTACTTGTTGACGGGTCAGATCGACGCCGCCAGGCGCACCCTCGACCTGAACCCGCACGTCATTCGCGCGAAATACGACGAGATCGTGCGCGAAAAAACCGCGCGCATTCATCAATACAAGCAGGCGGTCGCCTCCCTCATTTCGCAGCAGGTCATGAAAATGGCCAAGGTCAAGACCCTCACGGAGGAAGTTGCGAAGCTCGAAGACCTCAAAGCCGGCGCATTGGCGAAAGCCAAGCAGACCGTCGAGCAGATGCAGGCGCAGGGTAAGTCAATGGAGGAAATCAAGGCGGACGAGAATTATCGCAAGTGTCTCACCGCGTACAACGATTTCTCCTCCACACTGGCCGAAAAGCAGGCGCGAATTGCGGAAATCGAGGAGGACGTTCAGGACTACTCGAAGCGAATCGGCGAGCACAAGATCCAATTGCAGGCGTTGCTTCGTGAGGTCGACAAATTGAAGGCCGAATCGGCCGACGCCATTGCCGATGTGATCACCGCGAAGGAGGAGAAGGAAATCGCGGATGCACTGGCGGGCATCGCCAAGGACAGTACGGCGGACGAATTGCAGCGTTTGCGCCAGCTTCGAAACGAAGTAAAAGCGGAGGCCCGCATATCGAAAGAGTTGGCGGGGACCGACACGCGCGCGCAGGAAAACGAGTTCCTCGAGTACGCGCGAAAGACGGCCGCTTCTTCCGAATTCGACGCGCTGATCGGACTTGCCAAATCCACCGAGACGGCGCAGGCGGCGGGCGCCGAGAGCCGCGAGAAATCGCCGCTGCCCGAATAACCGCACGATGCAGGCGCCAGAATACGCGTTCTTGAAGACCGTCGGACGCCTCCTCAATTCCGGTCAAACGCATAGCGTGCTTTTGACCGGCAATATTCATGACTTGTTCTGCGTGGCGGAACCCGGGGGCCGCGGGAAGTACGTGACGCTTCTCGATTTTCTCTGCGCCCAGTGGAACGTTTCGGATCGTATCCTTGTCGTTTATGAACTGAATGGCCCGATTCGTTTCGCGCGGTCGGAGGATCGGGACAAGGTCAAGGACGCGTGGCTGCGCTGGCGCATCGGCATGGATTCG
>BTUX01000380.1:0-3015 GCA_045863315.1 Candidatus Hydrogenedentota bacterium | reverse complement strand
AAGAAGGGGGACCCCGTTTACGTTAACGTTTGGACTGTGCATCTTTTCGACGCGGAATCCCAAGGGCGTTGATCACGATTTCGCGTACCTGACGTTTCTGGATTTCCTGAAGTCGGACCCGGCGCCGGTGGTCCCCTGACATGCTCGGCGCCCAACCTGATGCGCAAATCGGCCTTGTGGGGCTGGGTCTGGTAGGTTCCGCGCTGGCGCGGCGGTTACGAGGCGCCGGTTATCGGGTACACGGCTATGACAAGCGGAATGAGGCCAACGTGGAGGCGGACAAACTCGGAGTCGCCGTCGCATCTGATGTGTCGCAAATTGCCCGCGAAAACAAGCTCATTGTTTTGAGCCTGTTGACGTCGGAGGATCGCCGCGCACTGCTTTGGGGTGAGCAATCGATGGCATCCGCGCTGCAGCCGGATACGACCATCCTTGATACGACGACCGGGCGTCCCGACGACATCGTGGAGGATTCAGTGCGGTTGGCAGGCCAAGGGGTCCGACTTGTGGATGTGTGCTTGTCGGGATCGAGTCAGGTCGTGGAGGAGGGGCGCGCCCTCGCGCTCGTCGGGGATAGTGAAGGAAATGCCTTGTATGCCGACGTGCTCCGTGCGATTTCAAAACGTCAATACTTCATTGGGGGGCCCGGCCAAGGCAACCGAATGAAATTGATCGTGAATCTCGTTTTTGGACTTCACCGCGCCGTCCTGGCGGAAGCGCTGGGGCTGGCCGCCCGTGGCGGATTCGACCTCGATCAGACGCTCGACATTCTCAAGGAGGGAGAGACCTACTCGGTCGCCATGCACACCAAGGGACCCAGAATGATATCGCGCACGTATACGCCGGCAGTGGCGAGGCTGGCGCAGCACGCAAAAGACGTGGACCTCATCCTGGAGTATGGGCGCTCCATCGGCGCGCCGACACCGCTTTCCCTTTCCCATCAGGTTCTCCTCCACCGACTGGTCGAAGCGGGCTTCGGCGATCTGGATAATGCGGCAATCTTTGAAGCCTATGCGGTCGACGCCTGATCGGCGCGGGAGGTTGTGTACGTGGAGCAGGTCCTCATCGTAATCGGCGACGGCGCCGAAGTGATTGATACGATGGTTCCGTACTACCGGCTTGGCGAAGACTATCGCGTAGCGGTCGCGGCACCGGAGAAACGGACGTACCACCTCGTGCAGCACGAACACGATCCCACTTGGGACATCACCGTCGAAATGCCGGGTTACACGATGAAATCGGAAATCGCGTTCCGGGACGTAGTTCCCGATGAATACATCGGTCTCGTGTTGCCCGGTGGCCGCGCACCCGAGTTCTTGCGATACGACCAAGCCCTGCTTGCGATTGTGAAAGACTTCTTCGCAAAACAAAAGCCCGTTGCGTCCATCTGCCACGGCATTGAAATCCTGGCGACGGCCGGTGTCATTCGAGGGAGAGAGGTGACTACAATTCCACGATGCAAATTCGACGCGGAAGTGGTCGGCGCGGTATACGTAGACAAGCCGCTGGTCGTCTCCGGAAACCTGTACTGCTGCCGATTCAAACGCGAGTGCTCGGCCTGGATGAAGGCGTACACGCAGGCGCTGCAGGCGTACTGCGCCGAGAAGACGAAATGACGCGATCCGCCGTTTCCAATCGCGGCCCCGTACGCACCGGATCAGCGGTACATGACGGCTGATTCGAAACCGGCCCTCCTTCGTGATCGCCTTTTCGTTCTTGCCGCGGCGGTATTGGGGTGGATTTTCGCCGGCGTACAACTGGGGCTTATGCCGCTGGCATCGCTCTCTGTGTCGCAGGACCTCATGGGCGAGGCATACACCAATCCGGCCGCGGGCCTGTGGTTTTCGTACTATACCGCGGCGCTTATGCTGGGCGCGGCGTGCGGGGGGATCCTCTTCGGCAATCTGGGCGACCGCCATGGCCGTGCGCGTACACTCGGCGTCTGTATCCTCACGTTCGGCGTGTTTGGCATCGCGGGCTATTTCGCATCGAATCAATCCCAGTTGCTTGTGTTGAGGTTTATTGTCGGACTCGGCATAGGCGGGACCTGGCCGAACGGTGTCTCCCTTATGGCCGAATTCTGGTCGGGCCTGAGCCGGCCGACCTTGGCGGGCCTGATGGGAATGGGCGCCAATGTGGGCATTTTGTTGATGTCGCAATTCGGTCGAATTCTCACGGTGACCCCGGAAACGTGGCGGGAACTCATGGTCTGGGCCGGCATGCCAGGCGCCCTGGGTGTGCTCGTACTGCTCCGAGTTCCGGAGTCGCCGCAATGGCTCCAGATGCGCGGCATCACCACAAAAAAGAACATCCCCATGGGTGAACTCCTCGAGGCGTCCCTGCGCCGAACGACACTTGTGGGTACCGCTTTGGGCGCGATACCGCTCGTCGGCGCCTGGGCCGCCAGCAAGTGGATGATTCCGTGGGCGGATGTGATGGGACAGGCCGCGAACGAGCCGGGTTATAAGGCGAGCACGCAAATGTATTGGGCGATTGGTGCGACCATCGGGGGACTCCTCGGCGGTCATGTGGGAGGCTTGCTCGGCAGACGCCTCTCGTATTTCGTCATCAGCCTTGCCTCCACCGCCGTTACCCTCGGCGTGTTCCTGGGACTCGAACCGCTCCATCCCGGGTTTCTCCCCGCCGTGTTTGTTCAGGGAGTGATTGCCACCATGTTTTTTGGCTGGTTGCCTCTCTACCTGCCCGAACTCTTTCCCGTGCGCGTGCGCGCATCCGGGACCGGTATCGCGTTCAATAGCGGACGCTTTATTTCCGCCGCGGGGGTACTCGCGGCGGGCGGACTTATTCATTTCTTTCAGGGCAGTTATCCGAAGGTAGGCGCGGTTACAGGACTGGTCTATGCGCTGGGGATGATTGTAATCTGGTTTGCTCCCAAGGCGAGCGACGAGTCAAAGGCCTAGCCCGCATTTCTCACCAGTCGCTCCCGATGACGGGAGCGACTGGTGAGAAATGCTCAGGAGATAGCATAGAAGTCAATCGGGTGAGGATTTTTCA
>BTUX01000379.1:0-3034 GCA_045863315.1 Candidatus Hydrogenedentota bacterium | reverse complement strand
GCGAGGCGGAGGGCGCCGGCCGTAGGGAATTGCGGAATGCGTTCCAGCGTTGCCAAGGAGGGAGGTCAAGGTTTTGGGCGGCGCGGACGTGCTCGGCATGAATTGACACGTTTTTCAGGCCGTAGGTACAATCCGCGATTGCCCATAGTAAGTAAGGTGCATTTCTCGCCAGCGTTCCGGCAAGGGTGGGGACGGTGGAGGAGGAATGCCCTGGAAACTGCGACAGGGCACATGCGGCAAGGATGCTTCACACGCGGGGTCCATTCCTCTTGGACTTGTTCCCGCGACGGAAGTTGCCTCACAACCTATAGAGCGTTAAATCCTTGCGTTCGCGCATGTGAAGAATCCCGACTAAAGCGGAGGTAAGTAGCAAGATGCGTGTATCCATTGCCGGGCGTCATCTCGACATGACGGAAGCCCTCAAGTCCCACGTAGAGTCCCGCCTGGACAAAGTGCGCAATCATTTCGACAAGGTCATCGACGTCGATGTCGTGCTTTCCGTCGAAAAGCACCGGCACATCGCCGAGGTTACCCTCCATGCGAACGGCGTTCGCATCCACGGGAAGGAAACGTCCACGGACATGTACGCGTCGGTGGATCAGGTTGTCGACAAGATTGACCGGCAGATTCGAAAGTTCAAGGATCGTTGGCAGCGGTTTCAGCCCCGAAAGGGCAAACTAGCGGTGGTGGCGCCGGAGCATTTGGAGGCACCGGTGGAGGAACGTCACGCCACGGAAGGGCCCGCCGAGGAACCCAAACGGCAAGTCGTGCGCGAGCCTCTGACGATGAAGCCTATGACTGTCGACGAGGCGGTGCTCCAGCTCGAATTGGCGAATGACACATTTTTCGTCTTCATGAACGCGGAAACGCAGCACGTCAACGTGTTGTATGCCAAGCATGACGGCACCTACGCCTTGATCGAGCCGGAGTACTGAGGGGCTGAAGGTCGACGCGCCTGGAGCCGCATCGAAGCGCAATCGGACGACGCCCGGAGGCCGCTCATGGCGGTTTCCGGGCGTCGTGTTGACGATAGGGCCCGCCGAAATAGAGAATAGCGGTACGATACCAGGGACCCTAAATGGATACCTCTTCACTACCCGTAAACCGCAAAAGCAGCATAGCCGTCGCGCGGTTGCTCGATGAAATGGTGGATGACCTCGAGATGGAGGTCATCGGCGGGTTTCAGGGGTTGGGCCGGTCCGTGTACACGCAGGACATCAACCGGCCGGGGCTCGCATTGGCCGGCTACCTCGATTATTTCGCAAGCGATCGCGTGCAGATTCTCGGCAACACCGAGATACATTATATGGAGCAACTCTCCGCCTCCATGCTCCAGCACCGCCTCGAAAACATGTTCTCGTTCGAGATTCCCGCGTTCGTGCTTTCCCGCCAACTGAAGCCAAACAATCTGTTTATGGATATGTGCAACCGCCGCGGCATCCCCGTCCTTCGCACCACGCGGTCGACCGACGAAGTCATCAGTCGCATCATCCTGTTCTTGTCCGACGAGTTCTCGCCGGAGACGATAGCCCACGGCACCGCCGTCGACTGTTACGGCGTCGGCTGCCTGATCGTCGGCGCGCCAGGTATCGGCAAAAGCGAAACCGCCCTAGAACTGGTCGAACGCGGCCACCGTATCGTCGCGGACGATGTGGTCGCCCTGAAGCGCCGCCGCGAGGATTCGCTGTATGCCGAATCCTCGCCGGTGATCGAACACCATATGGAAATCCGGGGCATCGGAATCATCGACATCACCAGCGTGTACGGCGTGGGCCGCGTGCGAAACTCCAAACGCATCGGACTTGTCGTCGAACTCGAGGAATGGAGCAAGGAGTCCGAATACGACCGCACCGGATTGTCCGAAACTTTTGTCACGATCCTGGGCGTCCGTATTCCCCATCTGCTGATACCGGTGCGTCCCGGCCGCAATATCGCGATTATCCTGGAAGTCGCTGCGTTGAACCACCGCCTCAAGGAATTGGGCCGGCACCCCGCGCAAGAGCTAAACGCCAAGCTGATGAGCCTGATGAACGGCGGCGATGTCGGATGACCCTCGATTCCCTGCGCTGCTTCCGCGCACTCGTCGAGACCGGCAGCTTTCGCGTGGCGGCGGAGCGCGTCCATCGCACCCAGCCCGCGGTGACCCACCAGATCAAAGCACTTGAACGTGAACTGGGCCGGGTTCTTTTTGACCGCAAAGCCGGCAAACCCACGCCGGCGGGGCAGCGCCTCTACGAACGCGCCTGCGCCCTGCTGGCGGACGCCGATTCGCTGGCCCGCGAAGTGAAGTCTATTGACGAGGCCGAACTGCGCGAACTCCGACTGGGCACCAGCGATACCACCGCGCTGTACGTTCTTCCTCCGCTCATCCGAAGATTCCGTCGCGTCATGCCCGGCACCCGGCTCGTCATCGTGAACCGCCCCTCGGACGCCGTCGCGGAACTGGTCTCACGCTGTGAACTGGACTTGGGAATCGTCACCTTGCCCGTGGGCCGACGTGAATTGGAAGAGCGGCTGCTGTTCGAACAGGAACTCGTGCTCGTGGTCCCCGCCTCGCATCCGCTTACCCGGCGGAAACGCCTCACCATCGAGGATTTGGTCGATGAACCCATGCTGCTGCTCGACGACGCCACCCGGACCGGTGCCCTGCTGCGCGACTATTTCCGCTCGCTCGGGTTTCAACCTCACGTCGCCATGAACAGCGGCAGTTTCGAAGTCATCAAACGCTACGTCGCCGAGGATGTCGGGGTGTCCTTCCTGCCCGACATCGTGGTGATACCCGCGGACAGACGCATCCGCAGCATTCGTCTCCCGGGCCTCCCCCGCGTTGCGATTGGACTGATCACCCGTCGAGGTGTCTATCGGTCTAAAGGGGAAGATAAGTTCGTGCGCCTAGTAGAGTCAATGGCGCGATGAGTAGCAGCGACGATAATCCCCCGACGCACCTGCCTTTGCAAGTGTGTGCGGCCTATCAAATCGCAGGTCCTATTCTCACTTTGGGAACTCCTAGCAGTTTGTCGGACTTGGCATCGGA
>BTUX01000378.1:0-3072 GCA_045863315.1 Candidatus Hydrogenedentota bacterium | reverse complement strand
ATTTCTCGCCAGTCGCTCCCGTCATCGGGAGCGACTGGCGAGAAATGCGGACTGGGTGGCACGTCACTCTCAGAATAGGGTGCGGACTGCCTCTGCTTCGCCTACCGCAGGATTACCGGTCCGATATTGGTCGCTCCACCGGGATCAAGTGCTACGCCCGGGACCTGGACCTGCCGCCCATCGCGTGTTTCGAATGTAATCAAGAACTTCCCGGGCGGCACTGACTCGAAAACTATCTTGCCGGTCGAGTCCGTTTGAGACTCGTCCGGCCACCACGGGCCCTGCGTGGGATGTTCCATCATAATCCCCACGAATTGTCCTGCCACCGGTTTCCCTTCCGCGTCCAAAATCTCCGCCCGAAGGGAAGCGCCGGGTGCCATCACAATCTCCATCACGTCGGTCTGCCTCGCTTCGCCGGGCGGCACGTCATAGTAGTTGTTCGCGAACATGCGTTTGGCGGGGTCCCACGCGCGCACGTACACCCACGCATCATTCGGCGTCATCAGTGATCCCAATCCGTCCGCGCCGGTCGGCTGCCCTTGGGCGATGGGCTTTTCAAATGCATTCGCCGATTGGGTGGCAATCGGCAGCATATTCCGCACAGGGTTTCCTTCGAGGTCCACGACCCTCATCCGCGCAAGGCTGAAGCTTTGCGACTGGTTCCCGCTGTTTTGCGCCGCTTCCGGGGCGGCCGGTGTCGATTGTGATGAAAGTGGGGGAGATGCCACTGCCGGGGACTCGGGCCCCCCACACGAGCATACCGTGAACGTAAGCAACCCGGCCAGAAACATTGAAGAGGAACGCACGGGATCAGTACACCGCGTCGGCACGCTCGTCGGCGGGTTGCGTGGCCACGCCCACTACCGCCCCGCCGCCGATTTCCGGACCACTCTCGCTCACGGCGAACTGGCTCTCGTACAGGCGACGGTATATGCCGTCGGGTTTGTCCATGAGTTGAAGATGGGTGCCTGCATCCACTATGCGGCCTTGATCCAGTACAAGTATGCGGTCGGCCCGTCTGACGGTCGATAAACGGTGAGCAATCACCAGGGTCGTCCGCCCGACCACGAATTCCTCGATGGCCTCCTGTATGGCGCGTTCGCTCTTCGAGTCGAGGTTGGATGTTGCCTCGTCCAGAATCAGAATGGTCGGATCTTTGATCAGTGCCCGGGCGATTGCGAGGCGCTGACGCTGGCCGCCCGAAAGCCGCCCGCCCGCCTCGCCTATGCGCGTATTCAGTCCTTCGTGCAGCTTCTGCACAAAATCGTCGGCGTGCGCGGCCTTCAAAGCCTGGAGTATGCGTTCATCGGAATAGGAATCGTTTCCGGCGGCGATGTTCGATCGCACGGACTCATCGAACAGAATGGTCTCCTGCGTCACCAGGCTGATCTGCGCGCGCAGGCTGGATTGGGTGACGGAGCGAATGTCGACGCCATCGATGCAGATGCGACCACCGCTGACGTCGTAAAAGCGCGGCAGCAGTTTCACGATCGTACTCTTGCCCGCCCCGCTGAACCCCACAATCGCCACCATCTCGCCCTTCTTCACCTCGAACGATACCCCCCGCAGCACCTCGGTCCTGCCGTCGTACGAGAATCGGACGTCTTCGAATCGGATTGATTCCCGGATGGGCGGGAGATCGGTTGCGCCGGGCAAATCCACGATATCGGGTTTCAAATCAATGAACTCGAAAACGCGCTCGGCGCTCGCGACGCTGGTCTGCACCGCATTGTTGACCGATGTCAGTTTCCTCACCGGATCCAGCAAACCGAACAGGGCGCCGTAGAGTTTAACCAAATCGGAGAAGAGCAGCCGCTCATGAATTACCATATTCGCACTCACCAGAATGAAGACCGCAAATCCCAGGACCATCACAAACTCAGTCAGGGGTCCGATCGCGGCGTCTGCGCGCATCATCTTGAGGCCCTGTCGCTCCAGCTTCTTGTACTCGCGATTGACTAGGGACTCGACGTAGGGCTCCATGGAGAAGCCCTTGATAATCGTGATGCCGACGACGCTTTCCTTCGCGACCGTCTGCAGCCCTGCGATTTTCTCCAAAGTCCGTCGCATGCGTTTGCGCACGCTCTGGCCGATCCGCACCATGACATAACCCACCGGCGGCAGGACCCCAAGCGCAATGAAGGTCAGAAACGGGTTCGTCACCGCCGCGATGGCAAGGAACACGAGGGCCTTGAACGGTTCGCGAAAGATTTTCATGAACACGGCGGTCAATCCGCGGCCGGCGGCAAACGTGTCATTGGTCATTCGCGCGATAATTTCGCCGGAGGTCCGCTTCTCGAAAAAGCGCAGCGGCAGCCGGATGATGTTCGCGTAAAGTTCCCGCCCAAGCCGAACGGTCACAAACGTAGCGATGGACGCGCACAGATATTCCTGAATGTAGCGCGCAAGCCCTCCAATCAGCGATAGAAACACGATAAGCGCGCATAGCCACAGCATCGAACGCATCGGGTCTTCGCGCAGGTACGCAACGAGCACCGGAAGCTGATCGCCGATGCCGGCAGGGCCCCAGCCGACGGCGTCCTGCATCCTCTCCGCCATCGCATTGAATCTCGCTTGCGACTTGGCGACCTCGGCGTTGACCTTGGCTTCGTTATCGAACACATACATTACGACTTGGCCGGCGCCCACGATAATGGCGCCAAACGACAGGGCCACAAACATGGCGAACACAACGGACAGGGCCAACCGGCTCTTGTAGTCAAACATATAACCCAGCAGGCGACGGTAAATAGGCCACGCCGGTCCCCGGGTCTTTGCCGCGTTGCGGACATCGTAATTGGTCTTTTCGTCTACGCCATACATGAGAATTTCACCCACGATCAGTTGTACAGAATTCTACCTGAATTGGAGTCGGATTTCAGAATGGGTGAAGATGCCGAATTCTCGATGTGGTTTGAGGAAGGAACGGACTGCCACTCGATCACAAGAAGGCCTGCCAGAGCTTATAGACCCAGGAGACGAGCAGCACAAGAATCGCAAAAAATGTCGCCGGGCGAGACACGACACTTCGCCTCACTGCGGTTGGCAGGTACCCGGCGCAGGCCGTCACGA
>BTUX01000377.1:0-3084 GCA_045863315.1 Candidatus Hydrogenedentota bacterium | reverse complement strand
CGTGGATTGCGCGCCCGGCAATCCGTTCAACATCGACGCGAAACTCAATGGCGCGTACATCGTCATGGGGCTGCTTTACGGGAATGGCGATTTCGAACGGACCATGGAGATCGCCACCCGCTGCGGTCAGGACGCCGACTGCAATCCGTCGAACGCTGCCGGCGTGCTGGGTTGCATGAAGGGGTATGCGTCGATTCCGACGCAGTTCACCGAAGGAATGGCGG
Source organism: Candidatus Hydrogenedentota bacterium (assembly GCA_045863315.1). Lineage (GTDB taxonomy): Bacteria > Hydrogenedentota > Hydrogenedentia > Hydrogenedentales > SLHB01 > JABWCD01. The sequence goes on along the minus strand of BTUX01000377.1, from coordinate 2,860 downwards.
CCATTGCGGAGACCCGTTTCTCGCATACGGATTATTCGTTCACGACGTTGATTCCGACGTGCCAGCGTGTGACCGAGAAACTGATAGAGCGAATCGGCGGAACGGTGTCGTCGGACAGCTACACATTGATTCGTCAAGCGCCCGCCGCGCCAATCACGTTTGAACAGTGGACCCGCCAGCAGGACGTCCTTGCGACCGGCATCCCGCAGTACGAGGTCTCGTGGTGGAATCCCGACTGGAGAATCGTCGCCTGCGGACACGACATGGAACCCGGGTTCCGGCCCGACCAGTACGGGAGGCAACGCGTGCTCGCGCTTCACCCCATAGACCGCGAACGGCCGGCCGTCATCGCGACGTCGTTCAAGATTCCCGTCAACGGGTCGCCTGCCCTGCTCATCGAAACGGCTTCGGATCGGCGCGGGGACTATGTGCTGAGAGTCGTCATCAACGGCGAACCGACACTCGAGAAGAGGATTGACACCAAAGGGGAGTGGACGACGGTCAAGGTGGATTTGATGCCCTATACGGGCAAGGAGATAGACGTTCGAATCGAGAATTGGGCGGACGACTGGGAATACGAAGCCGCCTACCTCGGGACTGTGGCGCTCGCCGAGTCCTGAATTCCTGCGAATTCTTACCGCCTGAAGCGAAATGAGCGCCTGCGGCGCAGCGAAGGCCGGGCAATCGCTCTTTCCTCTTCCGATTCGGGGCCCAACTTCGTCTCGGCGCCGACCGCCGCCGGCTCCCATTCGAATGCAACGTCGCGTCTCGGCTGGTGGACCACTTCCGGGCCGGGCAGATGCTCGGGCACGATTGCGAACGCGGTCCGCCGGACCTTGTCCGGCTTGTTGGGAATCAGGCTGTAGCCGATGATATCGCCGAGATCGAGCAGGAAAGCAAGCAGGAGGATTAGGATCTCCATCGGCCCGGCGTTCCGGAAGTCAAACAGCTTGTCGAACACGGCGAAGAATGGCGTCTCAAGTTTTACCGGCGGCGGCAGTGCGACGTTCGCCGTGCCGGCGAGGTCCTTGACCAGCACGCGCAGCTTCTCTTGAAGCATATGGACGTCGTCCAAGGAGGCAACGATCGTACCGTTCAACAGCGCGTCTGCTTCCCCTTTTTTGGCCAGCGCCTGATCGATCGATTCGAGTTCGACCTGGGCTTCCTTCTCGAGTAGGGTGAGCTGGTATTCCTCTTTCCGGGCTTCTGAACCGTAGCCGGCCGGTTTCTCGCGCAAGCCGCGGATTTCCGACTCGAGTTCGCCTTCTTGTTTCGCGATTTGCTTGAGCAATTCGCTTCGACGGCCAGACAGCGTACCCTGCACCTGCGCGAGATACGTCTCGTAGGCGCTGCGCACCTTCGAGTCCGAGTATCGAAGGAAGAAGTCCCTGTCCGCCGTGCGATACAGGACGTCCATGTTGAAGGAAATCGAAATGAACGCAATCACAATCAGCCCGATAACCCCGGCGACATTGAGCCGTTTCTGGCCGTCGATAATCGCGAGCTTCAATGCGAAGAGCATCAGTCCGATGGCCACGCTCAGGCCCAGCGCGGGCCATGCGATTTTGTAGACGGACTCAGGCGAGAACTGAACCGTGAAGGTCGGGCCTGGAAGGATCGAGTCGTACAAACTCTTGTACGTAGTCCAGATCGAAACTACCGTGAACAGGCACATGGCGGTGAAAATGGCGAATCGGGTGGTGTGCTTCATGGACGGAGTACCTCGCTGAATTGAACCCACGCCGCGGGGACCTTCCGCCTTGCCCTGCGTCGAACCCTGCGCAATGTTATACACGCCGCCGCGGAATAGTTCCAGTGATACCTTCCGTCGCGAAAGTCGTTGTTGCCATCGCCCGGGATTTGATGGTAGACGGGCCCTGTTGCGCGTCCCCCGTTTCGTGTAGAATGGGGCCTTGGAATACGGGAGGCACCAGCCATGAAATGGATCAACCGGCGTGATTTCATAAAGACGACGGCAGGTACGGTCGCGGCAGGCATTGCACTGGCGCACGCGCCACGCGCGCGCGCGGAACAGAGATTCAGCGGTACCATGAAGCGGAAACTGGGCAAGACGGGCATCGAATGCTCGCTGTTCGGCATGGGCACCGGGACGCGCGCGTGGAACGGCAGTTCGGAACAGAACCGCAGAGGGCGCAAGGCATTCGTCTCGCTCATCGAACATGCCCACGCCTCGGGCATCACCTACTTCGATCTCGCGGACATGTACGGCGCACACGACTACATGAAAGACGCCATGAAAAGCACGGTCAAACGCGAAGACGTCATGCTGCTGACCAAGACCGTCTCCCGCGAACCGGGCCTGATCAAGGCCGACCTCGAACGGTTTCGCAAAGAACTGGACACCGACTATCTCGATATCGTCTTGCTGCACTGCCTGACCGATCCCGATTGGACCGGCAAGCTCCAGACCTGCATGGACGTGCTGGACGAAGCCAAGGAGAAGGGCATGATCCGCGCGCACGGCGTGTCGTGCCACAACCTCGGCGCGATGGAGACCGCCGCCCGAACGCCGTGGGTGGATATCGTGCTCGCCCGCATCAACCCCTTCGGCAACCGCATGGACGGCACGCCCGAAGAAGTCGCCGGCGTGCTCAAGAAGGCCCACGACAACGGCATCGGCATCCTGGGAATGAAAATCGTCGGCGAAGGCGACTTGAAAGACCAGATTCCGCAATCGCTCGAATTCGTCCTCGGGCTTGGCTGCGTAGACGCCATGACCATCGGCCTTCTCGAACCAAGCGAAGTACAAGCCAACATGGCTCACATCGAAGCCGTAAAAGCCGCCTAGAACGGAAAAGTCACTTCTCCGTACGTACAGTGCTGCCCGCGCGGGCAGCGA
>BTUX01000376.1:0-3145 GCA_045863315.1 Candidatus Hydrogenedentota bacterium | reverse complement strand
CAAGATTGGTGGGCGCGTGATTCGTATAGAGCAGGTGATTGGGATCGGCGCCCTTGATGATGGGATAGGCTTCGATCAAGACCTCCGCCGGAATGCGCGCCTCGGCTTTCATCCACGTCCAGGCGGGCTCATCGACCGTTTCCAGAAAGGCGAGGGCGGGATGATCCTTAACGGCATTCACCGCGTCGAGTATCTTCTGCGCGCTTTCCTCGCGCGTGTCTAGATCGAGCGTGCCCGCATTGGTCCAGGCCATCAATCCTGCGGTGTGGATCATGTCGAGCGTCTTCGCATTGCCGTGTACCAGGTTGAACCCCGCTTGCGCGAGTTCGTCGTAGGCGGCTTGATCGGGTTCCGGAGCGGTGTGGCGATTCCCAACATGGTAGGTGCCGATGATTACGGTGCGTTTGCCATCGACCGTAATGGCGCCATCGTCGTCGTAAGCGGTAACCAGCGGGGCCGCGGCTGCGGGGACGGTCGCGCCGCACGCCGCCAGCAATCCTATCCCCAGAGCGGCCGTGAACTGCAGGTCAAGCGGCATGGCAATGTACTCCTACTCCTAATCGTTCCCCCGTGTGCAAGCTCATTTGATAAGGGGCAGCGTTTGTTTGAATTCCGGCGTTCCCGCCTCCCGAAGAATCTCGAAGAGGGCCATTTCCGTCGTGACGAGTTCTACCCCCGCGCGCTCGAGGCGGTGAAGCCCGGCCTCGTATTCGGGCTGCAACCGCGACCCCACGGCGTCGCGCGGCACGAAGACTTCATAGCCTTCGTCAATCGCCATTAGCGCAGTTTGCATTACGCAAACGTGGGCCTCGATTCCGGTCAAAACAAGCTGCCGCCTGCCGGTTGCCGCAAGTGCTTCCGCGATGGCGCGATCGCCGAGACACCCAAACGCCGTCTTTTCCATGGGCGTAATACCGTCGAGTTCCGCTGCGAGGGAGGGAACCGTGTGGCCAAGGCCCTTTGGGTATTGTTCGGAAACCAGGATAGGGATACCCAGGCCGCGGGAGAATTTCACGAGTTTGATGGCCTGATCCAAGACGGATTCGTGACCTAGAATCTTGGGCAGGAGTCTTTCTTGAAAGTCGATAACGACCAATGCCGTGGTTTGTCGGTCAAGCATGGATTTTGTCGTTTCCCGTATGTGGATTGCTGCGGCTCGCGAGGGCACACGACCCGTGCCGGGCATTATACGGGTGAAAACGGGAACCCTTCAACGGATTCGGAACGAAGATGCTACTCGAACCGGTCGCCTGAATCTTTGCCCCTGCGCCGGCGTTCCCGCAATGCGTTCGCCTTGTAAAACAACGCGGGGTCAATAATGGGATCGTGAATCCCCTGCGTTTCCACATCGCCGTAGCTGACGCGGCCGCGGTAGGTCCGGTTGGAGAGGATAATGGCGATGGCCTGCCGCGACCACTTGTTGCCTTTGCGGGTAAAGATTCCTTTGGAATGCAGGTATGATACGACCTTCCCGGTACTGCGGGTGTTCAGGTACTCGCGAAAGATGATGCGGACCACCTCGGCTTCGCGGTCATCGACAACGAGCGGCTTCTCGCCGTCGCCGCCGCGCCGATATCCGTATGGAGCGGGGCCCGTGCCGTAGCGGCCCTGTTGAACCGCGCTCAATTGGCCGCGCTTGACCTTTGCCCCGTGGGACAGGCGGCCGGCCTGTTCGATGGTTTCCCCCATGACCCCGCGCGCTCCCCCTTCGTGATGTACAGCCGATTCAGGGGCCTCGCGATCATCCTGCCCGATGGCGGGCTTAGGGCTCGTCGAATGTTCGATCGATTCCATTGCGCCTATCTGCCAGTCTGCTATGGTGCAGCCTTGAATTCGGGACGGCATTGCACCCTTTCCTTCAAGTGCGCTTGAAGGTATTGCCGCCGAATTCGTGTTCCCAAGTGTTCTGTAGTAAGTTTAGATGAGAACGGGGATAATGTCAACTATTTCCTTCTTCTTGAAAGTGCGATTCTTGGGCGCTTTTCTCAGTCTATTGGGCTGCCTGTCAGGCGTTGACCTACACCGATTTTGGGTTCTACTACGCAACGAACTGGCAAATAACGACTTAAGAGCAAAATACAACTGGGCCATCCTCGCTGAGAATGGCCCAGTTCACGTTTTACAAGATTTGAGACGATGCCCTATTTCGCTTTCTTCTTTCCCTTGGCGAGCGCGGTAAGCGAATTGGGGGTCGCGCTGTATGGGCCAGCGTCGGATGCGTAGCTTTTTTCCGCGACTTCCGAAACTTCGGCCTTCGTCATTCCCGCCGCCTTCGCTTCGGCAACGACTTCGTGCATACGGCCGATGATTCGTTTCCGGCAATCCTCGCGGCACTTCGCTTCGATGCCCTTGTTCACGAAGACGCCCATGCCACGGCGCGTGTACAAAAGCCCCATCACCTCCAGGTCGCGGTAGGCTTTTGCCACTGTGTTGGGGTTGACACCGAGCCGTTCTGAAAGTTCGCGCACGGACGGCAGCTGATCGCCGGCTTTGAGCTTCCCCGACGCGATGGCGAATTGCACGTGATTTTCAATTTGCACGTACACAGCCACGCTGCTGTTGATATCGATACTGGAGAGCATCTTGACTTCCTCCTCTCGTTACCGCATCGTTATCGTACGATGCGTTGCCCAATCCTCAGACAAGTTTGGTACGGCCAAACGGGTCGTGAGTACGCGTGAGCACATGAGCCTATGTCTAGTTCATGTGCGTTCTATTGTATCTAGTATATAAGCAGGATGCAACATAAATGTAGCTGCGGATTACGGGAGTAGTGAGATGAAGAGAATGGGTAGAACGTGGTGGGGCCTGGCCCTGATGGGGTGGAGCCTCGCAATCCCGGCACTTTGCGCGGGCGCCGCAGAGGGCGCCGCCCCCGCGGCGGGTGAAGGTTCCCTGTTTGTCGAGGTAACCAATGTCCTGCAGCAGAACCTCCCCGGCAAGATTGAGGTGTACCCGGCTCAAGGCGGGGAAAAGCGGATGTACCGGCTCAACGACGGCAAAGTCATGACGTCCATTCCCGCGGGGGAATATGTGGTCTATGTCTATGTGTACGACTGGGATATTCCGATTATGGCGGATATCCAGCCGGTGACTATCGCCCCCGGCGGTGTGGGTACGGTCTCGACGGAACTGGTCCTTGGGG
>BTUX01000375.1:0-3156 GCA_045863315.1 Candidatus Hydrogenedentota bacterium | reverse complement strand
TGAACTGTGCCGCCATCCCCGGTGAACTCTTTGCCAGCGAACTGTTCGGATACGAAAAGGGCGCCTTCACCGGCGCGGTGGGCCGAAAACTGGGCCAGTTGGAACTCAGCCACGGCGGTACGCTCTTCCTCGATGAAATCGGCGACCTCAGCACCGATAATCAGGCGCGCATCCTTCGCGCGATCGAAACCGGCAAGTTTCGCCGTCTGGGCGGTCAAGCCGAGATATCCGTTCAATTCCGCTTGGTAGCGGCCACGAACCGCGACCTCGCTCAGGACGTGGAAGACGGCAAGTTCCGGCGCGACCTCTATCATCGAATTCGCGGCTTCGAAATCACCATTCCTCCGCTCCGCGAGCGTATAAGCGACCTGATGCAATTGGTCGACCATTTTCTCGCCATGGCGAAACTCCAGGGTGGATTCACCGCGAGGGAGTTTTCCAGCGAAGCCCTCGAGTTGCTTCGCGCTCACACGTGGCGTGGTAACGTCCGCGAGTTACGGAACGTGGTCGAAACCGCTGCGGCGCACGCACGGGGGGAGATTATTGCGCGGGAAAACGTCGAGGCCGCCATGGGACGCGCGACACCCGCGCAAAAGCTCGCCGCCTTGGCCGAGGTCGAGCGAAACCACATCGTCGCGGCGCTGGATCAGTGCGGCGGACGGGTTGCCGACGCCGCCCGGATTCTCGGAATCGCCCGCAGCACCTTGTATGACAAAATCACCCAGTACGGCCTGAAAACGTAGCCTTCTTTGCCAATCGCACGGTCTCTCCGGGTATAATATAAAAGTCTTCTTTGTCGGTCGGGGGAAGTGAACCGCATGAAAAGGGGAGTAGATGAGCAGAATTCTACTTGTCGATGATGATGTCGATCTGGCGGAGCTGATCAAAACCAAACTGTCGGCCGAGGGGCACACCGTCTCCGTCATTCACACCGGGGACGGCGCCTTCGAAATGGCCAAAGAACTGAAGCCGGACATGGCCATCCTGGACATCATGTTGCCCGGCATCACCGGCTACCAAATTTGCCGAAAAATACGCCGGGACCCCGAACTGTACCGGATGGCCATTCTGATTCTGACCGCCCTGGGGGAGGAACCCGAAGTCTTGCACGGCCTCGAACAAGGAGCCGACGACTTCCTGGCCAAACCGTTCAAGCTCGATGCCCTGTCGGAAAAAATCGCGGGCCTTACCGCGCTTCAAGAGACAATCTCGAAATACAACCCCGGCACCAATCTTCCCGGAACCGAAGCCATCAAACGCGAGATCAACCACCGCCTCGCCCGAGGAATGGCCGTCGCCTGTTGCTACATCGACATCGCCGGATTCAAACCGTACTGCGCCGCCTACGGTCTGCAAGGTCAGAAACGTGCCTTGGAGTTCATGTCGCACCTGCTCACCAAACTCACCCACAACATCGGCGTGTACGAGTCATTCGTCGCCCATCTCGGAGGCGAGCATTTCGTCGTTTTGTTGAATCTCGAAGACTACGAGCGCTTCTGCAACGCCCTTTGCCAGACGTTCGACGGCTCGATTTCTCAATTGTATTCAACCCAGGAAATGCAGCGTGGCTATATCATCGCGACGGACAAACACGGGCGTGAAGCCAAGTATCCCCTGATGGCATTGTCCATCGGCGTGGCACACACCCAATACCGGAACTACAAGAGCGCAAAAAAAATGTTCGAAGTGTTGGCGCAGGCCCGCCATATGGCGAGACCCAAGGGCAAGAGCGTTGTTTTTGTCGACCGACGCCAGGCGGATCGTTGAGTTGCGCCTTCCGTTTCGCAAACATGTGCTTTCAAGCAAGTACGAGAACCGTCTGCGGCGCGGTCGTCGTCGTGTTCCGTACACCGTCGCTCCGGTCACGGGTCACTCCGGGTCCGCCATCTACGTGTATCATGTCCTGTGGCTCGACCACATGCTTCCCAGCTTGGTAAGAATTTCGCGCAAAATACCTTCCGCGTTCGCCGCCTCCTCGGCGTCGGCGTCCGGCACGAACATGAGTCCGTAGCGATGGTCGTGCGCATAGCGCACTTCCGCCACATACTGCACGACCTTGTCCTCCATCTGCAGTTCGATACGGACCGGCGTATCCGGAGAAATGCCCGGATCCTGATCGTCCTGGAACTCTAACAACATGCCCCCAACGCTCAAATCGAGGAGCGTGGGATCGCCGTATTCGTACCCCTCCGTCTCGAATTTCACTTCGACGGATTCCCGATCCAACACCGGAATCCGAAACCAACGCCGCGACTCCGGCCGCAGCACATACGCCGGCTTCGTCAACGTCAACTTCGGGTTCTCCATTCCTCTACCCACTTCAGCGCACTGCAAGACGGACACGAAAACGTAGATCTGCCCCTCATTGACAAAGATGACAAGACACTGCGCGAGAACGCCGATTTGCACACCTGCCGTCGCCGGACTTTCGATTACGACCTTGTCGTCGCTCACGGACAAGAACCTTCCCCGCGCACTGACTCCCGACTCGGGAACGACCACCGTGACGGGCAACTTCATCGAACAGCACGCGTGAAGGATTTCGACCGAATGCGGCTCGATTAATTGCGCTAACTGCATCACCAACACTACCTTCCCCAAGGTCCCATGCAAACGGATACCACGAATTCCGCTCTGAGCGTTGATTTGTAATATATAAATTATCAGCTTTTTGAGGAACTCTCAAACCGACCGCATCGCTCTCCTACCTCCCATTTGCGAACGTAACCCTTTGACGGTATAGTACATACAGTATGCCTCTCCCCCCGTTGCGATATCTCGACATCGCCCCCTTCGAACACGAAGGGGAAACCGTCGTTGTCATGCGTGACCCCGAGGGTTTCGTCGAGGAACCCCTCGTACTGACCCCGGTCGCTTTTTTTGTTGCGTCGCATCTCAATGGGGAAAATGAGACTAGCGACATCCAATATGCTTTCTCGAATTATACCGGAGGTCGTCTGCTCGACCAATCGGACATAAACCGCGTTGTTCAGATACTGGACGACCACGGTTTCTTGCTCTCCCCAAAATTCCTCGACATTAGGTCCGGCGTCATCCGTGCGTTCAGCCAGGCCCCCGTCCGGCCAGCCTACCTTGCCGGAAAGGCATATCCGGAGCGGGCAAGCGAACTCCGCGGCTATCTCGATGATTTCTTTC
>BTUX01000374.1:0-3162 GCA_045863315.1 Candidatus Hydrogenedentota bacterium | reverse complement strand
GGGCTTGACAACATCGGCGTGTTCGATCGATCAAAACCGCTGCCCACCGGCGGCCATCTCGAACAGGCCGACGGCACCGCATGGATGGCGTTCTACTGCGCCACCATGCTCTCTATGGCGCTCGAACTCGCCCAGACCGATCCGTCTTACGAGGACATGGCCTCGAAGTTCTTCGAGCATTTCGTCCACATCACCGACGCCATGAACACCCTCGGCGGAAACGGCCTGTGGGACGAACAGGACGGCTTCTACTACGATCAACTGCGATTGGATGGAAACAGCATCCCCCTGAAAATTCGCTCGCTCGTCGGCGTCATTCCCTTGTTCGCCGTCGAGGTGCTTGAAGAAGGAGTCATCAGCAAGCTCCCCGGATTCAAGAAGCGCCTCGAGTGGTTCCTCGAGAATCGCAAAGACCTCGCCCGGCACATTGCTTATATGGAGGAGGATGTCTACGGCGAAATCCAACACGAGCACCGGCTGCTCGCAATCCCCTCGCGGGATCGTCTCGAACGCGTTCTGCGCTATGTACTCGACGAGACCGAATTTCTGTCCCCCTACGGACTGCGCGCCGTTTCCCGGTTCCACCACGACCACCCCTATACCTTCTTCGCCAATGGCCAGGAGTACACGGTGCGGTACCTGCCGGGAGAGTCCGACAGCGGGCTCTTCGGCGGCAACTCGAACTGGCGCGGGCCGGTCTGGTTCCCGTTGAACTATCTCTTCGTCGAGGCGCTCGAACGGTACTACCATTTCTACGGGGACGGCCTGAAGGTCGAGTGTCCGGCGGGTTCCGGCCGAATGCTGACGCTGCAGGAAGTGTCAAATGAACTTGCTACACGCCTCTCACGCTTGTTCCTCCCCGACACAAACGGCCGTCGACCGGTCCACGGCGATGAAACGCGCTACGCCGAGGACCCGCACTGGCGCAACCTCGTGCTGTTTTACGAGCACTTTCACGGCGACACCGGCCGCGGAGTCGGCGCCGGCCATCAGACCGGCTGGACGGCGTTGGTCGCCCGCCTGATCCACCAGGCCGCGTGCGCTCGTGACGGAAAACGCCGCGACGCGACGCCGCTCGTGGCGATGAAGTAACCTCTTCCTTCGTCCCGCGCGAAACCGTGCGCCCGTTGCCCGCGGCGGGCGCGCTTTCGCTTTCGAAGGAAATCGACTTCTCCATCCCTCGGTTTGCCTTTTTCCTGCCCCGCTTTCTACACTTCCAATCTCTGTCTGTCAGAACCACTACTGAAAGGCCCTCTTGTGAACGTCTCCCAACGGTGCGAAAAATTTCTCGAAGAAGTCCAAAACCATCTCCGCGATGAATTGCTTCCGTTCTGGCTCACCCACGGAGTGGATAGAGATTACGGCGGGTTCCTCACCTACCTCGACCGCAACGGCAACCCGACCGGAGAGACCGTCAAGACGCACCTGTGCCAGACCCGCTGCATCTACACCTACTCGTCCGTGCACCGCGCCGGGTTCGGGCAGGGCGAGTTTCTCCGAATCGCGAAACAGGGCGTCGATTTCCTCCTCGACCACTTTTGGGACAACGATTTCGGCGGGTGGTACTGGACCGCCCAGCAGGACGGCACCCCGCTCAATGTGAGCAAGCTCACATACGGACACTCCTTCGCCATTTACGCGCTCAGCGAGTACGGGATGGCCTCCGGCGACCCGCGCGGCGTCGAATGGGCCGTAAAGACCTACGAAGTCCTGCAGACCCTCGCCGCCGACAACTGCCACGGCGGGTACTACGAATTCCTCGAGCGCGACTGGTCGAAGAAGAAGCCGGGCAAGTTCGGAGGCGACCGAAAGTCATTCGATGTCCACATGCACCTCATGGAGGCCTTTACTAACCTGTACGAAGCCACCGGCGCGCGCGTTTACAGGGAACGCACGATCGAGATTATCGACCTCATCTTCAAGCGGATTCTCCATCCCGAACACGGACTCGGCATTGCGCAGTTCGCCATCGATTGGACCCCCCTGCGCCAAATCCTGTTCGCGGACGTGTGGGGATCGGACCGCGACGTCGAAGAGGGTGAAGGCCGTCCCATGGACAACACAAGCTACGGCCACAACGTCGAGTTCGCGTGGCTGCTCTTGCACAGCATCCGCATTCTCGATCTCGACCTCGAGCGGTTCCGCGAACCGCTCCGCAAAATCTTTGAGCACGGCCGCCGGTACGGCATCGATTGGAAAAACGGGGGCGTCTATTGCGAAGGCCCCTTCATCGGCCCCGCGCGCGAACGCAACAAGGAATTCTGGCAACAGGCCGAATGCCTCGTCGGCATGCTGGACGCGTACCTCCTGACCAAGGACGAGAAGTACATCGACGCGTACGAGAACGTCCATCGCTTCGTTATGGATAAAGTCATCAACCACGACGTCGGCGAGTGGTTTCCCCTGTTCGACGAGAACAACAACCTGCTGTGGGACTACATGGGCCACGCCTGGAAAATCAACTACCACACGGTGCGATCGATGATCCAAAGCGAGGCGCGGTTACTCAAGATTCTGTCGTGACGCCGCCCTGCCCGCATCACGATTTGCCCGTGGGCTTTGAGGGGATGAATGCGTCGAAAGCGGCGCCCTCTATCGCGAAATCACCCGCACCGACTTCAAATCGCGAACTATCTCACCATCAGATGCGGTGAGGCATCTTGGGGGTCGAAGAACGGCAGAAACAGGCACAGCGGTTCAGTGGCGCGGGCCCCTAGTAGCGTGATAGCATGTGCTCCGCTTGACCGAACTACCGGTCGATAGATTTTCTCCCGTACCCGGCCGGCGAATCTGAGGAGACCAATGATGCGTGAAGTGTTCATCGTAGAGGCCGTGCGAACCCCCATCGGACGCGGGCGTGAGGACGGCGCCCTTCACTCGATTCATCCCGTGGACTTGCTCGCGAAGACCTTGAACGAGTGCGTGAGGCGCGCGGGCGTCGACAGGGCCGAGGTCGAAGACGTCATCGCCGGCTGTGTCTCTCCCGTCGGCAAACAGGGCGCGAACATATCCCGCCTCGCGTTGCTCAAGGCGGGATTCCCGGTCCACGTGCCCGGCGTACAGCTCAACCGCATGTGCGGTTCAGGACAGCAGGCCGTTCATTTCGCCAGCCAGGCGATCTCCGCCGGCGACATGGACCTCGCCATCGGTGGTGGAATCGAG
>BTUX01000373.1:0-3169 GCA_045863315.1 Candidatus Hydrogenedentota bacterium | reverse complement strand
CGGCGCATCGCCGTTCCCGTCATTCTCCTCACGGCGCGCACGGCGCTGGACGAACGGGTCGAAGGCCTCAACCTCGGCGCGGACGATTACCTTACAAAACCCTTCTATGTCGAAGAACTCATCGCGCGAATCCACGCCGTCACGCGCCGCGCGACAGGCGAAAAGCTCACCATGCTGCAAGTGGACGATCTGGTGCTCAACCTGATCACTCGCGAGGTCACACGGGGCGGGCAGCCCGCGCAGCTTACGGCCCGCGAGTTCGCCCTGCTCGAGTATTTGATGCGCTCTCCGGGGCGCGTCTATACACGCACCCAAATACTCGAGCATGTCTGGGGCTACGACTTCGACCCCACCTCCAACCTTGTGGATGTTCACATCCAGCGCCTTCGCAAGAAACTCGGGATCACGGGGCCCGGTTCCCTTATCGAAACCATTCGCGGCGTCGGCTACCGCATACGAAAGCCCTGAACATGCCCAGGCGCGCATCATTTCGGCTCCGGGTGGCCCTACTCTCGATGGCGTTGTCCGGCCTCGTGCTCACCGGATTCGGCGCTTGGGCCTGGTTCATGGTCTATCGGTCGAATCTGCATCGAATCGACAGTTCGTTGCGCGACATCGCGCAGCAACACCTGAGGTTCCCCCGAAGTCCGGGGCACTGGGCCACCGTCGACGAATCGTTGCAGTTTGTGTTCGGTGAAGACTCGGCGGGCGTCTTGCTCGCTGTCGTTTCGAGTTCGGGAACTGTCCTACACCGCTCTACCCATTGGCCTGAGGGCTTGGACCGACTTCCCGCATTGCCGGACGTGCTCCTGACGGGGCCGGTGCAACGGCCCGCGCCCGTGCCGCCACCACCGCCGCACTTCGATGGGCCGCCCCCTGATTCTCCTCCGCCGCTTCAGTCCAATCCCGTTCCGATGGGACCGACCGGATCCGGCGGTCAGCGGCGCGGGCAGGGACCCGGACCCGGCGGGCCTCCGCCCCATCGCCCGGGGCCCGGCCCGCTCCGTGAGCCCCTGCCGCTCCGTCGCCCTGAATTTGCCACTCGAGAAGCGGGCGGCCAGACCTGGCGAATGGCTGTATTCGGAAATCCCGATGTTACGGTGGTCATGGGCGTGTCCCTGGCCGGGTTCCGGCAGCAAATGGCGGGAGTACGCACGGCATTCCTTGTGGCGATACCCTTGGCCCTGCTCGGAATTGCGGCGGGAAGCTGGCTCATCGCAGCGCGCGCGCTGCGACCGGTACGCCGGTTGAGCGAGACGCTCGCGCGGGTTTCCGCCCGGGGACTTGATCAACGCGTTCCGGAAACCAAGGAGTCGGCCGAGTTTCAGCAGCTTGTCTGCCAGTTCAACGGGATGATGGAACGACTTGAACGAAGTTTCACGCAGGCTGCGCGATTCAGCGCCGATGCCGCGCATGAACTGAAAACCCCGCTGACCGTCCTTCAAGGCGAGATCGAGCAGGCCCTGCAAGAGGCCCCTCCGCAACAACAGCAGACCTACGCGCGACTTCTCGACGAAGTCCAGCGGCTCAAGATTATTACCGAGAAACTGCTGCTGCTGGCTCGCGCCGACGCAGGCCAGTTGCGGATTCAAGCCGGACCCTTCGACCTCTCCGCGGCCGTATCGGAACTGGCCGAAGACGCCGCCGCGCTTGCGGCAAAGCTCACGATCGCCGCGGACATCTCGCCTGACGTGTGGATTCACGCGGATCGCGACCTGCTCCCTCGCGCGCTGCATAACGTCATCGACAATGCAATCAAGTACAACCGCGACGGGGGTTTGATACGAATCGAACTCCGGCAAATCGAAGGCGCTGCCACCTGTCGTATTTCGAATACCGGCGATATCCCCCGCGACCGCCGGGACAAGGTGTTCGACCGTTTTGTCCGCGTCGACGCCGCGCGGTCCCGGCGGGTGGATGGCTCGGGCCTCGGATTAAGCCTGGCGCGCGAGATTGTACGCGCGCACGGCGGAGAATTGGCGCTCGCCGCGGTGGAAAACGGAATGGTGACGTTCGAATTGAAGTTCAACGTGATTGCCCCTCGCAACCTCCCCCCGTCGCCGCACACTCGATTTCCCATCGGGTCCCACCAGGAAGCCCGCCACGCTTGAGCCGCCCGCTTCGAAAAAAGGTTGCGGCGTGCAACCCTCGATGGCTGCACGCCGCGCTTGCACGCTTACGCGTGCTCCAATGGGATTAGTTGAGCGGAGGAGAAGCTACACTCACCGCGGTACCGTCAGCGGTGAAGCGAATCACGCCGGACTCGTCCACAAAGTACTGACGGAAACCCGTACGGCCAGGAGTCGTCGGCACGGCCGTGCAGGTGTACGCCGGGGTCACTGCCGGACCGCCGTTCGTCACGACGACCGTAAACGTATACCCCTGCTTCGTTCCGCCACCAAGGACCTGATCGATGAACGGGGGCGTCGCGCCCGCGCCATCCGGGTTGGCCAACTGGGCCAGCGTGCCGTAGTCGCCCGCGCCGTCACCGTCCACGTCGACAAACGCGGCGGTCTGGAAGGCCACTTCGCCCGTCGAGATCGTGCGCATGCCGCCGGCCGCGCTCGCTTCGTTCGCGCTCATGCGCGACCGCAGCAGGTTCGGGATTGCAATCGCCGCGATTATCGCGATAATCGCAACCACGATCATCAGCTCGATCAACGTAAAGCCTGACTTGTTCCTCAATTTGTCCATCTTCACTACCCTCCTCTTGAGTACCATTCCCGGCGGCCCCGGCCCTTCACAGGGGGCCTGGTGCGGCGCGGATGCTTTCGTTACACAACGGCCCTCCCATCGGACCGCTGGACACTTCGTCAATGCCACACCGCTAATGGCAACCGCCATGCCAAGGAGAGCGGAAAGAACCATAATCTATTGACTTAGAGGGAGTTATGAGGCACTAAAGACGAAAATGAGACTTGTTCGAAGCAGACAAAACTGGACAACGCGCGGAATCATACGACAAAAATTGTCACAAGACTTTGGAACATCCACGTCCGCCTGCCCACTTCGATGGATACGCCCACTGTCCCCGTTTGCCCGACCCGTATGAAGGGTGCGGCGGCCTCTGGGAAGTTTGGCCGCCCGCAGGGGCGCCGTCATTGCGACCACTACGTCCCGTTCGGGCGTTGCCCCCAATTCCGGATTTTTCACACCTGCGGGCAATGAA
>BTUX01000372.1:0-3171 GCA_045863315.1 Candidatus Hydrogenedentota bacterium | reverse complement strand
CATGCTGGCAGGCATCGTGACCCGATCATCGGCTCAGGCCTTCCTGGATGCGTCCCCCATCCTGGGGTCCGTGGGTCTGGCGGGATCGATTGCCGAGATCGTCGCGATCCTGCTGTTTGCCGGGCTTATCGGTACGACCTTGAGCCGTTCGGGAAAACCGCTGGCCGTTTATGACTATTACATAGCCGTCGCAATGGGTTGGTTTGTGCTGCAGGCCGTCTATGGGACTGCCTACTTCTGGGCGTTGGCGGTTGCGCGGGACCGAGACGCGATGCTGGGTCTGGTGGCGACCTGGCAGGCCCCCTTACGCGACGTGCAGATTCACGGCTTCATGATGTTGATGATTTTGGGTGTCAGCCAGCGAATTTTTCCGAACTTCTACGGTTTTGCCGCCCCGGGACCGCGGCGCAGCTTGGTCGCGCTCTATCTTTTGAACGCTGCGATCATCGGCGAAGTGGCGGGCCTGATCCTCATGCGGACGAAGGGCCACACATGGGCGGCGCTCTGGTACGGTTCGGTGCTGCTACTCGCCGTGGGCGTGGCGCTACTGGTCAGCGGATGGCGACTGCACTCGGCGCCGAGAGAGACCGATCGCAGCCTTAAGTTTCTACGAGCAGCCTATGTTTGGCTGTTCATTTCGCTGACCATGCTGGTGCTCCTTCCCGCACACCAGTTCGGCGCGCTGAGGTTGTGGGCCCCGGAAAGTCATGCCGCCCAGATCGGGTTTTCGCACGCCTACTACGGGGCGATACGACATGCGATCACGGTTGGGTTTGTGAGCATGATGATCGTCGGCGTTGCGGCCAAAGTGGTGCCAACCCTGAATGGCATCGACATTCGACAGTTACCGTCCCTGTGGATCCCGTTCGTGCTGCTGAATACGGGCTGCGCAATGCGGGTCGGTTTTCAGGCGCTCACTGATTTTCGTGAGTCCGTTTTCCCGATTGCGGGCTTCAGCGGAATTCTGGAAGTCGCCGGGCTGACAATCTGGGGTGTGCACCTGTGGAGAACTATGAATGGCCGGCTGCGAGTCCCCGAGCGCGGCGCCGACTCGGCGATCCTGCCCAAGGGCCGCGAACTCATCGCGTCCGATAATGTCGGCGCAGCGCTGGATGCATATCCGGAATTGCTTCCCACGTTTCTTGAGTATGGATTCACGCCGCTCGCCAATCCCCTCATGCGCCGGACTATCGCCAGGACCATCAGCATCGAGGGAGCGGCCCGTCGTTTCGGGATAGAACCCGAACGTTTGTTGAAATCGTTGAACGCGGCGCGCGCTCGGTCCGAGAACGATCCGTCGCCGTTCGTGGATGAGGTTGGAAAACACGGCGCGTCCGCGGTGTAACGCGACCGTGAGCGGAACGAATCGTAGATAGAGGGAGTTGGCTATGGAGAACCGTGGATTGTGGATCGGTTTGGTTCTGGTGTTGGTCGGATCATTTGCAGCGCTTGGGTATTTCGGCAATGACCTGTATCGGAAGGCGCCGCCTATTCCGGAACGCGTCGTGACGGCATCCGGCACGGTGTTGTTTACGGGACAGGACATTAAGGACGGCCAGAACGTGTGGCAGTCCACCGGCGGCCACCAGATGGGCACGGTATGGGGCCATGGGTCGTACGTGGCGCCCGATTGGTCGGCGGATTTCCTGCATCGAGAATGCGAGTGGCTGCTCGAACATTGGGCGAAGGAAGACTTCAACGCCGAATCGTACGGGTCCCTCGACTTGGAAAAGCAGGCGGCCCTGAAGGCACGACTGAAGAAGGAGGTCCGCACCAACACGTACGACGAATCCAGCGGCGACCTCGTTGTATCGGATTTGCGAGGGCAGTCGATCCGCGCCGTAATGGATCATTACAAAAAACTGTTCAGCGGCACGGAGGAATTGGCGGGACTCCGTGAGGCCTACGCGATACCGGACAACGTGCTTCCGGACCCGGAGCGGCGTGAGAAGATCAGCGCGTTTTTCTTTTGGGCGGCGTGGGCCTGCGGCACGAACCGGCCAGGCGAGACCTATACGTATACCCAGAATTGGCCGCCCGAACCCTTGATCGACAATCGGCCCACCGCGACCAACGTCGTGTGGTCGGTGATCAGTTTCGTCTTGTTGCTTGCCGGTGTCGGCGCACTGGCGTGGTACTACGCGGTGATGAAGCACAACGAACACGACGAAGGCGAACCGCCGGCGCGAGACCCACTGCTTGGACTTCAACCGACACCCTCCATGCTCGCAACGCTGAAGTACTTCTGGGTGGTCATCGCGCTGGTGGTGCTGCAGGTTGGCTTGGGCGCGGTGACCGCGCACTACGGCGTCGAAGGTTCCGGGTTCTACGGCATCCCCCTTGCCGAGATACTTCCCTATGCGGTCACGCGCACGTGGCACACCCAGCTCGCCATCTTCTGGATTGCAACGGCATGGCTGGCGACGGGCCTTTTCATGGCGCCGGCCGTATCGGGGTACGAACCGAAGTTTCAACGTTTGGGCGTAAACGTCCTTTTCCTCGCGTTATTGGTCATCGTGCTGGGCTCGATGTTCGGCACGTGGTACGGCACGCGGCAGCGCATGGGCTATGAAATGAACTTCTGGTTCGGCCACCAAGGTTACGAATACGTAGACTTGGGCCGGTTCTGGCAATTGTTCCTGTTCGCCGGCTTATTCATTTGGCTCGGCTTGATGGGGCGAGCGCTTTGGCCCGCATTGAGACAACCCGGACCCAACCGCAACCTGCTGTCGCTCTTCTTCATCTCGAGCTTCGCAATCGCGCTGTTCTACGGAGCGGGATTAATGTGGGGACGCCAAACCCACCTCGCAATGGCGGAATACTGGCGCTGGTGGGTGGTCCATCTGTGGGTGGAAGGCTTTTTCGAAGTGTTTGCTACCGTGGTAATCGCGTTCCTCTTCACGCGCATGGGTCTGTTGAGGACGCGCATCGCCACCTCCGCAGTCCTGTTTGCGACAACCATCTTTCTCGCGGGCGGGATTATCGGCACGTTCCACCACCTGTACTTCACGGGAACGCCGACCGCCGTGCTGGCCTTGGGTGCCGTGTTCAGCGCGTTGGAAGTCGTCCCACTGGTGCTCATCGGGTTTGAGGCCTATGAGAATCTGACGCTGAGCCGGGCCCGGGCATGGGTATCGGCCTACAAGTGGCCGATCTACTGCTTTATCGCCG
>BTUX01000371.1:0-3205 GCA_045863315.1 Candidatus Hydrogenedentota bacterium | reverse complement strand
TCGAAGCCA
Organism: Candidatus Hydrogenedentota bacterium; assembly: GCA_045863315.1. Classification (GTDB taxonomy): domain Bacteria; phylum Hydrogenedentota; class Hydrogenedentia; order Hydrogenedentales; family SLHB01; genus JABWCD01. Next base: position 3,196 of record BTUX01000371.1, on the reverse strand, counting down.
TGCCTTGTTCCGCACCTCCACGACATAGCTGTGTCCGTCCTGCGGCAGCGACCGAAGAAAGGGCCCCAGCCGCTTGACAAAGTCGCTCTCCGTCACCTTGTATTTTTTCGAGAAATACGGGAACTGAAAGACCACCGGTCCCAAGCGCGGCCCCAAGGTATCCATGACGCGCAGGAATTCGGACAGGTCGCGCTCGCAATGTTCCATCAACTTTTCATGCGTGATGAGTTGCGGGGCCTTTGCCGAAAATACAAAGGACTCCGGCGTACGGTCGCGCCAGCCTTCGACGGTCGCCACCCGAGGTGTGCCATAGAAAGTCGAGTCGATCTCGACCGTGTTGAACCTCTGCGCGTACTCCGCAATATAGTCCGCCTGCTTCGCCCCTGCCGAGTAGACCTTGCCTACCCAGTCGGAGGTGCTCCAACTGCATGTGCCAAGCCGGATACGTGGTTCCATCTGACTTCACCAAGGCGTAAGTAGTTGACTTCCAGATGGTAGCACATTATGGCGAGTTTGGGGGAGGTCGGTCAGAATTCGAAGTCCATTCGTCGAACCCATCAACGCAAATACCGAAAATACCGCAAATACCTTGATATAAGCTGCCAAACTGTGGTACTTTTACTTAGGTAAGAGGGTAATATCTTGACTTGGGAGGGCTGGCCAAATGGCCCTGCAGATTAACTCCAACTTGTCCTCGGTAAGTCCGCAAAGACAGGTCCAAGCGACCGTCCGTGCGTTCCTACGAATCAACGAACGGCTCACGAGCGGCCTGCGCATCAACCGGGCTGCGGACGACGCCGCGGGGCTGGGCATTGCCGAGGGCCTCCGGTCGGAGGTCCGGCAATTCACGAGGGAAGCGGAAAACCTCCAAAGCGGGGTGAACGCGATTCAGATAGCGGAGGGAGGCCTGGCAGCCCAAGCGGACACGATTCAGCGTGTGCGCGAGCTTGCGCTTGAGGCATCGAATGGTACGCTGTCCGACGAACAGCGCTCGGCATTAAACGAGGAAGCGCAACAGCTCATTTTTCAAATCGATGCTGCGGCGGAAGGCGCCGAATTCAACGGGACCAAGCCGTTGAAGGCTGATCAGACAATTGCCCTCGGCACGGCGGCCGGCGAGCAGATCACATTCAGCGAGTCTACGTCGACGTCCCTTGGCGTGGGAGGCATCGATCTGAGCACCCAGGCGGGCGCGCAGTCTGCATTGTCTAGTATTGACGCGGCGCTCGAGCGTGTCAACGAGAACCGGGCAAGCCTCGGGGCCCAGGAGAACCGCTTGGCGACCGGCATTAGCGTGCGAGAACACGCCGCCGATAACATCCGGGAGGCGGAATCACGCATTCGTGAGGTTGACGTCGCGCGGCTTGCAATCGAGCGCGCCCGGAATGAGGTCCTGATGGGGGCGGGGATCAGCGCCATCCGTCGGTCGAGCATTACCGCCGAGACCGCGGCACGGCTGTTGGGGGTATAGCGGGACAGCGTCCGCCTGCTTCAATCGTACCGGCCCTTCCTGCCGTAGCGCCAGATGTGCAGGATGTCTCGAAGAATCGGAATCGAGTCCTTGACGGGGTGCACCCGGCTGTCGGGGTCGTTGATCCAGCGGACGGGTATTTCAGCGATCCGCAGGTTGTGCCGCTGGGCAATGTATAGCAGTTCGGCGTCGAAACTGAATCGCTCGATGGTTTGTCGCGGAAAGACGATATCGCAGGCTTTGGAAGTAAAGGCCTTGAATCCGCATTGGGTGTCGGTTAAGCGAGTAATGCCAAGCATGCGGAGCACGAGATTGAAGAATCGGCCGGCCGACTCGCGCGTCCAGCGTTGATGTATCTGTACGTCCGACTGGGGCAGCATGCGGGAGCCGATAACGATATCCGCACCCGCATCGAATTCCGGCCATAGTTTTTCGATTTCTTCGATGGGGGTTGATCCGTCTGCATCGTAAAAGAGGCGGATTTCGCCTTGACCTTCCATCATGCCAGTCCGAACCGCAAAGCCCTTTCCCCGATTCGGCCGATATGAGACGACACGAATATTCGGCCCCGCAAGACGCGCGACCTCTGCCGTGTTATCGGCGCTCCCATCGTCGACGACGATGACTTCTGACGTATAGGGCTGCCGAGCGAGGTATTCCAGCACGCGTTTGAGAGTCGCGGTGATTCGGGCGGCCTCGTTGAACGCTGGAATTACGAGCGACAGCCGCACTCATTTACCTCGCTCGGTAGAATCCGGGGGCGACTGAAGGGAATCGAGGGAGCACCCGTGGCCACCTTTTGGAAGTCCATCATGGAATCTGGAATCGCCCTGACAAACGGGTAAAGCAGGAACCGGCCGATGATCCGATATGCAGCCGGGACTCCCATGGCGGTTTCCGTATCGTTGTTCCATTGCTGTCACAGAAGGCCGCGGCGCGCGTTCAGTCCTCGATCGGTTGCACCCACATGTTCCGGTAGCTGACAGGATCGTTATGGTGCTGCAACAGGATCGGACCCGTTTCCCCCTCCTCCTCCGTAATTCCGCCTGGCGTGGCGTTCGGAAGTTTCAATTGGTCGTGAATCAAAATGCCGTTGTGATAGACGGTCAGCTCGGCGTCTTCCGTTTTTCGGCCGGCTTCATCAAACTTGGGCGCGTGAAATTCGATGTCGTAGGTTTGCCAAGTCAATGGAGGAAGGACTGCGTCTGCCAGTGGGACCGCGATCTTATAGATTCCGCCGCAGAGATTGTTCGCGGGCTCCGCGCCGAAACTGTCGAGCACTTGGATCTCGTAGCGCCCCTGCACGTAGACCCCGCTGTTCCCTCGGGCCTGGCTGCCGACGGGCGCATCCGGCATGAACGGGGTGCGGAATTCGAGGTGGATTCTACAGCTTCCGAATTCCTGCTTGCTTACAAAGCTTGGATTCGCAATTTGGACCGATCCGTCGTCGTGGAGCGCCCACCCGGTCGACGGCCGAAGGCTCCACTGCTCGACACCGCCGCCGCCCAGGAGAACGACCGCGCCTTCGGGGGCCGGCTGGCCCAGCGTCGGCGGTTTCACTTCGATTCGCTCCATCGCGAACGGTATGGGTGGCGCTCCTCGCTTGGCGCTCTTGAACTGCCCCGCCAGTTTGCCCGCGCCGCCGGTCGCGGTCACTTCGTGCTCGCCGCCCCACGCGGGACCGAGATCCGCCTTTCCCACAAAGGAAATCGATTTATCCGGCAC
>BTUX01000370.1:0-3321 GCA_045863315.1 Candidatus Hydrogenedentota bacterium | reverse complement strand
CCACTACGCCACCAGTCTCATCCAAATCCTCGGCACGCCCGTCGTGGCTATCACGCTCGTGCTGATTGCGGTCGAGCGCGTATGGGGCGTCGGCATCTTCAATCCCAACATCGGCGGCGACCCGATACTTTTCCAACACCTGTTCTGGTTCTACTCGCACCCGGCGGTGTACATCATGATCCTGCCGGGCATGGGCGTGATCAGCGAGGTGATAACCTGCTTCTCCCGCAAACGTATATTTGGGTACGAGTTCGTTGCCTTTTCCAGCATGGCGATCGCGATCATCGGATTCCTCGTTTGGGGGCACCACCTCTACGTCAGTACGCAGTCCACGTATGCCGGCCTTATCTTCTCCATTCTTACCTTCCTCGTCGCCGTGCCTTCCGCCATTAAGGTGTTCAATTGGACGGCCACGCTATACAAGGGCGAAATCACGTTCGAGACCCCGATGCTGTACGCCTTCGGCTTTATCGGACTGTTTACTATCGGCGGATTGACCGGCCTCGTGCTCGCGTCGATGGCGAACGACATTCACTTCCACGACACCTACTTTGTCGTTGCGCACTTCCACTACGTCATGGTGGGTGGCATGGTACTGGGCTTCCTGTGCGGGCTGCACTTCTGGTGGCCCAAGATGACGGGGAAAATGTATCCGCAAACCCTTGCAAGCATCGCGGCCATCCTGGTGTTCGTGGGGTTCAACCTGACATTCTTCCCGCAGTTCATTCTGGGCTTCCTCGGAATGCCGCGGCGGTACCACTCCTACGTGGACGAGTTCCAGGTTTTGAACATCATGTCAACGGCGGGAGCATCGATCCTTGGGCTCGGCTACCTGCTCCCTGCCCTCTATCTCCCTTGGTCCATCGTGAAGGGCGCGGTCGCCGGCAACAACCCCTGGCGCGCGAAAGGCCTCGAGTGGCAGGTCGCCTCTCCCCCGCCGACGTTCAATTTCGATGAGGGCCAGCCCGTGGTGATCGAAGAAGCGTACGCGTACAAAATTGGGGAATAGTTTCGTGGCACACGTCTCTGCAGCACATCACGACGACGGTATACTGGCCCATCATTTCGAGGACATAGACCAGCAGACCGAATCCTGCATACTGGGCATGTGGCTGTTTCTCGCCCAGGAAATCATGTTTTTCGGCGGGCTGTTCGCCTCCTACCTCGTGTATCGCATCAAATATCCTGATGCATGGGCGACGGCGAGCAATACGCTGGACCTCTGGCTGGGCGGCGGAAATACGGTCGTACTTCTGCTGAGCAGTCTTACCATGGCCACCTCCGTGTGGTGCGTCCAGACCGGCCGACTGCGGGGACTCAAATGGGGGCTCTGGGCCACGCTTGCACTCGGCCTGACCTTCATCGTGGTCAAGTACTTCGAGTACAAGGCCAAATGGGTCCACCATCTGGTACCGGGCACCAACTTCCACTGGGACGCGGAGTATTACGGCCCACTGCTCGGTTCAGCCACGGAGGGTCAGGTCCAGCTCTTTTTTTGCCTTTACTTCGTGATGACGGGCATGCACGCACTCCACATGATCATCGGCGCGGCATTGCTGGTCTGGCTGATTGGATTGGCCTACGCAGGTCACTTCTCACCCCAAAAATATCTGAAGGTGGAATTGTTCGGGTTCTACTGGCACTTTGTCGACATCGTCTGGGTTTTCCTGTTCCCCTTGTTGTACCTCGTAAACCGGCACGTGTAACGTGGCGCGCATGCGAATGGAGAGTTAGTTTCGATGGCAACCGAATCCGAATCCCACGGCCACTCCCACCCCATAGTCCCGTGGTGGGTCTACCGGAACAACGCGATCGCGCTGGGCGTGCTGATGCTCCTGACCGTTTGGGCGGCCTTTATCAACCTCGGCATTTTCAACCCGATTGTAGCCATGACCATCGCGGTCGTGAAGGCGGGACTTATCGTTCTCTTCTTTATGAACGTCAAATACAGCACCAAACTGACCTGGGTCTTTGTCGGCGGCGGGTTCTTTTGGCTGTTGATCCTGTTGCTCCTCATTCTTCCCGACTTCCTATCGCGAGACTGGACCCGGCGCGGACAAGAATGGGAGAGCTATCCGGGCGTCCAGGTGCTCAATATCGACCGCGTGCCCACACCGGCCGCAGAACAACCCAGTCACCATTGAACGACGAATAGAACGGCGCTCGGGGAAAATCCCTCTCACCGCAGCTCGTGGCGTTTCTTACCAACGTCGGGCAGGCGAAGGTACCGGATGCCGTAGCACGCCGCGGCCGCGAGCTACTGCGGAGCCACGCCTACGGCAAGCCGGATTCTTCGCGCAAAATAAAGAACGCGAGGCGACCTTATCTGCCTGCTTCCGGATTGAATACTGCGGGCTTATCTTGGTTCTGACCCGCATTTCTCACCGGTCGCTCCCGACCACGGGAGCGACCGGTGAGAAATGCTCAGGAGATAGCATAGAAGTCAATCGGGTAAGGATTTTTCGCACCAACAGCCCGTTTTCCCTGTCGCTGCATAAAGGTATGTGCCGCACGAAGTGGTATCCTTCATCGCCCGAGGGTGTGAAAAATCCGGGCTAAAGTCCACTCGTCGGTTCTGAAAGGCGCGGCCGGCAACCCTGCGGCGTTGTAGAGGTCAGCTGCGGGGTTGTCTCCCCACGCGTATCGGACCGCGACGGGATTTGGAACCTTCGGACACGACACCAAAACCTCTTCGCCCTCGATCCGCGCCTCGGCCCAATGGAACGTTTCATCGATCCCGGCGATGGCAAAGCCCCGTAGGGGCCCAGGGGCGTTCCGATTGACCAACCCCCCTTTCGCATTCTCAAACGCAAGGCGAACCGATGCGCCCTCTACGCTCATCGCACGGTATATCGGGCTGAGGCCCGGTTCGTCGGACCCGTACGCGATAGTCATGGCCGCGAGGGCAACTCGCACACCCACGTCTTGCTTGTTGCGCGGGTGATTGTTGTCCGCCTCGCCAAGGTCGATGGTCACCGCCATGGCCGTATTAGGAAGCGAGAGAGTCTTGAGTTGCGCCTCTCGCAGCGCGGCCCGCTCGGAATACGCGTTGGGGTCGTCTTGTCGGGGCCGAAAGTTCGGCAGTTGGACAAACAGGAAAGGCACGTCGCCCTGCGCAAAACGGCTCCGCCAATCTTCGATTAAGGTTGGAAAAAGCCGGCCGTATTGCTCCGCCCGACCCTGATTGGCCTCCCCTTGGTACCAGATCACGCCACGAATGCCGTACGGGATGAGCGGGGACACCATCGCATTGAACAGGACGGTCGGCACACGATGATTCCCTTCGACGTACATTGGTGGCGCGGGCTTGTTTCCCACGTC
>BTUX01000369.1:0-3439 GCA_045863315.1 Candidatus Hydrogenedentota bacterium | reverse complement strand
CACTGTCGTCGCAGCGCTGATCGTCCGCTCGCGCGTGATCACGGTGGCTTCCACCTCGGTGTAGGACAGCAGGTCGCCGAATTCGGCCATGAGTTCCCGGAACGAAAGGGCCGCCGGGCAGTACGGCGACTCGTCGGCGTTCAAGGGGCAGACCTGGCACTGGCATACGTCGAGCGCGGCCCACGGCGGCGGCGGGGGATCCATGCGATGCGCGGTTTCCAAGGTCGTCGCGTTCATGACAACGCGAAGCTTGGCTTCCCGTTTGTCCCCCGCCATGCAGCGAAAGTGGTACACCACTTCTATGGAGCCGGAACCCGCCACGGCAGCCCCTTTCCCAAACGTGCACCCATAATGGATCGGGCCGCGGAGGAATTCCACACGGCCTGCGACGAGGCGGTCCGACGAACCCCATCTCCCGGCGGACTACTGCTCCGCCACGGGGTATCCCCGCCGGACACGTTCGCCTTCGAGCGTCAGTTGATTGTCGTCCGCACTCAGCGTGATCCCGCCTACCCGATCGGTTCGAAGCACGCGAATTCCCGCGTTTCGGTACCGGTGAACGATGGCCTCGTCCAGCACCTGGCGGCCGCGCGCGCCCGTCGATATCACCGCGTAGTCGGGAGATACCGCTTCAATGAATTCCGGGCTGCTCGAGGTGTCCGCGCCGTGGTGCGGCACCTTCAGCACCGACGCGCGCAAGTCCGTGCCGCCAAGCATGGCTTCCGCGGGCGCCTCGACGTCACCGGCAAACAAGACGGAAGCCGGACCGAAGGGTACCCGCAAGACCAGGCTGCGATCATTGGCTGTCGCATTGCGCGCCCATTCCTGGGGCGGTCCCAACACGTCAATGGAGGTGGAGCCGACCTGTATGCGTTCGCCTTGCCCTGCTCGCCGCACGATCACTCCGCGCTTTTCACACCGCGCCAGCAGTTCCTTTTCCAATTCCGCATCGGAATCCACCGGACCCAGCAGCACACATCCGACGGGAAAATGTTCGACCAGATAGATGAGCCCTCCCATGTGGTCGCGATCCGTGTGCGTTGCCACTGCCAAATCGATCGAGTTGATTCCCCTCGCCAGTAGGAACGGTCCGACCACCCGCTGACCGTAGTCGGCGAACTCGTTGCGGTCGCCCGCGTCGATGACGACAGTTTCACCCGTCTGCGTCCGAACGACGGCGGCGTCCCCGTGCCCCACATCGAGAAATACGATCTCGGGGTCCCTCCCGCGTAGGTTCCACAAACCGAGTGACGATGCGAACAGCGCGAGTGTGGCGATGTGTAGGCGCATTCGCAGGGGGTTGGCCGTCCGGGGGGCGGCCGCGAATACGAATGCCGCCGTCCAGAACAACGCCCACGCAAGAGGTGTGGGCGATGGCAACATCGATAACACGAGTTCGGGCACGGAGGCGTAGCCCGCGGTCCCTCGAATCAATTCGATGGGAAGGACCAGCGCGTAGCCGAACATCGGCGCCAACGGCGGAAGCGTCAACGCCAACAGTGAAGCCGCGAAGCACAGCCACAAGACGGCCGCCAACAACGGGATCACAATCAAGTTTGCCAGCGGCGCGGTCAGTGAGACCACGTGAAAATAGTCCGCGACCACCGGGAGCGGCAGCAGTTGCACTGCCAGGCCCGAGGCAAGCATTCCGCGAAGTGTTCGCGGAATGCGCGACAGGATGGCGTCGAAACGGGAGTGGAACAAAAGGATGGACGCGATGCTCAGAAACGACAATTGAAATCCAAGGTCCGACACCACATCGGGGTCCCAAATCATAAATGCAAGGCCGGACAGGCCCAGCGCCGTCGCCGCGTCGGGCTCCCGATTAAAGAGGTCCGCCGTCAGGTACGTGCATAGCATCATGGCCGCGCGCACACTCGCGATGCTGGCTCCGGTCGTCAGCGCGTAAAGTAGGGCGGCAAGCATCGCGATGACGGCCCTGGCGCGCCGCGCAATCTGCATCAGCCGCAGCGCCGCCATCAGGCTCAGGCAAATGATGCTTGCGTGCACGCCCGATACGGAAAGCATGTGGGCGGTACCCGACCAGACGTAGGAATTGTATTCAGCTTGCGGGAGTCCGCTTTGCTGCCCCAGCCATACCGCGTAGACGAACGGCAATATGTGTCCGGGCACGGCCGCGGCCAGTCGGCGCGCCAGCGTCTCTCGCAGCGCCGCGCTCAAATAATACGGCGACCACCACGTTGGACCACGGACGCGCTCAACCGCGCCCGGGCCCGCCGCGTTGAATGCCGTATGTACGCCGCGCCGTCGCAAGTAGTCTTCGTAGCTGTCGATTCCGGGATTGACGGTCGCAATGGCGACCTCGCCCGTCCCGCGCACCACGACCCGTTCCGTCGGAAGCACGGAGACCGCGTTCCTAGTCCAGTACACGATGGCGCGCCCGCGCGTGTTGAAGCGGCCGTCGGACCCCTCGATCCGCTTGATGTCCAGCACGAAGCGGACTCGGTCTTCACCCGGCAGGATGAGGCTCGTACTGCGAACGAATCCTTCGAGCGTGTACGCGCCCCCCGGATTTCGACGGACACGTTCGCTCACCGCGTCGGTGTTGGCGTCGAGGATACGGACGTTCCACCAGACGGCGCCAGCCCCCAAAAAACAGATCACGATACTTGCCGGCCTCCATCGCGGATTTCTGCGGAGTGCGACCCCGGCGCACAACCCTGTCCCCGCCAACGCGGCAGGGAGGATTGGATTCTGGAGAATCCCCCACATGGCTGCGAGGGCGCCGGTCAGCCATGCCGTCGCCACCCATACCATAGGCCGGTTCATGGCCCGAAAAAACAGAACGCCCGCTCGCCGCTGGCGAGCGGGCGGGCGTGATCGATATCAATCACTCGTGGAATTCTGTTGGATTACGTCGGGATACCGAAGCCGGCGTCACCGATCAACAGGATGATCCACAGCAGCACGGTGTACAGGAACGAATCCTGCAACATCGAAATCTGCGCGGCAATGTCGACGCCAGCCAACAACTGAATGATGCTCAACAAGTCCATGTGTTTTCCTCCTTCTCTTGGATTGTTCTTGAGACATATCCAACGCAACCTCATGCTAATCAAACCGCTCGGACAAAGTCAAGACACTTTTGCCGAGCTACCGCCCCGTTTGGAAGATGGGTCCGATTTACCACTATGCGGCTATGAGCCCGCTCGCCATGCGGCACCACCGAGATCGAGGCAAAGTGGCGTTCCATCCCGGTCGGGGGGGTACACCCCGTCGCGGGATGACGCGCCGTCACCGGAGCGAAAACCCTGTTCAGACTTGACGGCGGCTAGCGGCTCGGTACGTGTTCGAGCATGGAGGGCGAGCGTTCCCCAGAGTTAGGGTGCGTGCGGTAGCAAGCTACCGCACTCCAAAAGGTTCCGAGCGTTCCCCAGAGTCTTGGGGTGCGTGCCGACGCCGCGCTCATGCTAGCCCG
>BTUX01000368.1:0-3461 GCA_045863315.1 Candidatus Hydrogenedentota bacterium | reverse complement strand
CACTCGAATACCGACTTGCGTGCCAACTCCTTCTGACTCATTACCAAATGTCCTTTCATGCAACCACCTCCATAGGGCAGCCACTCTAAAGGGACATTTCTAACGAGTTAAGAAGGGGACATTATCAAAGAGTCCTGACACTTGTTAAAAAAAGAGATTGACTTTCCGGGGCCGTTGTGGTAGAAGTTAGCGATTTTATCGACGGAACAAAACGTGAAAAAAATCACGGAATCAAAAAAAGGAGGTGATAGACTCATGCATACCTGCGCATTATGTAACGAGACCATCGAAGAGGTGGATTTCGAAATCGGCGGCGTCGAGGTGATTCAGGGCGAATACTGGCACGCCGACTGTTTTGCCGAGTACTTCGAAGAGGTGCTCGAAAAAGTGTAAAGTGATTGATTCACTGGGCTTTACGCGGTAGCGGTTCCTGCCGGCGAGGGGTTTTTTTTTGCCTTGTCAATACTTTCCCAAACCGGAAACCAATCGTGTTATAGTAGGGGTCAAACAGGTCGGGTGTGGGGACATGCCCATACGCCGGCTGGTATTTGCCCAGGAGTGCAGCCGCACTTGTCTGAAACACACACAAAGTCCCCGCGCGGGGAACCTGCCCTCGGGTTTGACGCGCGGATCGTTCAACTCGAGGCGGCGCTGGCGAAGGCCTCCACCGAGCAGGAGCGGGAGGAAGTCGCCCGGGAACTCGAGCGAGAGCGCGCCGAGGCATTCGCCCACCTTACGCCCTGGCAGCGGGTGGAATTGGCCCGTCATGCCCAGCGCCCCAAGATGCTGGATTACACGTCGCGCATCCTCGAGGATTTTATCGAACTCCATGGCGACCGCGTCCACGGTGACGATACAGCGATGGTGGGGGGGATCGGCCGCTTCAGAGGGAAGACCGTGATGATCGTCGGCCAGCAGAAGGGATCGACCACGGACGAGCGGTTCCTGCGCAAATTCGGTATGTCCCATCCCGAAGGTTATCGAAAGGCATTACGGCTTTTCGAGACGGCGGAGCGGTTGAAGTTGCCGATTGTCACCTTGGTGGATACTCCGGCGGCGCACCTGGATTCCGCCGCCGAGCAGCGCGGCCAGGGACCGGCCATCGCAAGAAACATACTCTATCTGCTCGGCGTCAAGACCCCCGTCTTTTGCGCCATCTTGGGCGAGGGGGGAAGCGGCGGCGCGCTGGGCGTGGCAGTGGGCGACTGGATTGCCATGTTCGAGCATGCCATCTACGTAATATGCCCGCCCGAGCGGTGCGCCGAGATTCTGTGGCACGACGCCTCAATGAAAGAATTGGCCGCGGATGCGCTGAAGATCACCGCGCACGACCTCGAGCGGTTGGGGGTGATCGACGAGGTGCTGTCCGAGCCCGGCGGAGGCGCGCACCGGAATCCCGACGCGGCGGCGGAAATTCTGGCGGAGTCGATTGATCGGTTTCTCGCCGGCATCGAGCAGGGCAAGTGGTCGCCCGAGCAGCGACAGCGCAAGTTCCGCAACATGGGGATCTGGGCGGAGTCCCCCTGAGTTGGCCGGACAGCATACAGCGTCCGGCTTGCGGGTCCGGCTTTCCGTTCGCGTACAACCCAAGGCGTCCCGCAATTCGATCACGGTAAACGAGGAGGGACAGGTCAAGATCTGGCTGACTGCGCCCGCGGTGGATGGGCAAGCGAATGCAGCATTGATTGAGTTCCTGGCAGAGTTCCTCGGAGTGAAGAAGCGGTGTGTCGCAATCGTGGGCGGGGAAAGGTCCCGGGACAAGTTAATTGATGTCGTAGGGCTGTCCAGCGCCATGTTGTCGGAGCGGTTACACGCACTTCGGCAGTCGTAGGGTTTTGCATCGTAACGAGCGAAGCAAAGGCGGGGGACCATGCCATCGGATGCGCAGGTGACCATCCTTCCCGAATGTGCTCGAATCGACCTGGGCGCTGAAGTCCCCTGTCTATTTCCCGACCCAGCGGGTTACGCCGTATCGCAGGCCTTGCTGGTGGGACCCGAGGGGGCCCCACGTGTATTGGTGCGATACGATCCCCGCCGCGTCGCGCGATTGGGCATGCGGGACCGCGCATACCCCGCGGCATTGGCGAAGGCATACGGCGCGAGCACGCTCGTCTTCGTGGTGCCGGCTTTCGATGCCGAGAGGGCCGGGCCGGGAGCCGGCATTTACGTCGTGCGCGACCACATTAATCTGCTCGGGGACAACCCCCTCATTGGGGCAAGCGATGCCTCCGGCAGTTCGCGCTTTTTGGACTTGTCAGGGGCCTACAACGCAGACCTCCGGAACGAGGCCCTCGACCGGCGCACCCGCAATGGGTTGAACATCGCCGAGTGCCTGTATATCGGCGTCAAGAACTTCAATGAAGATGCGGGACGCGCCGTCGCCGCGCTGCGGGAGTTCGGGCCGGTCCTGTGCGGTCCGTGGCTGGTTCCCGAGGTCATCGCGGCGCGGTCCCGCGGCGTAAATGTGCTTGCCTTTGCCTGCGCCACCGGAGCACAATTAGCAGTAGATTGGGCCGGCGAAGAGGAGTGGTACGAGGAACTCGGACGGATGGCGCGTCTGGCCGTATCGGGCCGTGAGGAGGCAAGACCCTATCGCATGGAGCGATGATTCAGTACATGCTCGTCAGTTGGATTCATACATATGTCATACATCGCAGTTCCGTATCATAACCTCGTTTTATACCGTTTGAGCATGACTGGGAGGACCGTATGGCCACGAGAATCGTTCGAACGCTGTTTGTCGTCGCGTCGATTGTGATGGGAGGTCTGTGGGCAAACTATCTCGTAACCCAAATCAACGATATGCTCCTGACCGAGCCGATTCAGAAGGCGGTAATTCAGCAGCCGGTTTCGGGCTCCGATCCTTCGGCCGCGGGCGAGATACAAACGAAGACAATTTACCTTCCGTCTACCGTACCGCCGAAACAGGTACCGTTCTGGGTCACACTGGGATGTATGGCCGGTGGGCTGACGGCCTTGGCGGTCATGTTTCTACTCAAGCTCGTCAAGCAGGAAACCCTTGAGAGGCTGTTCCCCGCAGTTGTCGCCCTCGCCCTCGCCATCATTACAGGATACCTCTTGTCTGTTTACGTCTTGTTGTGGTGGCCGGTCGACGATACCAATATCAAGATCTTCTTCCAGACCACGTTGATTCTGATTTTCGGATTCATCGGGGTCTCGGTCGGCCTTACCCGCGTATCCAGCTTCGAGACGCTGGTCAAAGCGGTCAAGAGCAAGCAACTGCTTATGACCAATCCCAAGCTGATTGATACCAGCGTCATCATCGACGGACGCATCGCGGACGTGTGCAAGACAGGCTTTCTGGAAGGCACACTGCTGGTGCCGCGGTTTATTCTGAAGGAACTGCAGAACATTGCGGATTCATCCGACATGATCCGGCGCGCGCGGGGCCGGCGCGGGCTCGATATTCTGAAGACCATCCAGCAAGGCGAGAGTCCGGT
>BTUX01000367.1:0-3465 GCA_045863315.1 Candidatus Hydrogenedentota bacterium | reverse complement strand
GGCAGGGGTTCGATCGAAAGCACCTCGAATCGACCGTATCCCACGCTGCGTTCGCCGCCCAAGCCCAGTTCGCCGAGCCGGACCAGCGAGGCCTCGAACTCGGGCAAAAGGACGGCATCCAGGTCGGCGAGGAAATACAGCCCGCAGCCGACGGCGGTGTCGACACGGAGTCCCCGGCGTTGGAAGGGCGTGGTCGTGCCCCCGCGGCGGTCGAGGATAGCGGCGGGTTGCAACTCGCTTAAGACCAGCGTGGCCGGCGGGGCGGACTTCCCGCGCAACTCATCGGCGAACACGGCGGCGTTTCCGCCGATGAGTTCCGTGCGGTCGCGCAGGTTTTGGTCGCCCTCGAGCCAGGCCGTCAGTACGCGTTCGGAAACCAGCCGGACCGATTTCCAACGTTTGCGGCCTGCGACGCCGTCTTCTGTGTGCGGGCCGGGCAGCGGCAGAAAGGGCCGTGGACAGAAATAGATGTCTTTCCAGAAGGGGTAGACGGAGCTGATCCGAATGCGTTCGGGGACGTCGAGCAGGGGCGATTGCGTCAGCGCGCCGGCGGCGAGCAGGGCGGCGTGAAGCGTGTCCGAATGGACGACGGCGCCGGACTTGCTGGCGCGCGACCCAGCGCCCGCGTAGAACGCCGACACCGGTTCAAGTTGGATACGGTAGAGGCTCATGCCGCGTCTCGTTTCGGCTCTCGCTTCATCTCGTCGGCCCACTTCCGAAAGGAAAGGTCGGTTTCGATATCGAGTTCGCCGGGTTTGAAAGACTTGGCCTCGATCCGGCGCGAGGCGAATCGGACCTTGCCGTAGCCTCGGGATCCCTGACCGCCGAGGTAATCCTCCTCGACGAGGTCCATGGCTTCCTTGATGTAGGCGAGCCATTGCAGGTCTTCGAGGCGGAACACGTTGTAGACGAGTTCGTAGGCGAACCGCGCGCCGGCGGGCACGCGCTCTATCTGGCGCGGGGTGGCAGCGGAAGTGATGCGATCGATGACGACTTCCGTCTTCACCTGGGTGAGCGGCATGTCGGTGTACAGGCTGCGCTCGAGGGCCTCGGCGGTCTCGTCGGTCATCATGGCGTCGCGCACGAGGAGGCGCGTCGGCATGGCTTCGCCTTTGACCTTGCGCACGTCTTCGGGCGTAATGCCGAAGACATGGCACACGAAACATTGCTCGTAGGCGGGCAGGCTTTGGCAGACGTGGATCTTCGGGTTCCCGTCCGATTTGAGTTCCCCCGGTTTATAGATGCGCTCAAGCAGGCAACGCATTTTCCCTTTGAGGCTGGAACCGGGGATGTAGGGGCGTCCGTCGAGACCGTTGCGCACGACCGTGGGATCCGCCCCGCCGATGGCGAGACCCGCATCGGTGCCGCCGATGTGAATGCCCGTTAGGGCTTCGATTTCGCCAGAGATTTTTATACGGCCAAGGTGGCTGAAGGCTGCTGCTTTATTCATGACAAGCGTCCCTTTCCCTAATTGCCGCCGTGTGCGCGGTGATATGCCAGTATGGCTTCAAATCCTTGACAAAACCTTCTAAACCGCTCTTCGAGCTTCGCGGGCTCGTCGCGAGCCTCATCGACGGCGTCGATGGCCGTAGTAAGTTCTTCCGCGAGTTCTTGAAGCCCGCTGTTTCGTCGAACCGCATAGGCAATCCGCGGTTTCAGAAGAAGCAATTCCGGTAAATCGACATGGCTGGACATTTCTAGCTTTTTGATGGTTCCGAATATGTTCCTGATCTGACTCGTTGTGACCGGTCTGACAATCTTCTTCCCAAACTTGTTTGCCCAATTCACAAATTCGTTCGAGATGCCGTTTTTGACAGCCTTGGCCAAATCTCCCATGCCTATTTCTCCTTTCTTAGCAGTAGCTCGGCCCACCGAAGCGGGACGCCGAGCCGGTCTTCGATTGGTTGGGCGTCATTCAAAAGGCGATCTTGGAGGGCCTTGATGCGGTCGCGCCAGATTCCGTCCTGGACGGTCTCGAACCTCCGAAGGCTGTAGACGAGGTTCCAGCGCCAGCGTTGCCAGCGGGCCGAAGCCTTGATCTGGTCCATCGGCGCGCCTTGCGATCGCTTCTGAATGAGTTGCCGTTCCTTCAGGTAGGCATCCCACACATCGTACAATTTGCGCAGGAGACTCTGGGGAACGCCTTGGCCCCCGTCGGGGGGCTCAAGCATTGCCGCGAGTTCTTCGGCAAAGGCGCGGAAGCGTCCAAGTTCTTCGAATCCGATGGCTGTGTCGAAGAGGGTGACAGCATTCTTGACCGTGCCGTTGCGCTGGTGGCGCTTGGCCTTTTCCTCGGCCTCGTGGGCGAAATCGGCGAAGAGGCGCAGGGGCAGGCGATCGTGGACCACCACGACCCCGGCGGAAAAGGAAAGGGCGGGGTTTCCGCCGCAATAGCGGTCGAAATCCTCCCGCAGGCGGACGGCAAAATCGATGGCGTGGTTCCACGCTCCCAACACAAAGAGATCGTCGCCGCCGGAGTAGACGACGCCAAGACTGCCCGGATACTCGGCGCAGCAAAGGTGTTGCAGGTAGCCTTCAAAGAAATCGGAGAGCGATGCGCTGAGGCTGGCCACGCGGCTCAGTGTGGCGCGACCGCCCAACCCTCGGGCGAAGAGGGCGCCGAGGTTGTCCACGTCGGCGCGCACGATGCCGAGCTTCCTGATACCCCGCGAGGCTTGGGCAAGTTCTTCGAACGTGGCGGTCCCGCCCGCGTTGTTTCGAGGCCAGGGACGGGCGTTCAGCCGGTAGCTCAGGGCCGTGACGGAGGAGAATCGCCGGGCCTGCTCGACCGATTCCAGGTCCAGTTCGCCGAGCCGGGTCACTTCCAGGAGGGGGCCTGCGTCGCCTATGGAACTCAAGTCAGGAAGGGGTTGGTAGGCAAAACCGATTCGCGAATAGAAGTGATGAAGCCCTTCGTGAGCGTGTTTATCGACGTGCGTGGTACGGACGAGCCAAGCGGCGCGCCGAAGCTGCTCGCCGAGCTGGATGTAGAACCGATCGTCATCGCTCAGGTTATCTTCGGCGTCGTCCGCGGGGGGCGCGGAGGAATGGGGGTCTTCATCCACGAATCCGAAGACGCGGTCGTAGCCGGCGGCGGCGAGGCGGGTGAACTTGGTCTGTTTTTTGGAATCGGCCGCCCGGTTTGCGTCGGCCCATTTTTGCGCGAAGGCCGTCGCCGTAAAGTCCACGGATGCCAGGGGGACCGCGCCCAGCAGAAGGCTGAGGCGGCCTTGAAACTGCTCGTGGACAAAGCGTTCGAGGTCCTCCGCGCAGCGCGCCACGTCGGCTGCGAGAGGCAGGAGCAGGATGAAGCGGCCGCCGCCGTTGTACACGATGCAGCAGACGGGAGCGCAGTGGGTTTCGCACAGGTACGCCGCCGCTGCGTCGCAAATGAGTTGCAGTGCGAAGGAACGGCCAGACAGGGCCTTGGCGGCGCCTTTCGTCGATACGTCATAGAGGAACTCC
>BTUX01000366.1:0-3471 GCA_045863315.1 Candidatus Hydrogenedentota bacterium | reverse complement strand
TGATACCGCGCAATTCCAGGAGCGTTTTGTTCACGGGGCGGGACTCCGAATGGCTTGCTGCTTCGGACGATCACGGAGCGATGGGCAGACCGGGGTTTCCATTCAGTCTACGAAGTCCAAGTCTGTATTTTGCATGGTGTGGAACTCCTGGGGCGGCGGGGCCGTGCGCACTCGATCGGCGGATGCAGCGTTTACCTTGAGAACGGGCGCAAGCGCCGAGATGCAGAGACGTGAAAGGTCCTCAATGCCGAGCTGTTTGGTCCCGATTTTTTGCAGGGAGGGTGCGCATGCTCCCTGGACGATGGCGATTCCCAGAATGATTGAGAACGCCTCCGTTGCATGCCCGCGGGCGAATGCGCCGGCTTCGGCGCCCTCCTGGACAATTTGGTGCAAGAGGTCGAGATGCGGCGAGAGGGTGAGGGCTGCTACCTGCGAGATTGCGGACGGTTCGGCCACGGCGCACTGGCGCGATACGATGACGAGGAACTCACGGTGCTCGAGCAGCATGACCTGAAAAAATGCCTGGACGTACTGCTGCACCTTGATCCACGGATCGCCGCCCGGACGCAGGAGCTCACGAATACGGTCCGACGTGATGCGGCCCAGGCGCTCCAGGAGGGCGACCAGCGTTCCGTTCTTGCTGTTGAAGTAATAGTGAAGGAGGGCGATATTGACGCCGGCCTTGGCGGCGATGGCGCGGGTGGTGGTTAGATGAAAGCCATTGGTTGAGAAGAGTTGTGCGGCGGAGTCGAGGATGAGTTCGGGGGTGGTTATGTGATTAGTATGAGGCACGGGTGCTAATCTCTTGATTAATTATAATCATTTGACTGATTAATGTCAAACGTCTGGAATCCGTCGAACACGCGAAACGATTCGATGATGCCTGCATAATTGTAGATGGACTAGCGCTAATATGAATGCAGTAATAGAGTTACAAAAGTTTAGCCCGGATTTTTCACGCCCGTGGGCAATGAAGGATACAACTTCTTGCGGCACACACCTTTATGCAGCGACAGGAAAAACGGGCTGTTGATGTGAAAAATCCTCACCCGATTGACTTTTATGCTATCTCCTGAGCATTTCTCACCAGTCGCTCCCGTCATCGGGAGCGACTGGTGAGAAATGCGGGTTATGCCCACGGGTGTATGGCGGGGTCTCAGGGGAGGTATTCGACCGGACCGAGGACGGGTGGCGGGACGGTCACGCCGTCGTTCGGCGCGACGCGAAACCACGCCGCCAGTACGGCGTCGTTCGATCGCGGCGCCGGCCCCGTCAAGCGCACGCGGGCCCGGCCGGTTTCCTCGATCGCCGAGAATCCGTTGTGAACGTCGTAGGCGAGCGGTCGGCCGCCCGGCCATTCCACCGCCAACGAAACCGTCGAGGAGGACGAAATCTCGCCGGAGTTGCGAATCCAAACTTCGAACAAGCCGGCGGACGCGCTCCGCAATTCCGCCGCCACCGCCGAGGACGGCTCACGGCCCTCGCGAACCGCCAACAGGGCGGGCAACGTCCAGTTTAACTCATCCGATTCCACCGGCATCCGAAACCATGCAATCCCGATAAGACCGTGCGGAGGACGCCGCGTCAGCTCTCGGACGACTCTTGCCATCGCTGCCGGGTCCGCGCTCACCGTGCGAATCCGGCCCCCCGCCGGCGGCGCCGGCGCCGGACCTTCCGCGGACAGCGCGGCGAACGTTCCCGAGGCGTCGAATACAACCCGGTATCCGTAAGTCGGAAGGGCGAGGTAGAACGGCCTGCCGAAGGTTGCGGCCCGGCGAAGATAGGCGGGGATGCGCGATGTGTCGCAAAGCACCAGGGGTCGATCAATGGTGGTGGGCGGATTCAGCGAATGTACTTGCAGTACATAGTAACTCACGTGCGAGAGGAGCCGGTCGAACTCGCTCCACCGCAACCAGGTCGGCAGCGCCGTGATCGACAAGTCATGACCGGCAAGGTCATTGTGAAGCGCGCCTATCAGGTCGGCGTACGCGCCAAGCTTCGAGGTAGGACAGTCGTAATCGAGTTGGACACCGGCTACCGTCACCCCGCCGGCGCGCGCCTCATCCGCCACGCCGCGAAAGGTTTGCGCCACGAAACCGGAAACCTCGCGCAGTTTCTCGCCGGCCGCCACGTCGCCAAGCGCAGCGTTGGCCCGAAGCACCAGCGTAATGGGCCTGCCTGTTCCGGCAACGCTCACCCAATCCGGACGCACCGGGCTCAGCTTCAAGGCGTCGCCACCGCCATCGATCTCGCCCACGAGCACCATCAAGCCGTCGAAGTGCGGCCCGGCCTGCGACACGGCCTGCCGTACGGGTTCCGCCCACTGCCTCTGCCACACGTAGCAGATGTGTTCGAGCGGTCGGGCCGGGCCCGGCGTCGGGCCGGTGAGCCAGATGAGCGCGCCTATCATTACCGAAAGCAGCAGGACGGCGCCAAACCATGCACTATCGCGTAGAACTTGCTTCACGCGTCACGAACCTGCGACCTTTACCGCCGGACTCGTCTCCTCATTACCTGAACGCCATTTCTCAAGCACGAGGAAGGCACAAAGTCGGCGTGGAAGGCGCGAGAATCCGCTTGTCGGCTCTTGCGCTCGATTGTTGTGGCCGAGAGCGGAAAGGCTTCGTCAATCCCCACTTCACCGTGTCCCCACTGTGACCAAGGGCCGAATGTCGGCCAATCGTTTCGCACCAATACCGCGGACGTTTTGGAGGTCTTCGACGGACTCGAACCGCTGCTGCTCGCGGTAGGCGATGATCGCCTCGGCGAGTTTCGGGCCGATTCCAGGCAGGGTTTCCAACTCCTGCTGGGTCGCCGTATTCAGATCTATGGCCCCGCCGCGCCCGGTCGCTCCCGAACTAATCGACATCGCGCCGGACGCGCCTGCTCTCAGCTCGCCATGCGTGGTTTCAGGTCTCCATCCGGAAATTGTGTACTGAGACGGATTGATTGGCGCCTTCGTCTCGCCGCGCAACACGAGCCGCTTGCCATGCTCGCGCTCGTCCGGAATCGCAGATATGGTCAGCGTAGTGCCGTCAATCAGCGCAGCCGCCATGTTGATATCGCTCGTGTCCGCCTCGGGCAGCAGCCCTCCCGCCTTCCGTACCGCCGCCTCGACACGGGCCCCCTCGTCGAACTCAAACACGCCCGGAGCATGAACGGCCCCCCTCACCGAAACGGTAATCCGCTTCGGCGGACTTGATACCGGCCCGGACGGCCCTGAGGCCGGAGCAGGTTCGAGCAGTTCGTCGATGGGCTGCTCGACCCGATGGATGATGATTTCTCTTTCGGGAGCAATCTCCGCCGATTGAGTCGACACCTCGGCCGCGCGCTCGTGACCCAGATAAAAGGCAACGCCTCCGATGCATACCGCGGCGGCCACCGCCAGCAAGACTGCCTGCTCCTTCTTCGTCAACAGTCGACTGAGCATGAGTACCCCTGCACCCCCCGGCATCCGCGCCGGCCCCGAAT
>BTUX01000365.1:0-3478 GCA_045863315.1 Candidatus Hydrogenedentota bacterium | reverse complement strand
CTCGGGAGCTCCCGTTTCCACGTTCACAACTTCTATCCTTAGAACCCAATTGCCACCCAGTGCATTCACTCGACTCCTCACGATCCATGATCCTGGGCTCTTGCCGAACGCATTGGGCTTTTCATTATCTAGATCTTTTTGTTCTATCTGCTTCGTACGAAGCAGTTTTACCAGATCTGCCGCGTCTGCGGAGCTCAACATACAAAAACTGTTCGTCCGCGCAACCGTGCTTCTGATAAGTCCTGCGATCATCCCGTGCCAATGCTCCGGAACTGAACCATCTGATTCCAAGGGCAGTATTCCAATTCTCGGCAAGTCTCTGCACGGTTCATCGCTCTCACCGCTCAATTCATCTTTGGGCTCATTCTGCTTCGCGATAGAGTCATACGGAGGCGACGCGCCGTACGGATACTTCTTGCCCGCCGTCTTGTTGCTGTAACCGACCGACCGGCTCACCGTCGCTCCCGTCGGCCGGGCGGGCGTCGTCGCCATCGTCGGCCGTCGCGACGACGTATCGGGTGGCGGCGTGCTGCGGACGAACAGATTGCTGCCCAGCGGCGGTGAGACCCTGGCGATCAGTTCCTGCGGCGGGAAGTATTCGGTCATCTGCACGAGTGCGACCGTCGCTGCGGCCTGCTTGGGGTGCAGCGGCTCGAGTTCAATGTGCTCGGCAAAGAAGGCGCCCGCGGTCTGCGGGATGCGGCTGTGTCCCATGTTGTCGATCATCTTGCCTCGGACGACGCGGAACCCGCGGGCCGCGTACCATGCAACGGCCTCCTCCGATTCGCCCTTGAAAGATGGGAAGTCGCGGTCGCCGATAAAAATGGCCACGGGCACCTTTTCGCGATACCGCGGGACGGTCTCCTCGATCAGCAACTTGGATGAGAAGTTCGAAAGCCGCGTGGCGATGCACGTAAACCGCTCCGGGAATCGATTCGGGAAGTAGTGGGCGAGGTATCCGCCGCTCGACCAGCTTGTGGACAGGACTTTCTTCGGGTCTGCGAGGGTCGTGGCGAAGACGTGGTCCATGATCGCCAGGACGTTCTTCTTGTCTTCAAGGACGTAGCTGTGTTCCTTGGTGAGCGGATACTCCATGAAGGAGTCACAGGTGCTCAGCTCCGGTGCGCACACAACATAGCCATATGTGTCCGCTTCCTGTTCCCACTCTCGCTCCTGCAGCAAAGCGTTGTCGTACGGCTTCATGCCGTGAAAGGTCATGACCAGCGGCCAGCGATTCAGATTGTCGCTCGGGTGCCGCCCGTCGTTCTTGACATATTCCGACGGCAAGTAAAGGTGATACCCCGCGCCCGTGGTGGGTTCCTTGACGTACTTGTAAAGACCCTCGCCGCGCGGCTGCGGAATCGCGCAGCCGCATGTATTCAGAATCAAGTAACTCGCCTGGAGAGCAAGCGCTCCTGAGAACCGAACTAGTGGTCTCGACTCTTGCTCGGTAATTCAGATTCCCTCCAAATGCGATACACTCTGATTATTCAGTCGGGGTCCGCCCGCGGTCGAGGACCTGCACGGTCGCCGTCCCACGATATTCGATGTTGTCGGCGGTGACCACCAGCACAGAAATGCGGTGGAGCCCCGGGGATTCCAGAATCTTAACGCCACGCGGCTCGTCACCGATCCACACGCCGTTGTCCATCCAGAGGAAGTCCGCGCCGGCGGTCTGCTCGCGGGGCAAATCGACACTGTAGGCGAGGTAGTGTGGCCTGACGCCGATCGCGGGCCCGGCCAGCTTGACGTTGACGCGGCGAACGCGTTCTGCGCGCCGCGACGGCTTGGGCTCAGTTTCGCGCAGCGTCGAATGCATTGACGACGGCTGCGTCGAAGTCTTATAGACCGGCCGGGCAGCCGCAAACGCCACACTTGGTGGCGTGCCGGTATTCTTTGGGGGCTCGTAGCTCTTTCCCGCGCTCGAGGGTGAATACGTTCGGCCCTTCGGCGGAGGCGGGATGCTCTCGATCGGTCGGCCGCGCCGCGTCGGTGTTCGGCTGGCAAATTCGACTGAGGTATCCAATGGGACCGTAGAGTCACTCCGTGGCCTGGGCGTTTGGCTATTCGTCATTTGGACATTGGGTGCGCCTGCGTCTGCGAGCCCCGAGTCGACCACAGGCACATCTCTCCGAGTGGACGGCTGATTCACAATTCCAATGATGCGCTCGATTAGAATTGAGTACTCGTCGGATTGATCCATTACTTCATTGGGGTTGCTAGCCTTCAATCTGATTCCGGAGGCCGGCTGGAACTTCCTTGCCACATCAACGAACTCCGACCATCTGCTTGCCCTTGCCCTGCCACCCAGCTTTGCTAGCAAATTTGCGTGTAGCTCCATCTCGCTGAGAAGTTGAACCCGCGGCATTGGCGAAACGGAGTCAAAGTAATTATGGTAAGTTACTGACTTTCCGCCAGTGCCCGGGTCGATTTCAGGAAGTGAACTCTGACAAATGGCAACAGCCACCGCACAATACAAATCATGCTCCCATATAGAGGACGTTATAGGGTCTAGCGCGGGGAGTCGAATCATTTCAAAAGTCCGTAGCAAGCGCGAATGGTAGCTTTCGTCGTGAAGCGAAAGCTCTGCATGTATATACTCAAGCAATGCAGACAAATGGAATTTACATGTCAAGGTTGGATAGTCCTCGTGAAGCATCGAAAGTGCGCTTAGGGAGTTTTCGTACTTGTCTTGTAACATGAAGAAAAAACTAGCCAGCACCAGAGAAAGCGGATTGAGCGGGATGCCCGCCTCTTTTTCGATTCCCCGCGATGAATTGAGAATCCTAGTCGCAATTGCTTGTGGCGGTTCCCAAGAATCTAGAGCATCTCGTGTTTGCTGGCGTAAACACGTTACGAACACCCACAGCGGATTGGACGACCTGGCGTCTTCGTTTGGAAATGTGGGAGAGGCAAGAATCAGATCGGCTTCATCAAACTTCATTTGGATCGAAGAATGAAATGCTCTAAATGGGGCTAGGTCAACGTGCAAGAGCCCGATTTCTTCTGCCTCTGTCAACAAATCGGAGAGTCGTTGTTTATCTAGAAACACTGCTGCATCAAGAAGCCCCGCGAGAATCCTCGGTCTCGATCTCTCGGCCTGCTTCTGAGTTTCTAGTTCGGTCTTGTATCGCCTTTGCTGTTCAATAAGCCTTTCATTAGATGCTAGATCTGCGCGTTCCTTTTCATCTCTTGCCTGCTTGGCAAGCCGAGCCATACTTATTCCAAACAGTGTAATGAAGAAGAACGACGCGATTGCAACAGCAAACGGTAATTTGTTTCGCCTGATCGCCGTCTTCAGAATGTACAGCCGACTGTCTTTCTTCGCTTCGATCGGCTCATCTTGTAGATAATGCTCGACATCTCTGGCAAGTTCACCTGCTGACTGGTATCGCCGATCCCGCTCTTTCGCGAGGCTGCGCAGAACGATTGTCTGCACCTCGTCGTCGATCGGGCACGTCCCTGCGCGGAGCCTTCG
>BTUX01000364.1:0-3480 GCA_045863315.1 Candidatus Hydrogenedentota bacterium | reverse complement strand
CGGACACCATGTGGGTGCGCACGCGCCCGACATTGTCGACGATCAAAACGGCCAGGCGGGTCGCCGAAATCGGTACCACTTCGATTCGGTTCACTTGGGCCGCGCCTTCGTCGGGACTCTCGACGATGCCGGTCTGGTGTGAGATGAGCGCCAGCAGGTGGCTGGTCTGCCGCATCACCTCGTCGGCGTCATTGAGCCGGGAAGTCAGCTCGGTCTCGATTCGGGCGCGCTCCTGCAAAGTCAAGTCCTGGATTTGCATCAGATAATCGACGTAATAGCGGTATCCCCGATCGGTGGGGATTCGGCCGGAACTGGTGTGTAGCTGCTGGAGATAGCCGGCGTCTTCGAGGTCCGCCATGACGTTTCGAACGGTGGCAGGACTAAGGTCCATGCCGAAGCGTTTGACAATGACACGCGAGCCAACCGGTTCCGCCGTCGTAATATAGCTGTGGACGGCGGCCTGTAGGATTAGTTTTTCCCGATCGGACAGTTCGCGGTCGGGGATCACAGTGGTAGCTCCTGTTCTGGCACTCGTTTAATGAGAGTGCTAACAACCTCGCGAAGTCTACCACAACACCCTGAGCGTGTCAAGGAGAACCGCATCGGTTCCGAGTTTCCTCGAATTCATATAAACATCTGTATTATAATGACTTACGGATGTAACGCGCGAATTGACTTTCTGGTTGATTCCGTTGACTTTACGCGAACTAACTTGTTAGGATTCAAGCAATTAAATCACTTTCCCCCAGAAACCGTCTCCCTGGTATGAAGATCGGGTTTGACATCAGTCCCTTGACGCGACGGCGCAGCGGTGTCGGCAACTACTGTCACCACTTGCTCAAGGCGCTGCTGGGTCTGGATGAGACGCTTGAGGTCAAGGGACTGGCGGTCTGTACCCGGCCACTGGATCTAGCCGTTTTCCGTTCGAATCTGAAGTCCACCCACCTGCCGGTACCGACGCGGGCGATGTATTGGATGTGGTCGGCCTTGGGCAGGCCGAATGCGGATAGTTTGCTGGGTGGGGTCGACGTGTATCACGCCACGAATTATTTTCTTCCCCCGACCCGGCGCGCGAAGCGGGTCTTGACGATCCACGATGTGTCGTTCAGGAAATGCCCGGAATACTGCAGTCCCAAGATCGTGGGGGTATTCTCGAGCAGGGTGGCGGGGTTCGCGAGGGAGTCGGATGCCGTACTCGCGGACTCGGAGAGTACGCGAAAGGACATCATCGAGCTGCTGGAGGTACCGGGCGAGCGGGTACACGCGGTGCACCTCGCCGCGGATGAGCGCTTTCGGCCGGTTCGCTTGTCTGAGGCGAGGAGAGAAGTCAGGGAAGCATTCGGGATTGACGGGCCGTATGTGTTGTTTGTGGGAACTGTTGAGATTCGAAAGAACATCGCGGGGCTGGTGGAAGCGTTTGATCGCATCAAGCGGGAGGTGCCGCATCGGTTGGTGGTGGCCGGTGCGTTGGGTTGGAACATCGAACGGGATTTGATGGGGCGATTGCTGGCGTCTCGTGCAACAATCGTGGAACCGGCAGCCGGGCAATCGCTTGGTCCTGACCGGTTGGTGTATCTCGAATATGTATCCGACGATCATCTGCCGGCCCTTTACGGGGCCGCGGACGCGTTCGTGTTTCCCTCGTTCTACGAGGGGTTCGGATTGCCGGTGCTCGAGGCGATGGCGTGTGGATGTCCAGTGATTACCTCGACTAATTCGTCGCTGCCCGAAGTAGGAGGCGATGCGGCGGAGTACTGCGAGGCCAACGACGTGGAGAGCATCGCGAACGTGATGCGCCATGTGTTGGACAATCGGGCGCTGCGCGACCAGATGTCGCAGCGCGGGTTGGCGCGGGCAGCGGCGTTCTCTTGGCGCGCGACGGCAGAGCAGACTCTCGCCGTTTACCGGAGTGTTTGGGGGTGAGGATTCTTGTCAATGCGCTGCAGGCCAACAACCGGAGCGGAACCGGGGTATACCTCGTACAGCTTGCGCAGCGGCTGCCGGCATTGGCGGGCGACGACGCGGTTGTCTTCGCGTGGCCGAAAGGTTTTCCGGTTCCGAAACAGGGGAAGCGGCCCAATGCGAGTTTTGTGGAGCGCGGGTTTGCGGGACCGGCGGGGCGGTTGCGATATGATCAGTTCGGTATTCGACGCGATATTTCGGAATTCGGAGCGGACGTGGTCCATTATCCCGCAAACGTGGGCAGCGTGTTTCCCCTGAAGCATATGGTCGTCACGATTCACGATATGACGTTCTTTCTCGAACCGTCGTGGTACCGGTACGAGCGGGCGCAGTACTATCGGTGGGCCGTGTCGCAGTCGGCGAAACGGGCGGAGCGAATTATCGCGGTTTCGCAGTCGACGGCGAACGACATTCACGAGATTTTGCGAATCCCGCACGAGCGCATCGTCGTGGTGAATCAGGGGGCGGACGAGCGGTTCCGACCCGCACCGCAGGAAGCGCAGAACGCGGTACGAGACCGATACGGCCTTCCGCGGCGATACGTTCTTTATTACGGAACGATCGAACCGCGAAAGAATCTGGCGAGATTGATCCATGCGTGGGAACGGATAGCGCCGGAATACGAGCCTGATCTTGTATTGGCGGGTCGGCTGGGTTGGAAGACGGAGGCGATCGAGGATGTCGCCAGAAGAACGCCGTTGACGAAACGGATCCATTTCCCGGGGTTTATCGAAGACGACGATCTGCCTGCGCTGATCAGCGCCGCCGACGTGATTGCGCTGCCCAGTCTGTACGAGGGCTTCGGGAACGCGATTCAGGAGGGCATGGCCTGCGGTGTACCGGTGTTGACGTCGAACGTCTCGAGCATGCCGGAGGTGGCGGGCGGGGCGGCGTTGCTGGTGGATCCGCACGATGTCGATGCGATCGCGGAGGGATTGAAGCGGCTGATCGAGGATGAAAGGTTGCGCGGAGAATTGATCGAAAAGGGTTTTGAACGCGCACGGCAACTGACGTGGTCGAAGACGGCCGAAGGCGCGTTGCGCGTGTATAGAAGCGTGGCAGGGTAACGCGCAGGGGATGCGGCGCGCATCCGAGGGCGAAGCGCGGACGGCGGCAACGCGCGAATGGCAGCAAGGCGCGCACGCGGGTAATTGCCGTATAACGGTTGCGCGAAGCGTCCGTAAAGTGCACTCGACTGTGCTCATGTCGCCCAGAAGGGAGCGCATGTCATGCCGAAGGGAGCGCGTGTCATTCCGAACGAAGTGAGGAATCTGGGATAGGGTAGGCATTCGGCTCAACCAGATTCCTCACTTCGTTCGGAATGACAGAAAAGGCAGGTTCGGAATGACAAGAAGGGGGTGTTTGGAAGGAGTCGGATTTCGTTTGGAATGAGACTGGGATTGCGGGGCCCATCGGAAGTGTCATGGGAGGGGCTTCGCTCAACGAAAGGCCTCAGCTAACCCGGATTTTTCACACCCGCAGGCAATGAAGGATACAACTTCGTGCGGCAGATACCTT
>BTUX01000363.1:0-3500 GCA_045863315.1 Candidatus Hydrogenedentota bacterium | reverse complement strand
GATGCGCAGTGCGCGCCAGAAACGGGTGAGCAAGACGAAATCACCCGCGCTCAAGTCCTGTCCCCAGGCTTCCGGCACCTGCACGCGCGTATTTACCATGACCCCGAAGAAGCCGAATTCGGCCCTTCGCAAGGTCGCCCGTGTGCGTCTGAAGAATGGGATGGAAGTCACCGTATACATCCCCGGCGTCGGCCATAATCTGCAGGAGCACAGCCAGGTCATGATCCGTGGGGGTCGCGTCAAAGACCTCCCCGGTGTCCGCTACCACCTGATCCGGGGCGTCTTGGACGCTACCGGCGACTGCGGCGGCTCGGCGGGTGTCAAGGATGATGGCGGCAAGAAGGTGCATACGGGTCGTTGGGTGAGCCGCTCGAAGTACGGTGTCAAGCGGCCTAAAGCGGGCTAGGTGAGGAGAGCGGTTCGTCATGCCACGTCGTCGTGAAGTCCCCAAGCGTCAACCGCTTCCGGACCCCAAATACAAGAACGTTACCTTGGCCAAGTTCGTGAACACGGTCATGGTGCAGGGCAAGAAGAGCATTGCCGAGTCGATTGTGTACGGTGCGCTGGATACTATTAAGCAGCGCGTCCCCAAGGAAGACCCGATTCGGATTTTCGAGGCGGCCATCGACAATGCCAAGCCCATTTTGCAGGTAAAGTCGCGGCGCGTCGGTGGCGCCACCTATCAGGTGCCCGTCGAAATCGCACCCGCTACTCGTACCGCGTTGGCCTTTCGGTGGATTATCGATTTCGCGCGCAAGCGCGGCGAGAAGTCCATGGCGGATCGACTGGCAGGGGAATTGCTCGACTGCTTCAATAAGCAGGGCAATACCATCAAAAAGCGTGAAGATACACACAAGATGGCGGAGGCCAACAAGGCCTTTGCCCACCTTCGATACTAAGTACGCATAGTTCACGCGCACACTACGGTGCGCGTGAAATATGCTCCGGTGAACATCTCCGAATCGAATCGATTTGGCCCGGCCCGGGCGCTCCGGGCCTGTTTCGAGAGCTTCATCGAATAGAGCGGGACGCGGCAGGGGTTCTTCCGCCCTGGGAGAGGGAGCGGGAGGCCCTTAGGTTGCTGTCTGTCGTCAAGGATTGAAAGGCTAGATATAAAACCCTGTATTGAAAGGGGTTATGCTGAGCGGGATCGAAGCGTTCCGGTGCGCGGAATGCAAGAGCCCGCTACAGGATGGTACCACGAAGTGATTATGCGAAAGATACCGCTCGAGAAAACTCGAAATATCGGCATCATGGCCCATATCGATGCCGGCAAGACCACCGTGACCGAACGCATCTTGTACTACTCCGGCCGTACACATAAGGTCGGCGAGGTGCACGAAGGCACCGCCACCATGGACTACATGGAGCAGGAGCGTGAGCGCGGCATCACCATTACCTCCGCCGCCACCGCCTGCGAATGGAAGGGATACCGAATCAACATCATCGACACGCCCGGCCACGTGGATTTCACGGCCGAGGTCGAACGCAGTCTGCGCGTGTTGGACGGCGCCGTAGCCGTCTTCTGCGCGGTCGCGGGCGTTCAGCCCCAGTCCGAGACGGTGTGGCGCCAGGCGAACAAATACCGGGTGCCGCGCATCGCGTTCATCAACAAAATGGACCGAATCGGGGCCGACTTCGATCGGGCCGTACAAAGCATGATAGACCGGCTGGGCGTCCGGGCGGTTCCCATCCAGCTTCCCATCGGCCACGAAGACGGGTTCCGCGGAATCATCGACGTCATTCGAATGAAGGCATACGAGTTCCAGGGCGAAGGTCCGGAAACCCGCATGACCGAGGTCCCAATCCCGGCCGAGCTGCTTGAGACGGCCCGCCACGCCCATCACGAGGCCTACGCCGCCGCCGCGGAATGCGACGACCGGCTCATGGAAAAATACATCCTGGAGGAGGAAGCGTCGGTCGATGAAATCGTCGCGGCGCTCCGAAAAGGCACCGTGTCCAGCCAGGTGTGCCCGATCCTGTGCGGCACGGCCCTGCGCAACAAGGGCGTGCGGCTGCTGTTGGACGCGGCGATCGACTATCTGCCCTCGCCGATTGATGTGGGGACGGTTGTCGGGACGGATCCCCAAAAAGAGGAAAACAAGGTCGAGCGCAAACCCGATGACAGCGAACCGTTCGCGGGCCTCGCATTCAAAATCCTGACCGACCCCCACGTCGGCCGCTTGACCTTCGTCCGCGTCTACTCCGGGACGATCAAGTCCGGAGACATGGTGCTGAACGTGCGCACCGGCCGCAAGGAACGCTTGGGCCGTTTGCTCGAAATGCACGCGGACCAGCGCATCGACTTGACCGAGTTGCGCGCCGGCGATATTGGGGCCGTCATCGGCGCCAAGAATACGACGACCGGCGATACGTTGTGCGATCCCAAGCGCCCCGTCGCCCTGATGTCCGTCACCTTCCCCGAACCGGTCGTTCACATCGCCATCGAGCCAAAGACCAAGGCCGACCAGGACAAGATGTCCGAGGCCCTGGTCAAGCTGAGCGAAGAAGACCCGACGTTCCGCGTCCGCACGGACGAGGAGACGGGACAAACGATTATCGCCGGAATGGGCGAACTGCACCTCGACATCATCGTGGACCGCATGCGCCGCGAGTTCAACGTGCACGCCAATGTCGGCAAGCCGATGGTGGCGTACCGCGAATCCATTCGCGCCGTAGCCGAAGCGCGCGGCAAGCTGATTCGGCAGAGCGGCGGCCGCGGTCAATACGGCGACGTGGTATTGCGCGTCGAACCCTCCGAGAACGGCAAAGTGTTCGAGTTCGAGAACCTGAGCGTCGGGGGTGTCGTGCCCAAGGAGTATTTCAACGCCGTCGAGCGCGGCGCCCGCGAGGCGCTCGAGTCGGGCATCGTTGCCGGCTATCCGATGGTGAATGTGAAGGTGTCGTTGTTGGACGGCAGCTACCACGAAGTGGATTCGTCCGAAATGGCCTTCCAGACCGCCGCGTCCATCGCCGTGAAAGCCGCGGTGCCCAAGGCCCGGCCCGTTCTCATCGAACCGGTCATGAAAGTCGAAGTCGTGTGCCCCGACGAATACACGGGCGAAGTCATCAGCGACTTCAACGGGCGCCGCGGCCAACTCGAGACGATGGAGCAGCAGGGCAACTCGCGAAAGATATTTGCGCACGTCCCCCTGGCGGACATGTTCGGCTATGCAAACGATCTGCGGTCCCGCACGCAGGGGCGCGCCTCGTTCAGCATGGAGTTCGCCAAGTACGAGCCGGTGCCGCCCAGCATCGCAAACGAAATCATGGAAAAATCCGGAAGTTCATTCCGGTTCACCTAGGCAGATCGAGAAGTTCGGCGGCCGCAGCGCCGCGGGTTGGAGCGTTGAGGAGAGGATCATGGCGAAGGAAAAGTTCGAGCGCAAGAAGCCGCACGTGAACATTGGAACGATAGGACACGTGGACCACGGCAAGACGACGTTGACGAGCGCGATCACGACGGTGTTGGCCGAGCAGGGGCGGGCCAAGCTGATGGC
>BTUX01000362.1:0-3504 GCA_045863315.1 Candidatus Hydrogenedentota bacterium | reverse complement strand
GCCGGCCCTCATCACGCGCCACGCGCGCCGGCTGTGGCTGAAGCTTCCGCGCGGCCATCCGCACGCCGCCACCTTCGCGACCGCCCTCGGCTGAACATGGCGCGCCATCCCACGAACCCCTGCGGGAGACGTGTGTCCGCGCGCGTCCCAAACAGCCTCTACGCCCCTTCCGCACGAGCCATTTGCCCCGCAACCGAGCCCCACCGTCCCGCTTCGCCTCCCAAGAGCGGTTGTTGCGCGCAATGAACCGCGCCTCCTACGCCGATTCCAGCCCTCCACCGCCCAAAACACCAAGTTATCCGGCGATTGAGGGGTTAGATTCTTCTTGCCCGATCTCGACCGAATGTATAGACTGTTTTCCACTAGGCTGTCTCGAATAAGGGTAAATTCCACTCCGGAGGTTCGCGAAATGAATTCGTGTGTTCGTACATTCCGGGTCACCGCGCTTTCGATTGCCGCGAGTGCCGTGGCCGTGGTCAGCGCCTTCGCGCAAGACAGCGCCCAGGCGGGAGCACAGACCCAAGGCGAGATCACATACGCGAAAGAGGTCTCTCGGCTCCTGCACACGCACTGCGCGGACTGCCACCATCCCGGCGGCATCGGGCCGTTCTCGCTGCTGACCTACCGTCAGGCGAAAGGGTGGGGCGAGATGATCAAGGAAGTTGTGCAGGAGCGCCGGATGCCTCCTTGGCACGCGGACCCGAGTGTGGGCAAATTCAAAAACGATCGCCGCCTGACCGACAGGGAAATCGAAACGATCGTCAAGTGGGTTGATGGCGGTCGTCCGCTCGGCGACGAAGCGGATCTGCCGAAGCCGCCCAGGTTCAGCGAAGATTGGCGCATCCCGACGCCGGACGCGGTCTTCGAGATTCCCCGGGAAGTGACGATTCAGCCGTCGGGCGTGGTGCCGTACCAGGAGTTCGAGGTCCCGACGGGCTTCACGGAAGACAAATACATCCGGGCGATGGAAGCGATGGCCGGTAATCCGAAAGTTGTCCATCACATTATCGTCTTCATGCGCGCGCCGGGCATGGACCGCGGGGAAACCGCCGAGTTCCAGCGCATCGGCCGGGGCTTTCTGTGCGGGTTCGCCCCGGGCACGATTCCCACGATCTTTGAGCCAGGTTATGCGGTGAGAGTCCCCGCAGGGGCCACGCTTATCTTCCAGATGCATTACACGCCGACCGGCAAGACGGAAGTGGATCGGTCGCGGTTCGGCGTCGTGTTTGCCAACGAACCGCCCAAGCACGAAATCATCACGGCGACGACCGTCAATTTCGAATTCGAGATACCGCCCAACGAGCCCAATCACCGCGTCGAAGCCGAAAGCATACTCCCGAGCGACGCCATGCTGTTCGCGATGACGCCGCACATGCATTACCGCGGCAAGTCGTTCGAGTACCTCATCCGCTATCCCGATGGCCGGACCGACTGCCTGCTCAAGGTCCCGAACTACGATTTCAACTGGCAGACCACCTACATCCTCGAGGAGCCGGCGCTGCTGCCGAAGGGTACGCGCATCCAGACGGTCGCGCATTTCGACAACTCCGCGAACAACCCCTACAACCCCGATCCGTCCAAACGGGTGCGCTGGGGCGAACAGACCTGGGAGGAAATGATGATCGGCTGGATGGACCTGGCATGGCTGAAGGAAGGCGAACTGCAGAAGCTGTCGCAGAATCCCCCATCCGCGACTTTCGGAGGAACGCCCTCGAGTTCGGAATGAACGGCAAACCGGCCCTTTGGCAACGCAGGACGCCGTGACGCGCGTTCGACCGATTGCGCTATACCCGAACTTTGCGGATAATCCAATCGTGGGTGTTCCATGCAGGGAAGGGGACAGGCGCCCTACAGACGATGGCCGGAAGGGGCATTCATGAAATACCTTGTCATTGCGACGGAAGGGCCCGGGTTCGCCTCGCCGGACGAGGCGGTGCGTGTGCTGGAGGGCAATGTCCTCCCCACGTTTGACGTGCTCGTTCAGTTGGAGGCCGAAAAGACGATCCTCGCGGGCGGGCTGCCGGTTGGAGAGCGGTCGCTGGTGTTCATCGTGGAAGCGGCGTCGAACGAAGAACTCGATCAACTCCTGCGGAATATCCCTATGTGGGGAACGCTCCATTGGAAAGTAACCCCGTTGCAGTCGTTCGCCGGACGCGCGGCCCAAGAACGCGGGGTTGTCAAGTCGATCAAGAAACTGGCGCACTGAACCGCAAGGGTCTCAAGATAGCGATTGCAGGCGCACGGTCAGGATGCCGCGGATCGTGCGCCGCGTCCGCCGTCGATGTTGGTTGCCGGACGACCCCGTCGCGCCTGAAACCCCGGCCCATGCGTGCTTCGCTTCGCTCGTCGGAAGGCAACCCGACAGCGTTTCGCTCGAATCGCTTTGCAGGCAGCTACACCATTGGCGACACCTATACTTCAATCCGGAGCACACACATCCGCAAAGCGAGGGTATCCTGACTCCGTGCGGGGCTTCCGGCACAGCGCAATCATCGTGCTGACGGTTGCCATGCCAATGCTCGTCGGCTGCACGGCGTCCGATCCGCCGCTCGAGCCCCGTGAAGCGTTGCGGCAGGCGGCGGCGGCGATTGACCGGATTCTCGAGGAGGATCTCGAGGCGGATACGTCCGGACCGAAACCGGCGCGTCACCCCAAGGGCGGTACCGACGCTATCTCATTCTGGTACTACAGTCATCCGCTCATTGCGCCGGCGTTCGCAAATGGACCGCGCACAACCCCGATCGAAATCACCGGCTCCAAGGTGACCATCCATGCGCAATTCATCGGCGAATGGCCGTACGCGGTCCAGAAGTTGACCGTCGCGTTGGCGGCCGACGCACTGCCCGACGTGGCGATGGTCAAACGCGGTCTGGTCGCCCGCCTGTACAAAGCCGGCCGGATACTTCCCCTCGATTCCATTCTTCCCGCATCGTTTATCGAAGACCTCCCGCAGAATATCCGCGATGCCAATACGTGCGACGGCCGACTTGTGTCACTTCCCGCCGACGGCTTTTGCAGTGTGATGCTCTACAACACGGCGCTGGTACCCGATCCCCCCGGAGACTGGGCCGAGCTCGTTGAACTGGCGACGGCACTGAAGACGACGCACTCGAGGTCGGGGCGAGGCGAGTCGGACACCGCGACGATCGTTTATCCCGTTGGATATATGCCCTTCCTGGAGTCGTTGTGGTCGGCCGGCGGGGAAGTGGTGCGTGAAGGTTCCAGCGGGCTTTTTTCCGATGAAGCGGTTCGGGCGCTGGAGTTTCTCGTGTCCTTGGGCGTCGACGGCTTGGCGGCGTGGGACTTACTGAACGACGAGGCCCGCGCACTCGAAAAATTCCGGCGAGGCGAGATCGCGCTGACCGTAGTTTCCAGCTTCACCACATCGACACTGACCGACGCTCCTTTCGATATTGGCGTGGCCCCCGTTCCCGGCGAAACCGACCCCATCTCCTGTTGGTCGAATGATGCGCTGGTTGTGTTCGCGCGTGAATCCGGCGCCGG
>BTUX01000361.1:0-3505 GCA_045863315.1 Candidatus Hydrogenedentota bacterium | reverse complement strand
CACCACTTCACCTTCCTTGAAGTTTTGCATGGTCTCGTTGTACAGAGCTTCCATCTCCTCCATGGTCAGCTCTTGGTCCGCGCCATTGTCCAAGGTTGTTGCGGGAGAGACGGCCCCCACAGGTTGTGAAGCCGCAGCTTCGGTTTCTGTCGTGTGGTCAGTCATGATGGTTTCTTTGGGACCTCCTTCAATGGATTTATCTGCCTGAACGCAGGCAGACAAAGAAGGTTAGCACTTTGACGCTTTGGCCGTCAACTTACTGTACCGGCCCGTGTCGCGCGAACTAGCCCGCACCCGGCGTCTGGTTTCCTGAAATCTTCGGAAGGCGAACAGTAAGTTGTGGTTACGTAATTGATGCCGCAAGCGGGCGAGAGTTCCGGATTAGAACGTGATCCGAGTCTCGAAGCTCAAATAATCCGCATCGGCGCTGTCGGTTCCGCCAAGAAACTCCAACCCGTTGGAAAGAATGAAGTTCCCTTTGTCCACGTCGTCCGCGGCAAAGAGATGCTGCCACATCAACCGAAGAGCGAGGTTTTCGGAGTACTGATATCGGATACCGAGTTGGGTGAGAACTCCAATGTCCCGGTCGGCCGGTTCGGACAGGAATGCAAGGGCAGGCGCCACAGGCACGCGAAAACCGGCTAGGCCGACGCTCAGCGGATGTTCGAACGCCGCGTTGGCCCGCAGCACGGCGACCGACGCGTCCCCCGAAATCTTGTCGAGCGGTTGGACAGCCACGCCAAGCTTTACTTGGTTGAAGTTGGATGCGTTTCGTCCTTCGTCAAACAGTTCGTAATACTTGACGGAAGAAAACAGGCGGTTAAACGAAACGCTGGCCTCGGGTCTGTCAAAGGGGTTCACCCACTCTACGAAAGACAAGTCGCGGTTGTCCTCGCCGTCAAAATACGTGGCCAGGAGGTAGAGGTAAGGCTGCCAGCGCACATCGAAGTGGTAGCCCAACTCGATTTCACCCGCCCAGGAATCGAACTCGGCGCCGTTGTCCCCATATAGGAACGGACGGAACAACGCGCCCACGGCGTCGGCGTTTCCCGTCTGATACGCCAGTTCCAGGATATACTCGACCTGCCCGATCCGCCCCGCCCCACGCAAACCGAACGTGTGAAGACGCGTGGGATCGTAGTCGTCCAGTCCCAGTGCATTCTCGATCCACTCGATGCGGGCGGAAAAGTTCGTATCGTTCAGCGACCGCGGATCGCGCAGGTACAACCAGTACAAGGTCCATTCGTGGTCCTCGAGTCCGGCGTAGGACGCGGCCAGCCCGTAGAAATCGACATCGCCGTCTTCTTCGGCGGCGCCGGTTTCCGCCAGCTTCGTGTACCAACCGTCGATCGCAAACGGCCCCGTATTGTAAGTCAACCGAATGCCATCGAAGGCCTGTTCGACCGCGCTCTGCGTCTCCCCGACGAGCCAGCCATCGCCCAGTTTGATCTGCTGGCGGCCGATACGCATGCGCAGCGGCAGCCCGAAGGCCTCGTTGGTTTCGATGTACGACTGGATGATTTCGACGTCGTCGCTGGAATTGGCGCGCGAATCGCCCCCCGTGAGATAGTCCGACCGGAAATCACCCCCGCCCCACCGTTCGTAATCGTCAAACTCGATGACGGCATTGACCTCGTTTGTGAAGTCCGCGTTCACACGCAACTTCGTGTTTTGCTCGACGTACGTCAGTGCGTTCGAGTCATCGTCATATCGGAAGCGGCTGACCACGCCGTGAACGCCGATCGGCCTGCCGGGAAGAAAAAAATCCGGTATTCGGACCTCGCCGCCACCGTCCGTAAATGTATTGGACCAGTATCGCCCGCGAATACGGATGGTCCCGCCGACCTCGATGTTCTGCAAATCGGCGTAGACGCCGGTGGTGCAGATCAACGACATAAGCGCATATGGTAGAAAACACCGCATGGATGGGATCCCCGTGACCGGGCAAAACGGCTTGTTGCCCTCAGCAGTGCCCTTACTATACGCGACAGAAGTCCCGGTGCGCAACGTGTACATCGCGTGATCCGGCGCCCGCCGGACCGACGGTGTGTTAGGATGAAAAAAGGAGGACTCAGGCCTGATGAAAATGTCCTATGACGTGATCGTGCTGGGGCTCGGCGGGATGGGGAGCGCCACGCTTTATCACCTCGCAAAGCGCGGGGCGCGCGTCTGCGGCGTCGAACAGTTCGGCATCGCGCACGACATGGGCAGTTCGCACGGCTCGCTACGGATGATCCGCAAGGCGTATTTCGAGCATCCCAGTTACATTCCCCTTGTCGAGCGCGCATACACGTTGTGGCGCGAACTCGAATCCGAAAGCGGGACGCAATTGCTGACCCAAAGCGGACTGATACTTTCGGGTGCGCCGGATTGTGCGCTCGTGCGGGGGCTGGAATCGTGCTATGCCCAGCATGCGATTCCGCACGAACGAATCGACGCGGCCGAGGCAATGCGACGCTACCCGCAGTTCCGTCTTCCGGACGATCACCTTGTCTATTGGGATCCGGTTGGCGGGTATCTTCGCGTCGAGGCGAGCGTGGAGACGCACGTGGCCATGGCGCAGCGGTTCGGCGCCGATGTGCGCATCCATGAGGACGTGCAGACCTGGCGCGCGGACGACGACGGCGTCACGCTGACAACAACGAAAGGCGAGCTGCGCGCCGCGAAACTGGTCATCACGGCGGGAGCGTGGACCAAGGCGGCATTCGCCGAGTTGCAGGTCCCCCTGCGCATTCTCCGCAAGGTGCAGTTGTGGTATGACTCCCCAAACATCGCCGACTTTCGCGCGGGCAGAATGCCGGGGTTTTACGTGGAGACGCCGGCCGGCGGATTCTACGGGTTCCCCGCTGTCGGAGAGGACGGCCTGAAGGTCGCGGAGCATACCGGCGGCGAAGACGTTGACGATCCGGACGAATTGGATCGTGCGCTGCACCGGCGCGACGAGGAAAAGGTCTTGGCATTTCTCGCGGAGACCTTTCCCACGTTGGCCCCAACGCGCAAGCGTTTCAGCGTCTGCATGTACTCGATGAGCAGTGACGACCATTTCATCATCGACGTTCACCCCCGGTATCGGAATGTGGTGATTGCCGGCGGCTTCTCCGGACACGGGTTCAAGTTTGCGCCCGTCGTGGGGGAAGTGCTCGCGGACCTCGCAACGCAGGGAACCACGACTTTGCCGGTCGGTTTTCTCGGGGTCGACCGCTTCGTCGGCGAGGAGGGGCCGGCGCGTCATGGATGATGGCGTCGTTATGCGGTCTGCGGGAGGACGTACAGCATCAGGTAGACCAACACGCCGGTCACCGACACGTACATCCACACCGGCCATAACCGTTTCGTGATTTGCGTGTGTCGATCGAACCTGCCTTTGATTGCAAACCAGACGGCCGCGAGGATAAAAGGCGTCATGACGGCGGCGAGCGGGGTGTGCGTCAGCAGGATTGTGAAATACACGACGCGCAGGGGTCCTTGACCTTCATACCGCACGCTGCCCACGTTGGCGTGGTAG
>BTUX01000360.1:0-3610 GCA_045863315.1 Candidatus Hydrogenedentota bacterium | reverse complement strand
GTCGCTCCCGTCATCGGGAGCGACTGGTGAGAAATGCGGGCCAATCAACACTCCGGTATCGCGTGCCGTCGGCTACTTGGACTTTGCCCGAGTCTGGGAAAGATGCTGGTATCGCCTCCGGGAAACCTGGCTTCGCAGCCGAGAAACGCTGCGCATAAGTTGATTCATGTCACATAGTATGATAGCGTGCTTGCCTTGATTTGGAGTCCACAGCGTGTCCGATGCAATCAAATCCGCGGAAGCCAAGTCGTCGGCGGCAGCGCCCATCGACTACAAGGATACCGTCCGCCTGCCCCGTACGCCGTTCCCCATGAAGGCGAACCTCACGGCGCGTGAGCCGGAGGTCTTGAAGCGCTGGGAGGAACTGGATCTGTACGGAAAGATGCGGCAGACCGCGGCGGGTCGGCCGAAGTTTGTGCTCCACGACGGCCCCCCGTACGCAAACGGCGAGCTGCATTCCGGCCATGCCTTGAACAAGGTGTTGAAGGACTTCGTGGTGAAGTCGCGCCAGATGTCCGGTTACGACGCGCCGTATGTCCCTGGCTGGGACTGCCACGGGTTGCCGATCGAGCACAAGGTGACGACGGAACTCGGCGATGCCGCCAAGTCGATGAGCCAGGCGGAAATCCGTCGGCGGTGCCGCGAGTTTGCGCTGAAATATGTTGATATCCACCGAAACGATTTCAAGCGGCTCGGAATCACCGGCGAGTGGGACAAACCGTATCTCACGTTGAGCCCTGAGTACGTTGCTACCATCATCCGGGTGTTTGCCGAGATCTACCGGACCGGCGGCATCTACCGCGGATTGAAACCCATCTATTGGTGTCCGTCCTGCGAGACCGCGCTGGCTGAAGCCGAGGTTGAATACGCGGACAAGACGTCCCCTTCGATATTCGTGAAGTTCCCTGTTGAATCGCCGGTGCCGGGTCTCGAGGGACCGGTCTATTATGTAATCTGGACCACGACACCGTGGACTCTGCCCGCCAATCTTGCCATCTGCGTCCACCCCGAATATGAGTACAGCGCCGTGAAGGTGGGAGGGGAGACCTTCATCATGGCGTCGCTGCTCGCGTCAATCGCTCTCGAGACCTGCGGCATCACCGATCAGAAGACTATCAAGAAGTTCTTGGGTGCCGAACTCGAGAATCTGACGTACCGTCACGTTATCTTCAAGGACAAGGTGTGCCCGATCATTCTGGGCGACCACGTCACGCTCGACGCCGGAACCGGCTGTGTCCACACGGCCCCTGGCCATGGCCAGGAAGACTACGTGGTCGGTCGGAAATACAATATTTCGCCCTTTTCGCCAGTGGACAACCGCGGAGTATTCACCGGTGAGGCGGGACCGTATGCGGGCATGAACGTGTTCAAGGCCAATGACCGAATAGTCGCAGATCTCGACGAGGCGGGTGTGCTCTTGCACAGTGAGCCGTATCAGCACAGCTACCCTCACTGTTGGCGGTGCAGCGGCCCGGTCATTTTTCGCTCGACGCCCCAATGGTTCCTCAGCATGCAGCACAACGGCCTGAGAGAGCGTGTACTCAAAGGGATCGAACAGGTCCAGTGGATACCGGAGTGGGGGAAAGAGCGCATTTACAGCATGGTGAAGCAGCGCCCCGATTGGTGCTTGAGCCGCCAGCGAGCGTGGGGCGTGCCCATCCCTGTTTTCTATGGGAAAAACAGCGGCGAGGTCTACGCCACGCCGGACAGCTTCAAGCGTGCCGAAGAACTCGCACTGTCCGCCGCCGACGGTATTGATCGGTGGTTTGACACGCCGGCGTCTCAACTGGTGCCGCCCGGCGCGAAGTGCGAGGTGTCCGGCGAAACCGAGTTTGTCCAGGAGACCGATATTCTGGATGTCTGGTTCGATTCGGGAGCGAGCCACCGCGCGGTGTGCGAGACCCATCACGACTTGACATGGCCGTGCGACCTCTACCTGGAAGGCAGCGATCAACACCGCGGCTGGTTCCAACTTTCGCTGATTCCGTCGATAGCCGTCAAGGGCTCGCCTCCGTACAAAGGGGTCCTTACCCATGGCTACGTCGTCGACGCCGAAGGCAAGGCCATGTCGAAACGGCTTGGCAACTATGTGGGGCTTCCCGAGCTATTGAAGAAATACGGTGCGGACATTGTTCGCCTCTGGGTGGCGAGTGAGAATTACCGGCAGGATGTGCGGATCTCGGATGAAATCTTGACTCGTCAACAGGACTCCTATCGCAAGTTCCGCAATACCATCCGGCACATGCTCGGAAATCTGTGCGATTTCGGCCCCGATTCCGCTGTGCCGTATGCCGACCTATTGGACATCGACAAGTGGGCGTTGCACCGGTTGCAGGAAGTGAAGGCGCGCGTGTTGAAGGCGTACGCCAACTACGAGTTCCACATCGTGTATCACGCACTTCACAATTTCTGTGCCGTCGACATGAGTTCGCTTTACCTTGACGTACTCAAAGACCGGCTCTACACGTTCGCCGAAAACTCACGGGAACGCCGCGCCGCGCAGACTGCGCTCGCGCACATTCTGGACGACCTGCTGCGGTTGCTCGCGCCCGTGCTCGTTTACACGACGGACGAGGCCTGGCAATGCCTTCCCCGCCACTTGCGGGTTGCGGAAAGCGTCCATCTCACACAGTTTCCTTCCGTGGAAAAAGAGTATATCCTTCCCTCCGCCGTCCTGAACGAGTGGGATATCCTCTTGCGCGTTCGGGCTGTGGCGTCCAAGCAGTTGGAGGAGGCGCGCCGCGCGGAGATGATAGGTTCTTCGCTGCAAGCCGCGCTGAAACTGACGCCGGGAGATGATGAAACCGGCCGCGTGCTCGACAAGTACGCCGGCCAACTTGCAGACTTGTTTATCGTGTCTCATACGCGCATCGCACCGGTCAGCGAGGCCGCCTCGGAGACCGAAGAGAAGATTTTGGTGGACGTGTCGCTCGCGCCGGGTTCGAAATGCACGCGTTGCTGGCACGTTCGAGAGTCGGTGGGCAGCGTCCCTGGACATCCCGCCATTTGTACCGTTTGCGCAAGACAACTGGGAGTTGTGACGGAATGAGCAAGGGAATGAACAAGAAAGACGCGAAGAAATTCGAGAAGCTTCTGATCGACGAGCAAATCCGCCTGTCTCATGGCATTCGCGCACTCGAAGAGGACACGCTGTACCAACCCGCCACGGACCAAACTCCCGATATCTCGAGTTACGCTGAGGTGGGCACGGACAACTTCGAGCGGGAAACGGCCCTTAGCATCGCCAGCGGGGAAGCCGCCTTGCTTCGTGAGGTGGCCGCGGCCCTGGAACGAATCAAGAAAGGCGAATACGGCATTTGCGACGGCTGCAAAAAAGAGATTCCCCGCAAGCGGCTCGAAGTCTTTCCGTCCGCGCGGTATTGCGTCGAATGCCAGTCCAAGATTGAAAAGTCGGGCTCCCTGTAGCCGGGGCGAGCGGGGCCAACCTGCCCTTTTGTAGCGAATCCAATATCGGTGCGTTGGAGGGTTCACGACGCCGACGTTCCAAGGAAGGCTATCGTTTCACATGTACCCAGTCTTGTTCAGGATCGGTCCACTGCCTATACACGCCTACGGGGCCATGCTCGCCGCCGGTTTTCTAGTCGGTTTG
>BTUX01000359.1:0-3628 GCA_045863315.1 Candidatus Hydrogenedentota bacterium | reverse complement strand
GGCGGGGTCTTTCTCGGAACAGTCGGCGAGTTTGCCCGGCAGCGACATGGAATCGAGCGCGCCTTTGCGGCGGGTCAGGTCACGCGCTTTGCGGGCGGCTTCCCGCGCGCGCGCGGCTTCCATGGCTTTGTTCACGATGCGGTTGGCCATGGTCGGGTTTTCTTCGAAGTGCGTCTGGAGCCCTTCGTACACGAGGGAATTCACGATGCCCTGCACTTCGCTGTTGCCCAGCTTCATCTTCGTCTGGCCTTCAAACTGCGGGTTCGGGATGCGCACCGAAATCACCGCGGTGAGGCCCTCGCGCACGTCGTCGCCGGAAATCT
Source organism: Candidatus Hydrogenedentota bacterium (assembly GCA_045863315.1). Taxonomy (GTDB): domain Bacteria; phylum Hydrogenedentota; class Hydrogenedentia; order Hydrogenedentales; family SLHB01; genus JABWCD01. The sequence goes on along the minus strand of BTUX01000359.1, from coordinate 3,305 downwards.
GTGATTCCGCTTTTTTGTTCAGGTTGTTCCGCTTCGCGTAATCGTTGATGGCCTTCGTAAGGGCGGTCTTGAACCCGCTGAGGTGCGTGCCGCCTTCGTGCGTGTTGATGTTGTTGGCGAAACTGAGAATCGTCTCGCTGTACGCCGTCGTGTATTGCAGCGACACCTCGACCTGCACGCGGTCTTTTTCGGCTTCCAGGAAAATCGGTTTGCGGCTCAGCGTTTCCTTGTTCTCGTTCAGGTATTCGACGAACTCGCTGATGCCGCCCTTGTACTGCATCACGATCGGTTCGGCGTCGGTGCGTTCGTCTTCGAAGGTGATGCGGACGTTGCGGTTCAGGAACGCCAGTTCGCGCAGCCGGCCCAGCAGGGTGGCGGCATTGTAGACGGTCTCCTCGAAGATTTCGGGGTCGGGTTTGAATGTCACCGTGGTGCCGGTGGTCTTGGCCTTGCCGCGTACTTCCAGGGGCCCCGTGGGTTCGCCGCGCTTGAAGGACATGAAATAGACTTGCCCGTCGCGGCGGACCTCGACCTCGAGCCATTCCGACAGGGCGTTCACGCAGGATATGCCCACGCCGTGCAGGCCGCCGGAAACCTTGTACGACTCGTTGTCGAACTTGCCGCCCGCGTGCAGCATGGTCATCACGACTTCGAGCGCGGTCTTGTTCTTGAATTTGGGATGCTTGTCGACGGGGATGCCGCGGCCGTCGTCAATTACCGAAATGCTGTTGTCGATATGTACTTTTACGTGAACCTTCGTGCAGTAGCCGGCGAGGGCCTCGTCGATGCTGTTATCGACGGCTTCGTAGACGAGATGGTGAAGCCCGCGGGCGCCCGTGTCGCCGATGTACATGGCCGGCCGCATCCGGACAGCGGACAGACCCTCGAGTACCTGAATAGACCCCGCGTCATAACTCTTTGTCGCCATGCGAATTACCTTAGTGTCCTCGGACTCCTTCGGGGCGAAATCAGAACCGTCCATGTTGGAGTCTGGTCCGGACATTTCGAAGTGCTCCCACGTAGGCCGACAGTATATCAAAATGGTCTATCAAAACACAACAAAAACGCAATATTTTGAGCGAGTTACGTGATCTCTACGCCCCCTATTGTGTCGGGCAAAAAACGCCCCTGCTGGCTGATTTCTCGGGGGTGGCGCGCCGATCCAACATGAGGGACACCCCGAGTGGACGAGTGTTCAACGAGTGTTCAATTTGGAGACTAATGGAAGTAAGGTGAACTGCAGGATCGTCGTTGAGTGGGGTCCGGACAACCCGCCGTGTCCGCCCTCTTGGGAATCGAGGCGCCGCTTTGCCGTGGTATGTACGTCAGCAAGTACACTGTGCATCTGGCATTGTACTGAGGGGCTCGGATTGCGCGGGGGGCATGTCGTCCGCGGGGTCTTTTACTTTCTTTTTCTACACTCGTTCTCCGAGGCGTCTTGCTGAAGTTGAATGAAGATGTCCGATATCAATTCGCACTGGGCCATGCGATTGATTCGGCGGATGATCGCATACTTGTGGTACGCGAACTGGTTCATCCATACCGGACTGTACGCTTCGACGTAGAGTGTGCGGTCGCGCACGGACACCGGATGCCCCTTGGTCGCGAGGCGTGGTCCGGCGAGACTCGGCCAGTTCTGCCAGATCTGCGCTTCCTGAAGGCGGCGGCCGAGTTTCGTGGTCTTTTTCAGGGAGTCCAGCACCTCGCCGACTCCGACCGGCTTGCCGCTCTCCCGCTTGGGGATTCGGTTGCGTGAGTTCTTTTTCATTCGGTCCCCGTCAAGTCGGGTATCGTAATTCGACACGGCGTGATTGGGCAACTGATCCGAAGGCGAGATGCTGGGTGATCGCCATGTCCATCATCATCGCATAGAGGCGGTCGTAGAGGTTTTCGTAATTGGGGTCGTCTGCAGCGGGCGCGATCCCTTCCCTGCGCGGTGTTCGTTCGAGACACCCATCCGCGGATTCAGCGACGTTTTTCCAGATGCGCGCATGTACGCCTTCCGCGCGCAGCGCACGGAGACGGGTTATTTCGTGGGGTGTGGCGTACCGTCGAGGGTGTGGGGTCAAGCACGTGTCGGGTCGGTCTGGAGTCTGGGCGGAGGCGACAGGGAGGAGCGAAACGGCGATACAGGCGAGCGCGCGGTCGAGTCGGCGCACGGAGTACGACCGCGGAGTGAGGCCGCAAGGCGCAGGTTGCTCAGCCCCTTGTTTCATCGAGAAGTGTTCCCTCGCGTACGGTGAAGTGCGCCGCATCCCTGAGGCGCGAGTCGCGCAGCGAATGGGTGTCGGTGGTGGTGATAAGACATTGGACGCCTGCGGGTATCGTCTCGACGAGCCGCCGGGAACGGGGCAAATCCAGTTCCGCGAAGACGTCGTCGAGCATGAGAATGGGGTATTCGCCGATGCGTTCGCGCACCAACGGCAGTTCGGCCATCTTGAGCGCGAGGGCGGCGGTTTTCTGCTGGCCTTGCGAGGCGAAGGCGCGGGCCGGCTTGGACGCAATGACGAATTCAATGTCGTCGCGGTGCGGACCGCGGGTCGTGAGACCCTGCCGCGTGTCCGAGACTCTGGCCGCCAGGAGCGCTTCGTGTAGGCGGCCTTCTTCGCGAACGTCGGGTTTGTATGCGATGGAGAAGGATTCGCCGCCGGCGATCCCCGCGTAGGATTCGGCGACCTTGGGCGCGAGTTGATCGAGGAAGGCGCGGCGCTCGCGGATCAGGGTCGAGCCGTGTCGGGCGAGTTGGGTGTCCCAGGCGGCGAGTTGGGCTTCGTCGAGCTTCGGCTGACGGAGAAGTTCATTCCGCTGTCGGACTATGTCGCGGTACTGTTGAAGGGCGTAGAGGTAAGTCGGGAGCAATTGGGAAAGTTCCATGTCGAGAAAGGTTCGGCGTTGCGAGGCCGAGCCGCGGACGAGGTCGACATCTTCGGGAGAGAAGAAGACTACGTTGATCTTGCCGAGCAAGTCGCTGACGCGGGGCTGATTGACGCCGTTGATCCGGATGCGCTTGCTGCCGCGCGACCAGGCCGTTTCAATGCGGACCTCGCGGGCTGCGCGGGCGATCCGGCCCGATACGCGGAAGGTCGTCTCGCCGCGGCGCACGAGGTCCGATTCGAGATGAGTGCGGTGGCTCTTGGACGTTGCAAGATACAGGAGACTTTCCAGGAGCGAGGTTTTACCTTGCGCGTTCGCGCCGTGGATGACGTTCAAGCCCGGCCCGGGACAAAACCTCAGGGAGGTGAAACAGCGAAAGTCGTCGCATGTGAGTTCAAGAAGGTGCATGGCGGAATCCGGGTGCGACGCTC
>BTUX01000358.1:0-3644 GCA_045863315.1 Candidatus Hydrogenedentota bacterium | reverse complement strand
GGGGGCGACTGGTGAGAAATGCGGGCTAGATTCAACATTATCGGTCGAATTCGATGCCAAGTTCCGAGGGAGAACCGCCCTCCTTCTTTGCTTTCGTCTGTGGGCGTGTTAGGATCAACACTTGACCAAGGGGAATGTTCTAGGAGGAGTTCAGACCACGATGCCCTTTGACCGCTTCGATCGAATGCGGGTCCGTTTCAAGCCGCTAAAGGACCGCAAGAACAAGGTCCACATTGAGACGGATCATGTACCTGCGACCGCCGAACCCAAGGCCCTGGGAGTGGGGGGGGAATCCATCGTGCGGGAAACGGCGGAGCGGATTGTAAGGGCCCGCGAGGACGGAAAATCGCGCATGCTGGCGTTCGGCGCGCATTCGATCAAAAACGGGCTCGCTCCGGTGTTTGTCAAGCTCATTGAGGATGGTTGGATCACTCATCTCGCTACGAACGGCGCCGCCATTATCCACGACTGGGAGTTTGCGTTTCAGGGGCACAGCAGCGAGGACGTGCGCGCAAACGTGAATCGCGGCGAGTTCGGCACATGGCAGGAAACCGGCTTCTATATTAACCTAGCATTGGCCGTTGGGGCCTACAGGGGCTTGGGCTACGGCGAAAGCGTCGGGGCGATGGTCGAAAAAGAGGGGCTTGAATTTCCCACCGAAAAGGAATTCCAGGAAGACATCAAGTTCTTTATGGATTCCTACCCCGATCGGGCCGCTTCGGCCATCGATCTGCGGGGACTCATGCGCGCGTTCGACGTCGAGCCGGGGTGGATGTCCATACCGCACCCCTACAAGAAGTACGGCCTGCAATCCGCGGCATACCGGCTGGGCGTTCCGTACACTGGACACCCCATGATCGGACACGACATCATCTACGAGCACCCGATGAACCACTGTGCTGCTATCGGGCGGGCGGCACAGCGTGACTTTCTATACTTCGCGCAGAATGTAACGAACCTCGACGGCGGCGTGTACTTGTCCATCGGCTCCGCTGTCATGTCGCCGATGATTTTCGAAAAATCGCTCTCGATGGCGCAGAACGTCGCCATTCAGGAGGGCAAACACATCGACAATCACTTCATGGTGGTAGTCGATCTCGCGAAATCGAATTGGGACTGGAGCCGGGGCGAGCCTCCCGAGGACAATCCGGACTATTATCTGCGCTACAACAAATCCTTCGCCCGAATGGGCGGCACCATGCGCTATCTCAGCGCCGACAACCGCGATTTCCTGCTCGCCCTCACACGGGCGTTGGAGCGTGTGTAAACAAGATGATGTTCTGGACTGGATGACAAAGAAGTGCAAAGTTCCGCCGGCATCCCCATTCAAACCGGGATGCAGGCGGATGTTTGCATCGGGAGTTCACCTTGTGCTCACACTTTCCGCGATCGAACAACAAATCCTCGACGGCATGACCGAACGTCGCCCCGACTTGGCGGGATGCGTCGAAAGCCTGCTCGGGCTTCACGAGGCGCTCACGCGCTGCTACAACGCCGGCGGCAAACTGCTTATCTGCGGGAACGGCGGCAGCAACGCGGACTCCATGCACATCGCGGGCGAACTCTGTAAGAGTTTCGAGCGGAAGCGTCCCTTGAAGCTCGACTTCGCGGAGCGCCTGAAGCAATACCCCCACGGCGACGAACTTTGCCGCCACCTCGAAGCGGGCTTGCCTGCCATCGCTCTCGGTTTCAATGGCCCACTCAAGACCGCAACCGAAAACGACATCTCCCTGCGCGACATCGCCTTCGCGCAGGAAACCCTCGCCCTCGCCAAGCCGGGCGACGTGCTCATCGGAATCTCCACGTCCGGAAACGCCAGGAACTGCCTTCTCGCCATGTCCACCATGAAAGCCCTCGGCGGCACGGTCGTTTCCCTCACCGGACCCCACGGCGGTGACTTGGCCGCCTTCGCCGACATCGCGATCAAAGCGCCCGGGACCACCGTGAAGACCATACAGGAAGCGCACCTTGTCCTCTACCACACCTTCTGCGCACTGATTGAAGCGCACTATTTTCCAGACCCAAGGTGAGACTTTTCGGTAACCGCGCTTTCCGACCGCCGTGAGAAGGTCGGAGCACGAATCCTGTCGAACATCAGTATCGTTGTCGCGGCGGGCGAGACCGTGGGAGGTGATGGCGGCTCCTCGAGGCGCGGTCCTTTTGGGAGCGCGTTGATGACAACGTGGCGGTTTTCCTGCTCTGGTGGCTCGATGTCCCAATAGGTCTCGCCAAGAGATTTGAGGCGCCGATGACGAAGACTTCGCATTCGAGATTCTGGTTTCCGGAACCACTCTCCACATTGGTGAGTGTGGCGATATTCGTGTCAACTTTTTGCGGGTACTCCCTGCCGACTTCGGCGGATTCCTTCGATATCAGACTCGAAACGATCGTCCAATACAACGGAGACGACTGGATGTGGTTTCACCCGCGGGTAGCCGCGGTGCCGGGCATGGGAAAGGACGGTGCCCCGCTGATCGTTATGACGCTGCAGAAACACCTTGTCGTCAGCGATTTCTATTCGGGCATGTACTCGATGAGTACGGATGACCTTGGGAAGACGTGGAGCGGGCCGGAGGAGCGGCCCGAATTGGCGTGGCGGCAGGGACCGGACGGCGAGATTATCGCAGTATGCGACGTGACGCCGGGCTGGCATGCGAAGTCGGGCAAGGTCCTCGCCATCGGTATCAAGCTGCGGTACAACAAGGAAGGCGGCCAACTGCGGGACAAGGCGCGCTCGCTGGAGGCAGCCTATTACACGTTCGACCCGAAATCGAACGTGTGGACGCCGTGGCGCATCCTCGAGATGCCGGACCCCGAGGGAAAGTTTTACACCGTTATGCCGGGCTGCGTGCAATGGCTGGTCGAGGACGACGGGCACATTCTGCTTCCGCTGTATTTCAGCGACGCGGAGATGTTCAAGACCGACCGCTATTCGGTCACCGTGGTGAAGTGCGCGTTCGACGGCGAAGATCTTAGGTACGTGTCGCACGGGGATGAATTGTCGCTGGACGTGGAGCGCGGGCTCTGCGAGCCGTCATTGACGAAGTTCCGGGGCAAGTACTTCATGACCATTCGGAACGACGTGAAGGGGTACGTGACATCGAGCGAGGATGGACTGCATTTTGGTCCCATTCAACCCTGGACATTCGACGACGGCGAGGATTTGGGAAGCTACAACACGCAACAGCACTGGCTCACGCACAGCGATGGGTTGTATCTGTGCTACACACGGCGCGGGGCGAACAACGACCATGTGTTCCGGCACCGGGCGCCGCTGTTCATTGCACAGGTCGACCCGGAGAAGCTGCACGTCATTCGTTCGACGGAAAGAATTCTAATGCCGGACCACGGCGCAACCTACGGGAACTTTGGTACGGCGGCCGTCACGGCGAACGAGTCGTGGGTTACCGATGCCGAGGGAATGTTCGGGGAGGCCGAACGACGCGGAGCGGCAGGTCGCGTGTTTGCGGCACGGGTACGGTGGGCGAGGCCTAACGCGTTGCTCGGCGAGCTTCAATAGCCTATCCCGGATTTTTCACACCCGCGGGCAATGAAGGATACAACTTCGTGCGGCACATACCTTTATGCAGCGACAGGGAAAACGGGCTGTTGGTGTGAAAAATCCTCACCCGATTGACTTCTAT
>BTUX01000357.1:0-3645 GCA_045863315.1 Candidatus Hydrogenedentota bacterium | reverse complement strand
CACAATCTTCAGCCGACACGCGGTCAACGTCTGGCTCGCCTTGTTTGACCATCCCGCCGCTGTCGAGCCGGCGTGCGAGTTTCGTTTTGACCCATCGCTTCACCGTCTCGGCGATGTCTGGACAATCTTCATTGAAGGTTTGGGCCCGGGCGCACTGTACCTGTACCGGCTGAGCGGACCCAACCGCCCGGAACTGGGCCACCGATTCAGAACCGACCAGTACCTGCTCGATCCCTACGCGGGCGCCATCACGGGCGACCCCAGCACCCGCGCCGCCAAATGTGTCGTGATCGAACCCGGTGAGGGCTGGGCACACGATAGGCGCCCGCGAATTCCGATGAGCGAAACGATAATCTATGAGGCTCATGTCAAGGGCATGACCGCCCACCCCTCCGCCCGCACGGAGGCCCGCGCCGGCACCTACCGCGCATTGATCGAAAAGATTCCGTATCTTAAAGATTTGGGCGTTACGACGATCGAACTGATGCCGGTCCACGTATGCGGAGAACGGAACCTGCCTCGCAAAAACGGAACGACCGGCGAACCCCTGACGAATTACTGGGGTTACAGCCCGATCGGGTTCTTCGCTCCGGACGAGCGCTTCGCGTCCTCGCAAGTTCCGGGCGCCGCGACGTGCGAATTCCGCGAGATGATCGCGGCGTTCCACGCGGCCGGGCTCGAGGTCATTCTCGATGTCGTATACAACCACACTTCCGAAAAAGACGACGCGGAACCGGCCCAGAGTTTCCGGGGCATCGACAACTCGATCTATTACCTTCTCGACGAGCGCGGCCGGGACCGTGACCTCACGGGCTGTGGAAACACAGTGCGCTGCAATCATCCCGTCGTGCGCGATCTGATACTGGATTCACTACGGTACTGGGTCACCGACATGCATGTCGACGGCTTCCGCTTTGATCTCGCCTCAGTGCTCCGACGCGATCGTTGGGGGCATTTGCAGCACGAGGGGCCGCTCATCGAACAGATCACGGAGGACCCCATCCTACGCGAAGTCAAACTCATCGCCGAACCGTGGGACCTCGCCGGCGGCTATCTCGTCGGCGCATTTGGAGGAGAAGCGTGGGCCGAGTGGAATGCCCGTTACCGAGACGACGTCCGCCGGTTCTGGCGCGGCGACAAGGGCGCCAAGGGCGATTTCGCCCTGCGCATTACCGGCAGCCAGGATTTGTATGGCGACGACGGACGCACGCCCCTCCACAGCATCAACTTTGTGACGGCGCACGATGGGTTCACCTTGCGGGACCTCGTTTCCTACAACACCAAGCACAATGAAGACAATGGCGAAGACAATCGCGACGGACTCAACGAGAACTTCAGTTGGAATTGCGGCACGGAGGGCGAAACCGACGACGCATCAATCAACGCATTGCGGCTGCGTATGCAGAAGAACTATCTTGCCACGCTGTTTCTTTCGCTGGGTGTGCCGATGCTCCTCAGCGGGGACGAATTCGGCCGCACACAGCGCGGCAACAACAACGCATATTGCCAGGACAATGAGATTTCCTGGCTGGACTGGTCCATGCTGGAAACAAACCGCGAGTTATTCTCGTTCTGCAAGCGCATAATCGGTTTCCGCAAAGAAAACCCGGTATTGTCGAGACGCACTTATTTCACCGGCAAACCCGCGAAACCCGGCTCGCACGCCGACCTTTTGTGGTATTGCGCCGAGGGCAAAGCGCAGACGTGGTCGCCAGACGACAAGTCGCTCGCATGCCTCATCAACGGCAGCGAAAACGGCGGCGTGGACATGTACCTCATTTTCAATCCTTCTCTCGAGGTATTGACGTTCAAGCTGCCGGAGCTCCCCTGGCGGGTCCGACTGAACACCGTGAACGCCGCACCCAACGACCTTCTCGACGCGAACTCCGCGCCGCGCATCCTCCCGGGAAGCTCCATTGTTGCGAAGCCGAAGTCGATGATCGTCCTTACCCACCATCCGGAGCGATGAACCGTTCCGGCGCCGAGGTACCCGTGCGCCTTTAACCCCGGTACGGCTTCGACTAAGATTTTCTGCGCCGCGGGCGCCAATCACCAGCAAGGAGTAGATGAATGAGCAGTACCACGATCCAACGCGTGGCCGTGATCCTGGCGGGAGGCTCGGGCGAGCGTTTCTGGCCCCTGTCCCGCAAGGACCGCCCAAAACAATTGCTTACGCTCACAAGTGAAACGCACAGCATGCTCGAGGAAGCCGTTCTGCGCATTGCTCCGCTCATTTCGGCCGATCACGTTTATATAATCACAGGCGAGCACCTCGTGAATCCGATTCGAAACGCAGGCACCGGCGTGCCTGCCGGCAACGTCCTCGCCGAACCTTGCAAACGCAATACGTCCGGCGCGCTCGCGTACGCGGCCGCCGCGCTCCTCGCCAAGTACGGGGGCGAAGGCGAGGCCATCAGCATGGCCGTTACGACGGCGGACCACCATATCGGGGAACCGGCGCTGTTCTGTAAGACGGTGGACGCCGCGCTCAACGCCGCCGAACGCAACGAGGTGCTCGCCACACTGGGCGTGGTCCCCACGCGGCCGGAGACCGGTTACGGCTATATTCAGGTCGCAACCGGTGCCGCGAACGCGCCAACTGAAGATATCTCGGTGTGGCCGGTCACCGCTTTTCATGAAAAACCTTCGCGCGAACGCGCGGAGCAGTTCATCGCACAGGGAAACTTCTTCTGGAACAGCGGGATGTTCTTCTGGCGCCTGTCAACATTTCTCGCCGAACTCGACGCGGCCCGGCCGGTTTTGGCGCAAGCCGTGCGGGCCATGCGCGACGCCATGGTCGCCGGCGACCCGACCGGGGTGCGCAGGACATTCGAAGCACTGGACGATATTTCGATCGACTACGCGCTGATGGAAAAAGCCCGGCACGTCGTGATGGCCCGCGCGGACTTCCCGTGGGACGACGTCGGCGCCTGGCCTGCGCTCGATCGGTCTCATGCGAAAGACGACCGCGGGAATGTACTGCTGGGCAGTCCTGTTGTGGTGGAGTCCAACAACTGCATTGTGTACAACGAACCCGGGCCGGATGAGATGGCCGTGAGCGTGGTCGGCGCCGACAATCTTGTCGTCGTAGTGACGCGTGATGCAGTCCTTGTGGTGCCCAAGGATCGCGCGCAGGACGTCCGCCTCGCCGTGCAGGAACTGCGAAAGCGAAACGCGGCGCAGTTGTAGACGTAGGACGTTGTCAATCGTTGTGCCGTTCTGCGCTGAGAACGTCCATGGCAACTTAACCAGACCGGCAGCCGCCGTCCCTTCGTCGAGACTGGGCGCCTACCGATCCAGATTCCTCACGTTCGTTCGGAATGACATTGCTGCGTTCGTTCCGAATGACTCGATTACGTTCGTTCGGAATAACACAATAGGAGGCCACACGCGGAACGGAAAAGTACTGCACACGAATTCCACGCACCTGGACATTTCGGGCATCGTCCATCCGCTGGAATCGGCGGTAAATCCAGCCATGCCGTATCCCGAGGGGCTCTAACCCGGATTTTTCACACTCGCGGGCAAGGAAGGATACAACTTCGTGCGGCAGATATCTTTATGCAGCGACAGGGAAAACGGGCTGTCGGTGTGAAAAATCCTCACCCGATTGACTTCTATCCTATCTCCTGAGCATTTCTCGCC
>BTUX01000356.1:0-3674 GCA_045863315.1 Candidatus Hydrogenedentota bacterium | reverse complement strand
CAGCGCCTGCATGCCGCCCATTGAACCCCCGGCGACGCAGAGCAGTTGCCGAATTCCCAGATGTTCGATGAGATGCTTCTGCGCATTCACCATGTCGCCGATCGTGATAATCGGAAAGGTCAGACCGTATGGCTTGCCGGTTGCCGGATTAATGGATGACGGCCCGGTAGACCCCTGGCAACCTCCAATCACGTTCGAACAGATTACAAAGTACTTATTCGTATCGAAGCCCTTGCCGGGCCCGATCATATTGTCCCACCACCCCGGCTTGGTGTCGGTGTCGGCGTGGAATCCCGCCGCATGGGCGTCGCCGGACAGGGCGTGGAGTATGAGGATGGCGTTCGATTTGTCGTCGTTCAACTCGCCGTACGTCTCGTATGCCAACGTAATCGGCCCCAACTTGCGGCCGCACGCAAGTTCCAGTTCGTTCGGCGGCTCCGCAAACGTGAAATACTGCGTCTGGACGATGCCAACAGAACTTTCTTCTGGCATTCCTACTGTCCCCGCATGGATTCGCGGATTATTGCCGTACGGTCAGGACCTCGTCGCCCCGAGCGCCTGATCAATGTCGGCCAGAATGTCTTCAATGTCTTCCAATCCCACGGATATGCGCACCATGTTCGGGGTCACGCCCGCCGCTTTCTGTTCCTCGGGGCCGAGTTGCTGGTGCGTCGTCGACGATGGGTGGATCACAAGCGTCTTGGCATCGAGCACGTTGGCAAGGTGTGAAGCGAGCCGCACACTGTTTATGAACTTCACGCCCGCTTCGTATCCGCCTTTGATTCCAAACGTCATGATGGCCCCCTGCCCCTTGGGCAGGTACTTCATAGCGCGCGCATAATCTCGGTGGCTTTTCAACCCTGGATAGTTGACCCACTCGACCTGCGGGTGGGCCTCAAGGTGCTTCGCCACGGCCAGCGCGTTTTCGCAATGGCGCGGTGCGCGAAGGTGTAGCGTCTCAAGGCCCATGAGAAATAGAAATGCGTTAAACGGCGACATACAGGGCCCCATGTCGCGCAGCATCGTCACACGGGCTTTCAGGATGTACGATATGTTGCCGATGGGTTTGAACGCCTCGTAAAACTTCATGCCGTGATAACTCTCGCTGGGCTCCGTCAGCTCTGGAAATTTGCCGTTGTTCCAGTCGAACCGTCCGCTGTCCACGATCACTCCGCCGATCGACGTTCCGTGCCCGCCGATGATCTTCGTCGCCGAATGGACGGAGATGTCGGCGCCGTGGTCAAACGGTCGAAACAAGAGGGGAGAGGTCACGGTGTTGTCGACCATCAGCGGAATGCCGTGATTATGGGCAACCTGCGCGATGGTCTCAAAATCGACAATATCGTTCGCGGGATTCCCAATGGATTCGATGAACAGGAACCGGGTCTTGTCGTCGATCTGCTTCTCGAAGTTTTTCGGATCGCTTGCATCGACGAAACGCACTTCGATGCCGAGGTCTTTGAACGTGTGCGCGAAAAGATTGTAGGTGCCGCCGTAAAGCGTCTGCGACGAAACGATGTTCTGGCCGGCCTTGCAGATATTGAGCGACGCGAGCGTAATGGCGGCCGAGCCGGACGATGTCGCGAGGGCGCCCACGCCGCCCTCTAACGCCGCCATGCGCTTCTCGAACACGTCCACGGTCGGATTCATGATACGGGTGTAGATGTTGCCGAATTCCTGCAAGGCAAAGAGGCGTGCGGCGTGATCGGTATCATGAAACACGTACGAGGTGGTCTGGTAGATCGGGACCGCGCGGGCGTTGGTCGCGGGATCCGGCGCCTGTCCTCCGTGCAATGCGAGCGTGCCCAACTTGTAGGTTACTTCTGCCATCCTCGGGTTCCTTCCTCATAACGGTGCATGGGCGAAGCCGATGTCCGCCCATGCACGAACCTAGAACGCGTTGACGACCGCCGCCCCGCGGCGATCGCTTCGGATCCCCGCGGAACCACGGCGTTACACTTCGAACAACGGAGTAGACAGGTAGCGCTCGCCCGAGTCGGGAAGGATGGCGACAATCGTCTTACCCTCGAATTCATCCTGCGCGGCCAGCCGCAACGCGACCGCGGCCGCGGCCCCGCAACTGATACCGGAAATGATGCCTTCCTCTCGCGTCAGTCGGCGCGCCGTTTCGAAGGCTTCTTCGTTTGATATCTGCTCGACTCGGTCAACAAGGCTCATATCGAGCACGTCGGGCTTGAAACCCGCCCCGATCCCCTGGATCTTGTGTGGCCCCGGTTTACCGCCGGACAGCACGGGCGACGCCGCCGGTTCGACCGCGACGCTCAGTATCTTCTTTCCCTTCTCGTTCTTGAAATACTTCGACACACCTGTGATCGTTCCGCCCGTCCCTACGCCGGACACCAGCACGTCCATTCCGCCGTCGGTGTCGTTCCAGATTTCCGGTCCGGTTGTCTTAAAGTGAATCTCAGGGTTGGCCGGGTTCTTGAATTGCTGTGGAATGAAGTATTCCGGGTGCTCCTGGGCGATGCGCTCGGCTTCGGCAATGGCGCCGGGCATCCCCTTCTCGCCGGGCGTCAGGATCAATTGCGCCCCGAATGCCTTCAGCATCATCCGCCGCTCGAGACTCATCGTCTCCGGCATGGTGAGGATCAGCTTATACCCGCGCGCCGCCGCCACAAATGCCAGGGCAATTCCCGTGTTTCCGGAGGTCGGCTCGATGATCGTTCCGCCGGGTTTTAACACGCCCCGCTTCTCCGCGTCCCAAATCATGGCCGCGCCGATTCTGCACTTGACGGAGTAGGCCGGGTTGCGGCCCTCGATCTTGCCGTAAATCTTGGCTTTCAGGCCCGCACCCAGCTTGCGCAGTTGTATCAGGGGTGTATTTCCGATGCTGAAACTGTTGTCTTCGAATACACGCATGGAAAATCTCCTCCACTAACGGTTATCGGTTCAGGGTAACGCGAGCGTGTCCAGGGTTGACCGCAGAGCAGGGCTCAAGGACCGTCGAGAAATGCTAGCACCCGGCCCCCACTGAGTCAACCGCATGAATGACGCGCATGTAATTCGCCTTTTGGCGCATCAATCGCGCTGCTATAATGTCTGTATCATGACCAGTCATCCCAAGTCCGTCCGCCGCCGGCTCTTGACCATCCTGTATGAGCGCTACCTCAAAGACCCCCTCGAGATGCTGACACCGGAAGCCGTTCTCGAAGACGGCACCGTCCAGCGCGAAGAACTCCTGGCGAACATCCACTACCTCGGCGACAAGGGGTATGTGGAACTGATGATCGGCTACAACCCACCTTGGTTCGCCGCGTGCCGCATCACCGCCAAAGGTATCGACCTCGTCGAGGACCGGTTCCAATTCAACCTGACTTTTCCGCCCGAGCCGGGGGAAACGGAGGAAGCGTTTGCGAGTGTTCCCCTCCTTGTCGAACGCCTGGTCCAAGAAGCGGATTTCTCTCCGCTCGACGGCGAGGAGCGCAAGTGTCTCCTTCGCGACGTTCAATACCTGCGCGATGAGTTGTCCCGGCCAGCCGAACGCTGGCGCGGCCACGTCGTTGAAACCGTCCTGTCCTGGATTGAATCGTATTTCGAGGAACCGGAAAAGGACTTGCCCAGTTTGAATGAACTGCGCGAGGCGATTCAGGCGAAGAGGGAGTAACGGGCGGCAATCAGCCCCGATGGAGATCGCCGAACAGGAGAAGTCGGCC
>BTUX01000355.1:0-3694 GCA_045863315.1 Candidatus Hydrogenedentota bacterium | reverse complement strand
AGCATTTAAAAAAAGTTGTGGATGGTGAGAGGAGAATCATCCGGCGATTTCCTTGATGCCGTCCACGAAACGGATGCCTCGAATCACGTCTTCCAGCAGCTTGTGGCCGTTTAACTTCCGCCAGCGCTTCTCGGCAACCTGAGCAAGCTTGAACACCATGGCCAGCGTGGCTTGGCGCGTGCCGCAGCCTTTGGTCTTATGGGTCCGCAGCCGCACCGTGACGAAAGTGGACTCGATCGGGTTCGTCGTCTGCAAATGCGCCCAATGCTCGGCGGGGAAATCGTAAAACGCCAACAGCGCGTCTTGGTCCTTGAGCAGACACTCGACCGCCTTGGGATGCTTGGCCCGATACGCGTTCACGAACGCATCGAACGCTGCCTGCGCATCCTTGCGCGTCTCGGCCATCCAGATCTGATGCAATTTCTCCTTGGCCGAAGGCTGCAATTTCTTGGGCAGACCGTTCAGCACGTTCATCGTCTTATACCAAAGCTTGCGCGATCATTTTGCCCCGGGCCATGGTCAAGCGCACTTCCAGGCGCGGATGTTCCGCAAGCAAGACGATGTCGGCATCCTTTCCGGCTTCCAGCGTGCCCTTACGGCGGTCTGCGTCCGCGATCCGCGCGGGGACAAGGCTTGCCCGTCGGACGGACGCTTCGAGGTTCAGCCCCAGGGCCTCGACTCCATTGCGCACGAGATCGATCATCCGGACAGTGGAACTGGCGAACCCCGTGTTGTCGAGGTTTCGAGCCACGCCGCCTTCGACCACCGCTTTCGTTCCTCGTTGCGACCCGAAGGTGTAAACGCCGTCCGCCATCCCCGCACCTCGCATGGCGTCGGTGGTGAAGCAGACGGTGTCCTTCGCCTTGGTCTTCAGCGCCAGCAGCAACAGCTCTTTGGGCGCATGACGAAGATCGGCGATAACCTCCGTCGCCAAGCGGTCGTCCAGCAATGCCGCCTCTAGCATGCCGGCCACGCGGAAAGGGCCGTCTTTCGTGATGGTCGACATGGCCGAGTAGAGATGGGTGATCATGCTCATGCCGCATTCGATGGCCTGGAGCGTCTGCACGAACGTGGCGTCGCTGTGCCCGCCGGAGACAACGATCCCTTCCCGGCTTGCGTCGCGGATGAACGCCAGCACGCCGGGAACCTCCGGGGCGCAAGTGATGCGCCGCAGAATGTGCGCGCGATCGAGATATCCGCGATTCTCCTCGCGCGAAGGTTCCCGCACGAAGCCAGGATCGTGGCAACCGTGCTTCCTCGGCGCCATGTAAGGGCCTTCGGCGTGCACACCGAGGATCTCCACGCCTCCAATGCCTTGTTCGCGGCAGCGCGCGGCCTGGTCGATGCAGGAGAAGATCGCTTGAGGTGACTCGGTGGCCGTGGTGGGAAAGTAGGACGTCGTACCGCCCGCGGCGTGGTAGGCGCCGATCGTCCGAAAACTTTCCTCGGTTGCATCCATGAAGTCAGCGCCCATCCCGCCATGGACGTGCAGGTCGATAAACCCCGGGCAGGCGATTAGCCCCTTGCCCTCGATGACGGTTGCATCCGCAGGCGTGTCCGCTCCGGCGGGCCGCACATCAGTAATCCGCTCGCCGACAATCTCGATGTCGCATCTGCCTCCGGACAGGCCGGACGGTCCGAGGATGACGCGTGCGTCACGAATGAGATAGCGCGAGCATTTCATATGCAAACAACCTCCTCACTCTCCGGATCTGGATCAGGGTAGGAAGCCATCCCTTGGTTAATGCGTATACTTAGACTTATCATTTATACAAGGCGTGATCAGTCGATCACCAAGGCTATTCAGTTATCTGACGTAGGTAGCTGATACGGCTATGGGTGCAGCACTGGGGAGCATAGAACAAGCACGCCCCACCACTATCCTTGCACGATGCGTTTGCCAAGGTTCCCGATCCGCAGGCAGGTCCTTGAACGTCGGCCCAGGCCGCTTACACTGACGGCATCAACTCGACGTCGGTATGTCCAACGCCCGCAGCATCTCGCCCAGCCGATGCCTCTGCGCCTTGGCGTAGGCCCGAATAGCCCGGCGCAGCGATGACGTCAGAGCAGGCCGTCCGCATGTTTTTAATGAGCCGGCTCCCTCCGAAAGACTTACCGACCTTGCTGAATAAGGGAATCGCGGATCGTTGAAAAGGCAGCGCCGTACATGTACGTAGGTTGGACTCCCATGACCGCCATGCGCATGGATGCGGGTATGATCTAGTATGATGTCAGTCGAAAATCAATCTCCGCACCATAGCAGGGGAGCTATAATGAGCACGTTGGAATACGAAAGACACAACGAAGAAGTTCGAGAGGTCTGGAACGCCTATAGAGCACGCAAGCCGCTCCGCACACCCTGCGTGATCGGGACTAATACCCGGTTCTTCTTGCTGGGACGCGCGGCGCCCTTCCCCAACGTCGACTTCCGGGCATACACTGAAAACCCGGACGTTATGTTCGAAACTCAGGTGCGCTGCGACGAATGGAAGCGCCTATACATTCTTCAGGATGCGCCCATGGGACTGCCCGGGGAGGAGACCGGGTGGACAGTCAATGTGGATTTTCAGAATTTCTACGAGGCGGCTTGGTTCGGATGTCCTGTCGTATTCTTCGAGGGGCAAGTGCCGGTCGCTGAACCGCGTTGGCGCGACCAGAGGCTTAAGCAAGAGCTTCTGCATCGCGGCATACCCAACCCCTTCGAGGGGCTGATGGGCCAGGCAAGAGAGTATTATGAGTACTTCCTCGAAAAATCAAAGACCTATGCCCACCGCGGATTGCCCGTCCGGCACGTCCAGCCCAAAGGATTGGGCACGGATGGGCCTATGACTGTCGCCGTGAATCTTCGAGGCGCGATCGAACTACTCGAAGACTTCGTGGAGGATCCAGAATACGTTCATAAACTACTCAATTTTGTTACCGACGCGATAATAGCTCGCATACGAGCTTGGAGGCGCTATCTGGGCAAACCCGAGACGCAGGGGTATTTCGGATTTGCCGACGATGCGGTACAGATGCTTTCAAGGGATATGTACAAGGAGTTCGTTTTGCCTTGCCACAAGCGTATGAGAGCCGGCCTGTGTTCGACCTCACGTGGCGGTAGTGTTCACATGTGCGGCAACGCGTCGAGGCATTTCCCGATTCTGAATCGGGAGGTGGGCATCGATAGTTTTGACACTGGATTTCCCGTGGATTTCGCGAGTCTTAGGCGTGAGTTGGGGCCGGAGGTAGAATTTTATGGAGGGCCGCACATTGAGTTAATGCGCTCGGGTACACCTAGTCAGATTTATGCTAATGCGCAGGAAATCCTCGAATCGGGAATTCGCAAAGGTGGACGATTCGTTTTGCGTGAAGGCAACAATCTCGCGCCCGAAACGCCGCTTGAGAACATTGCCACGCTGTACCGGGCTGCGAAAGAGTTTGGCCGATATGACCGTATTCCATCAGAAGGTATACCGCAGCAAGCCGATTCTTAATCCGTGCCTCAACCTTGTTATCATCATGGTCTGGAAAGAGATATAAAATCCAGTCAGTACGTTTCAATGCTTCACGGTCGCGCCGCAACCAGCCGATGCGCACGAAAACTAAGAACTGACCGGAAGGTCAGGCGTTAGTGCCCCCCTAAGCATGCCACGCGCTGTAGCTGGTTTGTTTTTTCATAAAAAGTGCGCGGTTCGTAGGTGACACCCGATTG
>BTUX01000354.1:0-3715 GCA_045863315.1 Candidatus Hydrogenedentota bacterium | reverse complement strand
CATCGCCGGGGGCCGCATACAAGTATCCGTCGGGTCCAAATGCAATCATGCCTCCGTAGTGGACCGTTGCCTCCTTCTGAAATCGGAACAGAATCTTTCCACTCTTGCGCCTGGCTTTGTTCTTCTTCTTCGCCTTATACCGCTCGAGCACGACCCCATTGTCGTTGTCGGTGTAGTAGACAAAAAAGAATCCATTGTCTCTGTACTTCGGGTGGAACGCCAACCCAAGCAGTCCGCCTTCGGCGACTCCGTCAATTACTTTGTGATGGATGTCGAGAAACGGTTTTTCAAGCAGCACGCCGTCCTTGATGATGCGGATCTGTTGCGTCCCCTTCTCGACAATGAAGACCCTGCGCCTGTCCTTGGAGGGTGATTGGATAGAGACCGGCTTACTGAGACCGGACGCTACACATCGGGTGGTGACCCCACTGAAGGCCACTCCAGGCGTGATAATGAGGGCGAACATTAACGCCGATGCGAACCATAGACTGTATCGGGGCCGAGCGGGGATCATTGCCGGTGTCTCCCACGCGTCGCGTCCGCGACATTCGCTTCGATCCAAAAAAAATTGGCAGCCCGTAGGGGATTCGAACCCCTGTGACGGGACTGAGAATCCCGCATCCTAGACCCCTAGATGAACGGGCCGCATAGAAAGAGGCGGCCGGGAACGCCACCTCTGAATCGGCATTTGGTTGCCGGACTAGGATTCGAACCTAGAATCCCCTGGTCCAGAGCCAGGTGCCTTACCAGTTTGGCCATCCGGCATTTCGAATTGAAGAATAGCGGAGAAATTGCCGTGGTGTCAACCCCTTGACGAGGGACCAGGCAAGGAGTGGGAGCACGGCCACGCCGCGTGTAATAGCTCGAAGACGCAACTCGTAACGCGTCAATACCATACCGTAACGATAATGACGGGGTCCTGTTGGGCGGCGTCGCGCGGGCGCTCGTAGCCGAACGATTGTTTGACAATCTTGGGCTCGACATTGTGATGGCTGAGCCACGCGTTGATGTGCTCGTCCATCTGCTGAAGCGATTCCATATTCACCTTGGACAGAAACGTTTGAACGCGCATGGGGCCCCCATTTCTCTATGAACAGATCCACTCGATGACCGGAGTATAACATGAGTGCCGACCATGCCTGAGAAACGAGAGTGTCGCCGCGGGGCCTTCTACCCGGGATGGTCCAGTCGAGAAAGGATTTCCCGCGCAACGGACTCCGGCGTGCGTGCGTCGGTATCAACGATGCCGTCCGCGGCAGCGGCATACAGCGGCGTGCGGACCTCGAGCACCTCCGCGATCTCATCGACGAACGACTTGCCGCCCGTCAGCGACGGTCGATTCGTGTCATTCTGAATTCGCCCCGCCATGGTGTCGACCGAGGCCCGCAACCAGAAAACCCGCCCCTTCGCCTTGAGGGCGGCGACGTTCTCGGCGCGCAAGACGATGCCGCCGCCCGTGTCAATGACGGTGTTATCGAGCCTGCCGAACTCGAGGGCCACATCAGACTCGATGCGTCGGAACGCTTCCCAACCGCGCGCCTCAACCAACTCGCGTACGGTGCAGCCCGAACGGCGTTCGATCTCGGCGTCCGTCGAGAGTACTGGCCGTCCGGTGATCGCGCCAATGACGGAGGAAACCGCCGACTTGCCGGATCCGCGCGCGCCTATCAGCACAATATTCATCGGGCCGTCACGACAACGCCCGGGCGACCGCCGCGCGCATGGCATCGATCGGCGCTGGAACGCCGGTCCAGCGTTCGAATTGCAGGGCGGCCTGATGGATGAGCATTTCGATGCCGTGGATAACCGTACATCCGGCCCGAAGGGCGTCACGTATCAGCCGCGTTTCGTGAGGTCGATACACCATGTCGAAGACCACCTGATCGCCGCGCAGGAGGTGCGCGGGCACGATGCTTTCGCCGTCGTCCGGCTTCATGCCTACGGAGGTGCCCTGGATGACGATGTCGTGCTCGCGCATGGCGCGCTCGAGTTCTCCCGCGAGCGGACCGCCCTGCACGTGCGAAGCGCCTGCCGCCGTCAGGTCCGCCACAAGTTCATCTACCCGCGAAGGCGTGCGCCCAAGGATGGTGATTGCGGATGCTTTCGTCAGCTCGGCGAACGCAAACGCGACCGCGCGCACGGCGCCGCCCGATCCAAGGAATAACACGCGCTTGCCGGCGGGGTCGACGCGGGCTTCCCGAAATGCGCGCAGCGTGCCCGGGCCGTCGGTGGTCGATCCGATGAGCCGGCCGTTTTCGTTCGTGATGGTGTTCACGCTGCCGACGTGCCTGGCCATCGGCTCGATATCATCGAGATGTGGCATGACCGCCCGCTTGTGGGGAATTGTGACGCTCATTCCCCGAAAACCCGCCATGGACCGCATGCCGGTCAAGCACGACGCGACATCCTCGACCAAAAACGCAACATACACGTAGTTGAGATCGGCCGCCTCGAAGGCCGCATTGTGCATGCACGGCGAAAGGGAATGGGCGACGGGACTGCCGATTACGGCGCAGAGTCGGGTATGAGTATCGATGTGTCGCATAGGGTGCGGTGAAGAGCGTACAGACGCCTGAATCAGGCGCTCATTTCGGAATTCGGATCTTGAGTGTTGGTACGAGTGCGGACATCCACAGGCCCTGTCCTGGTTCAGGAGATGAACCGCCGGCCGCTGTCAGCCTGGCGGCCAATCCAAATCACGGCCCGCCAGCAGATGGAGGTGGATATGGTACACGCTTTGTCCCGCCCGAGGGCCGCAATTGATCACGTAACGGAAATCCGTCAGGTTCTCACTCCGGGCGATCTGGTTGGCGGTGATAAACAGTCTGCCGAGCATCTCTGCATCGGCGTCTTGTGCGTCGGAAATTCGTTCGACGTGGCGGCGCGGAACGACGAGGATATGCGTCGGGGCGGCAGGATTGATGTCACGGAACGCGTAGTACGCTTCATCGGAGTACACAGGGGTGGATGGAATCTCCCCTCGGGCGATCCGGCAGAAAAGGCAATCCGATGACATGAGGCTATGCTCCGCACTGGTGTATCCGCAACGCGAGCGTATCGCAGCCGGGCGCCGATTCGCAAACATTCCGCCCGATCTCAAATATCGATGGTCGCACCGAACCAAATCAGGGGTCGTACGCCGCCGGAAACCGCCAAAGTCATCAATCGAAGCCGGTGGACGACCCGGCAGACAAATGAAGGCATCCAGGAAAGGCGGATTCGCTCTGGAAATCCTCCTTCAAAACCGTTAAGGTGTGCGCCATGTCGGTGAAAACGCACGTGAATCGATCCGATGACATGGTGGGTACGAAGCACCTGTACGTCCTGCTCGCCGCGTTCCTCGGTTGGTTGTTCGATGGCTTCGAAATGGGGCTGTTCCCGATTGTGGCGCGGCCCGCCCTGCAGACGATGTTCGACGGGAACGGCAGCCCCGAGGCCTTCGTGGGACAGTGGATGGGGATCATCACCGCGCTGTTTCTGCTCGGCGCGGCCGCGGGCGGCTGGGTATTCGGGTGGCTGGGCGACAAGGTCGGGCGCGTCCGGGCGATGTCGCTGAGTATTCTTACCTATTCGATCTTCACGGGGCTCGGTTATTTTGCGCAGGAACCGTGGCACCTCGGACTGTTCCGTTTCGTCGCCGCATTGGGAATGGGTGGGGAATGGTCTCTCGGCGTGGCGTTGGTCATGGAATGCTGGCCGGAGAATTGGCGACCGC
>BTUX01000353.1:0-3728 GCA_045863315.1 Candidatus Hydrogenedentota bacterium | reverse complement strand
GCCGTGAAGTGGGCCGCCGGATCAAGATGCGCGTGACGCCGGAAATCCGTTTTTTCGAGGACACCACGCTCGACGACGTATACCGGCTCGAGGAACGGTTCCGGGAAATCCGGGCGGAACAAGGGGATCATGAAGACTCCGGCGGCCAATAAGGCGCGCGTAATAGAAGCGTTTCGCGAAAGTTCGACTTTCGTCATCACCAGCCATGTAAGCCCGGACGGCGACGCCGTGGGCAGTTTGCTGGGCGTGGCCCATCTTCTGCGGGCCATGGGAAAGTCGGACGTGACCTGCGTACTGGAGGATCCCGTGCCGCGCGTGTACCGGTGGCTGGCGGGCGCCGAATGGATCGTGAAGCCCGACGCCGCGCGCGGCCCGTTCGACGTCGGCGTCATCATCGATGCGCATACGTGCGATCGGACCGGGGCCGCGTGCCCGCTGTTGCAACAATCCGCGAACGTAGTGGTAATCGACCACCATCTCGTGGATGCGGCGGAAGGCCGCGTGCAATTTATTGACCCCGAGTACGCGGCGTCCGGTGAAATGGTGTACGAACTGTTCGAAGAAGCGGGCATCCGGCCGTCGAAGGAAGCGGCCGATTGCCTGTATACCGCGCTCACGACGGACACGGGAAGCTTTCGGTATTCGAACACCACCGCTCGTTCGCACCGCATCGCCGCGGGCCTGATCGATGCAGGAATCAACGTTCGCGACGTTACGGCGCGGGTGATCGATACGATGTCGCGGGGCAAGTACGGCCTCCTTCGGCGCGTACTCGATCGCATCGAGTTCAATGCGAAAGGCGCAGTGGCATGCGCGGAAATTTTCGCAAGGGACCTTGACGAAACAGGGGCGTTGAACGAAGACACCGATGGGCTGATCAACTATCTGCGCAACATCGAGGGCGTACGGCTTGCGATCTTGTTCCGCGAAACACCGGACAACAAGACCAAGGTCAGTTTTCGCGCGTCGTCCGACTTCAACGCCGCCGAACTGGCGCGCGCGTGGGGGGGAGGCGGCCACGCGGCCGCGGCCGGCGCCACGCTCGCCCAACCCATTTCGGAAGCGAAGCATTCCGTGTTCGCGCACCTTCGCAATCACATGGGCCTGACGCTATGACAGGCATCCTGCTCGTAGACAAACCCGCGGGCATGACCTCCCACGACGTGGTGGACCGCATCCGGAAAGCGGCGCACATCCGGCGCGTAGGCCACACGGGCACGCTGGATCCGGCGGCTACAGGCCTGCTGATTCTGTGCATAGGGCCGGCGACACGCTTGTCCGAGTTCCTAACGGGGATGGACAAAGTGTACGAAGGGACGATGCGTTTCGGCGTCGTGACGGATTCCTACGATCTGGACGGCAAGGTGCTGGAAGAGCGGCCTGTGCCGCAACTGTCGCCGGACCGGATACAGAGCGTGTTCGATTCGTTTACCGGTGAGATCATGCAGTTGCCACCGATGGTGAGCGCAGTGAAGATCGGTGGCGAACGCCTGTATAAGAAGGCCCGCAAGGGGGAAGTCGTCGATCGCGAACCGCGAAGGATCGCGATCCAGGAATTCACGCTGATCCGATATGCGCGGCCTGACGCGGACTTTCGTCTGCGCTGCAGCCGCGGGACCTATGCGCGCACCCTGTGCTACGACGTCGGCGAGGCGCTGGGCTGCGGCGCGACGCTGGCCTCGCTTCGACGCACCGGGGTCGGCAAGCACTCGGTGCAGGACGCCAGGCCCGTCGATTTCTTTCGGTCACGGGATGACGTGTTCGCACGGCTGCAGCCGCTGGGCGAGGCGCTGGAGATGCCGGAGGTGCGCGTGCGAAACATGAGCCGCGCCGCGGTCGCGGACGGCAATACGATCGATCCGAAGGACTTGCAAAGCGCCTGTCCCATTTCGTCGGGATGGATCCAGATCAAATCGGAGACCGGCGAATTGCTGGCGCTTGGAAATGTGCAGGTCGAACACGGCATGGTGCGCATCCAACCCAAGCGGGTCCTCTGTGAGCGGTGATCCGCATCCTGGAAGATATCGCCAATTCCCATTCTCGCTTCGATAATCTCGCCTTGACGGTCGGCAGTTTCGACGGGGTCCATCTTGGCCACCGCGCCATTCTCGAAGCGGTCGTGCGCCGTGCGCGCGCCATGAACGGAACCGCGGCCGTTCTGACCTTGCGGCCGCACCCGCGTGAGTTCTTCTCGCCGCGGCACGCGCCCAGCCTGCTCACCCACGACAAAAAGAAGTGGCAGTTGTTCGAGCGGGCCGGCATCGACGTCGTGTTCATCCTGCGGTTCAATGCGCAGGTGGCCGCGCTCGAACCGGAACAATTCCTCGCGGACATCGTGTGCCGGCGCTGCCGCGCCAAAGCCGTAATCGTCGGACACGACTTTCGATACGGAAAAGACGCACGCGGCGACTACGAGCTGCTCGAACGAATGGCGCCCTCGCTCGGCCTCGAGGTCGAACAAGTGGCCCCCTTATTGATGGACGGCGAGCGGGTCAGCAGCACGTTGATTCGGGAGCGGCTGCTGCTGGGCGATCTGGAAAAGGCACAGGCGTTTCTCGGGCGGCCGTACTCGATCGTGGGCGAAGTCGTGAAGGGGCGGCACGTGGGGGCGACCCTGGGGTTTCCAACCGCGAACATCCAACCGCACCATAGCGCCATACCCGCCCAGGGTGTCTACGTGTGCGAGGCCGTGCTGAACGACGAGCGCCTTCGCGCCGCGGTCAACATCGGGGTGGCGCCGACGATCCGAAACGAGAATCTCACGATCGAGGCCTTTCTACTTGATTTCTCCGGGTCAATCGAAGGCCGCGAGATCGAACTCGTGTTTCACAAGCGGCTTCGCGACGAACTCAAATTCCCGTCCGTGCAGGAACTCATTGCACAGATTGAGCGGGACGTCGTGGCCGTGCGGGCGTACTTTGACCACGATTCCGGCCATTCGGACTCGTAGTCACGGACCGATACCGCCGACCCGCCACCCAACCGAGCGCGCTGCCTCATTCCGCCGCTTCGACAAGTTCCCGCGGGGCCGGCCCGCCCCCATATCGACGGCGCAACCGGAGCGAGACGTTTACGAGTCCGAGCATGACCGGGACCTCGACAAGGGGTCCGATCACGGTCGCGAAGGCAACGCCGGAATGGATTCCGAAAACCGCGACCGCGACCGCGATCGCCAATTCGAAGTCGTTGCTGGCCGCGGTGAGCGAAACGGTTGCGGTAGGCGCGTACGGCGCGCCGATCCGGCGCGATAGCCAAAACGTGACGAAAAACATCGCGACAAAATAGATCGTAAGCGGCACGGCGACCCGAACCACATCGGCCGGAAGCTGGATGATCAGATTTCCTTTGAACGAGAACATAACCACAATGGTGAAGAGCAACGCGATCAGCGTGATGGGTGCGATGCGCGGCACAAACGCGCGTTCGTACCACTCTCTCCCCTTCCATGCGAGCATGCTGAACCGCGTGATGACCCCGGCCGCAAACGGGATTCCAAGGTAGATGAAAACGCTTTGGGCAATCTCCGCGATGTCGACATCCACGATGCTGCCCGGCATGCCAACCATCGGCGGTAAGATGGTGACAAAGATGTACGCGTACATGCTGTAGAAGAGGACCTGGAAAACCGCATTGAAGGCGACCAGCCCCGCTACGAGATCGCGATCCGCCTTGGCCAGATCGTTCCAGACGAGCACCATGGCGATGCAACGCGCAAGCCCGACCAGGAT
>BTUX01000352.1:0-3766 GCA_045863315.1 Candidatus Hydrogenedentota bacterium | reverse complement strand
TTCGCGAGACCGAAGTCCGTCAGCTTTATGAGCCCCCCCTAGGCAATGAGGATGTTGTCGGGCTTGATGTCCCGGTGGATGATTCCCGCCTCGTGAATGGCGGACAGCGCGTTACACGCCTGAACAACGACGTTGACCGCTTCTTTCGGTTTCATCGCGCCTTTGGCCGTCAGGTACTTGTGCAGGCTCGGTCCGTCGATGTACTCCATCGCGATGTAGGCCTTGCCCACGCTCGCGCTGATGTCGTAGATCGCGATGATGTTCGGGTGCGAAATCTTCGCCGCGGTCCGCGCCTCGCGCACAAACCGCTGGCGAAACTCTTCCGAACTGTCCACGAGGTTGCCCAGGAATTTCAAGGCCACCGGCCGGTCCAGTTGGGTGTCCTTGGCGAGATACACGACCCCCATCCCGCCCCGTCCCAGCTCCTTTTCCAGCACGTACCGGCCGCCGAGGTTCGATTCGACCGACTGCATCACCTGCGTCGCGGCATCGGACATTTGCGCCCGCTGTCCCGCCCCGCTGCCGGGCGCAGGTGTGTAGACGGTCGCGCCCTGGACTTGGGCGGCCATCGAGATACGCGACGAAATGCTCGAGATGCGGGTGGATACGTCCTTGTACCCGACGCTGACCGTCCGGATTTTCAGGAGAAGGTCGCGCGATTCGTCGAGTTTCCCCAATTGTTCGAGTGCCAGCGCCCACATGTAATAGTACTCGGTGTTCGACGTATCCACTCGTTTCCCCATCAGATGGTTCTCAAAGGCCGCCGCGCAGTGCGCGTACTCGTGTAACTCATAAAAGCACCGGCCTAACAACCCCCGGGACTGATCGAACGTTGCGTGGTTTTCGGGAATCCGCTGCAGCACCTTGATCGCGGCTTCAAACCGCGCCGCATGCGCGTAGGCGACGCCCGCGCGATAGAACTCGCCCCCTTTCTCAAAACACTCGGCCGCCCGCACCGCGTCCGACGCTCGCGCGAACATCTCACCCGCATTCAGGAAATCGCCGGCCTGCGCGAAGGCCGCCGCCGCTTCTTTCCAGTTTCCCTTCGCCTGATGATAGCGGCCCGCGATCGCCGCGGCCTCCTTGTTGCGGCCCGCCTGCCGCATGCAATTGGCCGCCTCCTCGAGTTTGCCGCCCAGAAGAAACACTTCCCCCGCCCGAACGAACTCGCCTGACTCCTTCAAGATCCGCGCCGCGAGGTCGTATCGCTTGGCCTGTTCAAACCGCGTCGCAAGGCGTGGGTACAGTTCCTTGCGCTGGGCGGGCGAAATCTTCGTCTTGCCCGGCTCCTGATCCAGCATCTTGAAGCATTCGTCCGCGGCCGCGACCTGAGCTTCCTGGGTGTCCGGCGGGTTGTCAAAATAGCGCTTGTAGGCGTCCACGGCCTCGTCGAAGTTGCCTGCCCGCGCATAGCTCACCGCCGCCAGCGACTGCATCCCCGCCCGGACGAACGCCTTCGCCGCGTCGTTGTGCCGGCCCTTCTCCTCGAAAAAACGGCCGGCGTTCGCGTAGTCCCCTTCCTTCATGAGGATCTTGGCCGCCTTAAGCGTTTGACCTGCTTTGGCCAACTCCAACGCGGCCTCGTGGCGATTTCCCGCCTTTCGCAGCCATTTTGCCGCTTCCTTGTGCCGATTCATCGAGGCGTAGACTTCGCCCATGCGCTGATAGTTCTTCGCTTTCTTCAGCGGGGCGATGGTCGCGTCGAGGTCGCGCGCCGCCATTAGCGTCTGCTGGAACGCGTCGCCGCCCTTCAACGCCCGCGCCTCCGAGGGGTCAACGAGTGAATCGCGACGAAACATCTTGCGGACTGTTTTTTGGGCGCGCCGGAGGATGCCGAGCAGAATCGCCAACAGAAGCAGCGTCAGAACAATCTTGGAAAGCGTAATCCACGGTTCCTGCGGGTAGAACTCCGCGAGATCGAACAGGCGGACCAGGATCTGCCTTCCAAGCAGTTCGTTCCAGTACCAGCTAAAGATTGACATGGACGGTATTCCCAATTCCTGAGCGCTGCAGCCCCCACCTTTTTATACTACGTTAAACCGCCGCCCCCCACAAACGGACGTGAACAAGGTTGCTCGGGTCTTGATCGGCCCGCGGTTTCAGCCATGCACGGCGGGAGACAACCCGGAAGAATCGACCCGCAGCAACGCAAACCTTCCATCGGTCTGCATGCGCCGCCACACGGCGCGCACGTCAATGCCGATGGCTTCGCGTAGCCGTTCCCGGGCCCGCTCGAATTCGCCCAATTGAACTAGAATGGCGGCGGACTCATACAAATCTTCGATGCGCGGCGGCGCTCCTTCCATCGTACGCGCGTATCCGCCCAAGAGCACCCGCAATTCCTCGAGGTCCCAAAGTTCGGCGGCTAGCTGTTTTCGGCGGAAGAACTCCGCGGAGCCGGTTTCGAAATCAATATCGATCGTCTCAAATTCGGCCGCTACCGCGTTGCGCCGGAGGTCTTCCTGGATCAGGGCGGTCAACTGTTCCGAACCGGCGCGGTCCGTGGTGACTTGAAGGTATCTCTCAGCAAAAGCGAGCGCCTTGTCGCGTTGTCCGCGCCGTGCCGCCGTCCGGGCGGACACGAGCCACGCCGGCGCCCTGTCCGCGCCGAATTGTCTTGCGAGCGAGGCGACGCGCTCCGCCTCATCCAGATCGTTCTGTCGCCGGTGCGCCTCCGCCACCGGCACGAGCAGCGCCACGGCGAGTCCCGAAAGTTCCGCGTCGGGCCCGCGTGAGGCGTCCGGCTGCGCGGACTGAAGGGCCTGAAACGATCGAGCGGCCGTCGGGGCGGCGCGAGGATAGCGGAGCGTGACGCCGTGCGTCTGTGCGCGCGCCGTCAACCACGGGGTGGTGACGCCGGCGAAATGAATCGGGCGAAACCGGAAATTGTCGCGTACGAATTCCCATAACAAAAGATCGCGCATGTCGGGCATTCGGGCCGTGCCCCTGCGAAGGCGATCCATGAGGACGAGGGATTCGCGGGGACGTTCGGCGGGCCACCGCTCCGCTGCGTCAATGGGCGGAAACAGCGGATTGATGCGGAGGCTTGCCGTGGAGTCGGCCGCCAGGCGCGCCCGCATACCGTCCACCTCCAGCGCCCGTTGATCGACAATCGTGATATCCGGCCGATGGCCGCGGGCGACCTGGAGAGTGCGCAACAACGAGTGCGTCCGTTCGTCGCCCACGACGAGTATTGCGCCTTGCTCGCAGTCGTCCAGCAAGTCCGAAGCGATTCGAACAGCCAGCCCTCGCTCGCGCACGGGAAGCGGCTGCCACTGCGATACCGCAATCGCGACGACGGATGCGCCCACAATCGCCAACTGCGCGCGACGGCGCCTGGTCCGCTCTGCCCACTCGTGGTACACGGCGGCGCAGAACCACGTTGAAACCAGGCAGATCGCCGCCGCGGCAATTGCTTTGGGCCCGGATGCGTCACGCAGCACATACGCCGATGTCTGCTGGTTGGTCAGTGCCGGCAGGAACGGCCCCATCGCAAGAAAGAGGAGCCCCCATAACACCACCGGGCCGCGGTGCCGGGGCGCGAAGAACAGGGCAAGGGAAAGGCACGCGATCGCCAACACGGGCCAGGAGAACTGGCCACGAATTTCCCACCAGAAACCGAATTTCGGCCACGCGTCGCCGATTGTGGGGTAGGCCGTGGCCAGCGCGTGATTAAGGAACGTACTCGCCGATTCGCGCGCGCGCCATGCGGTGAAGATGGGCGCGCTTGCGCCTACCGCGAATCCCGCGCACGCCGTGACAAGAA
>BTUX01000351.1:0-3782 GCA_045863315.1 Candidatus Hydrogenedentota bacterium | reverse complement strand
GACGAGTTTCTGTCTACCTACCCGTACCCGCTTTCGCCCATGGGCATCTGCGCGGAAAAACTCGCCGAGAAGTGGAACCTCTCGCGCCGTGAACTTGATGAGTTCTCCGCCGAGAGTCACATTCGCGCTGCCAACGCCACCGAAAAAGGCTACTTCAAATCGCAGATCATGCCGGTCGAAGTGCCGACCAATGGCGCCACGAAGATTGTGGACAAGGACGAAGGCATCCGCGGAAATCCGAATATTGAGAAAATGTTGTCGCTTCCCACGGTCTTTAAGGAGAATGGCGTGATCACCGCCGCCAATTCCAGCCAGATCTCTGACGGTGCAGGCGCCGTACTGCTCGCTTCGCCCGAAAAGGCGGACAAGCTCGGCCTGAAAAAACGCGCCCGGATCGTTGCCCGGGTCGTCGTCGGGAGTGACCCCGATCTCACGCTCACCGGCCCCATCCCCGCCACGCAAAAAGTGCTCGAGAAAACGGGGCTCACAATCAGCGACATCGACGTGATCGAGATTAATGAGGCCTTCGCAAGCGTCGTGCTTGCGTGGGCGAAGGAGATCAAACCCGACATGAAACGCGTGAACCCGAACGGGGGCGCAATTGCGATGGGCCACCCCCTCGGGGCGACCGGCGCAATCCTGATGACCAAGCTCGTCCACGAACTCGAACGGACCGGCGCCCGCTATGGCCTGCAGACCATGTGCATCGGGCACGGCATGGCCACGGCGACCATCATCGAGCGGGTCGCGTCGTGAGTGAGTCCCTAGACCTGCCCCCATCCCGGCATTCGATAACTCAATCAATTAAAATGAGTTATGATCAGCGCCGGTATCCATTACCAGCCATCACACTCACGCCAAACTGAGAATAATTCCACTGCGCGTACCCTCTTGCAAGAAATTTATGGTATGCTTGTAGTTGAGTGAAGTCTGTGAAACGCACGCAACCGTCGAAAACCGCGCATCCTGTTGAAGGACGGATTCAGCGTGTCACGATGTCCAGCGGATTGGGACGGCACAACCGGTTCGCTGAACAGAGGCTGACTTGCCAACCTGACTCGCATTTGGGCTGAACGGTCGCGAGGTGCCGGATCGCGACACACGAAAGCGACAGGAGTTCATCCAATCCCATGGAACGATCTCCCCTTCTCGATTACCTGATCAAGAACCGGCTGCTTCTTGCGATGGTCGCCGGGGGAATTGTCCTGGTCGGATCCGCGATTGGCGTCGCACAGTCCAATAACCTTATGGAAACGCTCGTCCTCGATTTCGGCGGCGAACGTGCCAAGGCCGACGTGGAGCGTCTTGACCGCGACCGATACCGCCTTCGGTTTGCCCGCGAAGCCGAGATATTCGCCCGGCTGTACTCCGGACCCATTCGCGGCGCTCCGAAAGACGAATCAAAGTTCGTCATTGATATCGCCTACGACCCGAGCAATCCCGTCCATTTTTTGCCCGCGGGGTTGTCGTATCTGCCCGCGCTTGTTGCCGGTCTCCTTTTCGTGTCCGGATTGGGGCTTGTACTGTCCGCGCGCCGCATGGCCCGCGCCGCGCAACGGATTCAGTTCAACCAATTCGGCCGTTCGCCCAAACACAGGCGCCGTCACCACCACCACCATCATCACCACCGCAAGCATCATCACCGCCACGCATGAAGTTGGTTCTTCTCGATTGGGTTTCTTGACCGCGCAAAGCCTTTCCGGTGGTGGCGCGCGTATGGACGTGGGAATTCCTGAAGCAAGCGGGCGCTTGACAATCGACATTTATTTGGTTAAAATACCAAATAGGCAATCATTACGGAGGTCGTCATGGACGCTCGTGTGCAGGCGCGTTACAAGGCCCGCGCCAAGGTCATAAAAGCGTTGGCCCATCCCACCCGCCTGTTCATTGTCGACGAACTAGCCAAAGGCGAACGCTGCGTATGTGAGTTGACGGCACTCATCGGCGCGGATACGTCAACCGTCTCGAAGCATCTGACAGTCCTCAAGAACGCCGGTGTCGTAACCGACGAGAAGCGCGGGCTCATGGTGTTCTACCGTCTTCGTCACCCCTGGGCACGGACTATGTTCGACTGTGCCGATCAAATCCTCCTGTCGTCCGCTCGTGAAGCGGTGGGAAGAGTTGAATAGTTTTTTTGGAGCATTGTTTGGCAATTATACCAAATAAGCAACAATAAACGCCGCTCCCGGCTCGCAGACTCGTGGGGTTTCGCTATGCAAACGATATGGACCCTTGCGCAGGGCGGTTTCCTGTCCTTGCAGGAATACATCATCTATCACACTATAACGTGCCTGGTTACAGCGTTTCTCCTGGCGGGCGCCGTCGTCAGTTTTGTGTCGAAAGAAGCGGTAATTCGTTACCTCGGACAGGCGGCCAACAGAGTTCGCTCCTTCGCGATTGCGGCGGGCGGAAGCTTTGCGCTCGCCGCTTGTTCGTGCACCGTCATTCCCGTTGCCGCTGGGGTCTATTTCGGCGGCGGAGCCATCGGTCCCGCGTTCATTATTTTGTGGGTGGCGCCGGCCGCGAATATCCTCGCGCTCGTGTACACGGGCGCCGTGTTGGGCCAGGAACTGGTTCTGGCGCGGATTGTCTCCGCGCTCTTGATGGCCGCGATCGTGGGCACCGTGATGTCTGTGGCGTTCGCGCGGGGGGAGTCGGCCCGTTCCCTTCCGATAACCCATTCGAACGCGGACGGCCCCATAATCCAGCGCAGCAGTGTGGCCCTGTTGCTGCTGTTGGTCGCCACGCTGCTCGCACCGAACTACCTCGTGCTTCGCGGCGCATTTGTCTACAAGGTCGTCATTGCCGCCGTAGGCTTGTCGGCTGTCGCCGCATACGCGTATTGGAGCAAAACAGCCGACGAAATCCGCAACTGGCTCCGCGAAACGTGGTGGTTT
The DNA here is from genome assembly GCA_045863315.1 of Candidatus Hydrogenedentota bacterium. Taxonomy (GTDB): domain Bacteria; phylum Hydrogenedentota; class Hydrogenedentia; order Hydrogenedentales; family SLHB01; genus JABWCD01. The sequence goes on along the minus strand of BTUX01000351.1, from coordinate 885 downwards.
GTCCGCGCAATTGTCCCCTTGCTGCTCATTGGCGTGTTTATCGTCGGCGTAATCGGCGAACTCATACCGGAAGCCTGGATTCAACGGTGGCTGGGCGGCTCCGGGCTCGTGGCGTCGCTCCTGGCCACCCTGATTGGCTCCGTGAGTTATTTCGCCACGATGACGGAGGCCGCGTTCGTGGACAAGCTCATGGCGATGGGCATGGGCAAGGGGCCTGCACTGGCGCTGCTCCTGACGGGCCCGGGCATCAGTCTGCCCAATTGGCTCGCCGTAGCCAAAGTTTTCGGCCCCAAGAAAGCCGCCGTGTACGTCGTCACTGTCGTGACCTTGGGCACGTTTGTCGGCTGGTTCTTTGGCAACTTTGTGTTTTAGTGAAATTAATCGGAGGGTCAGTCCATGAAAAGATTGCAAATCCTTGGACCGGGCTGCGCCAAGTGCAAGGCCCTGACCGCAAACGCCGAAGCCGCGGCCAAAGCGCTGGGCCTCGACTATTCGGTCGAAAAAATCTCCCAAATCAGCGATATCGTAAAGTTCGGAGTCATGAGCACCCCCGCACTTGCTGTGGACGGGAAAATCAAGGTATCCGGCAAGGTACCGACGATAGACGAACTCAAAACCCTACTCATATCCCGTGAATAAATTCGGAGGCCAAACACCCCGCCCCATTGTAGGTCGAACCGGATCTCGGGATGCGCGATTAGCCCGCATTTCTCACCGGTCGCTCCCGATGACGGGAGCGACCGGTGAGAAATGCTCAGGAGATAGCATAGAAGTCAATCGGGTGAGGATTTTTCACACCAACAGCCCGTTTTCCCTGTCGCTGCATAAAGGTATCTGCCGCACGAAGTTGTATCCTTCATTGCCCGCGGGTGTGAAAAATCCGGG
>BTUX01000350.1:0-3797 GCA_045863315.1 Candidatus Hydrogenedentota bacterium | reverse complement strand
ATTCCAATCGCGGCGCGATGTCGTTCGTCCTTTGCGTACATCCAGATCAGTTCGCCAGCGTAGGGCGGACGGCAGATTTCTTTTTTCGCTCTACCCCTCGAAATTTGGCTGAGCACTTTTGACTGCCGGTTGATGGACGAGCCGGCCAGCATGCGGGACCCTGGCAGCAGTTCCGAGGCGAGATGCGTCGCGGGAGCAACCCCTAGATACGGGAGGAGCATGCGCTCGAGTTCATCTTCGAGCACGCCTTGCAGGATGAAGTCTTCCGGTGGCGTGGGCGCACCCGACTTCAGCAGGCGCAGCATTTGGACGGATACAGGCGAAAACGCATCGAACCCCCTAATCCAAACCTCAAGACGGCGGCCCACTCGATCTGGAAACCGGGCTGTCATGGTGAATCCGTCCGGATCGGCGTCGTACTCGAAACTTCCCTCATGCTGTTCAACCACGCACCGACGCATCGATGCGATCATCGGTGTGTCGGTGCGTGCCGAGATATCCCCCTCCCCGGCGAAAAGTATGGAAACGGCGCGGGCGACACGTTCGTATTCCACGAGGATGGAGAGCCGCCCACCTCGTTCCAGTACTACTCGCGTATGCTTAAAGGCATTTGCGAAGAACCGAAGCAAACCGCCTCGACACACCTCCACCGGAGGAAGGTCCGGCGCACACTCGATATCTAGGAGAATCGAAGCGTTGTCGAGGTAAATCCCGTTTGCGCGAACCGAATCCCGCAGTAGGTTGGCCATATCGGTAGCACAGGGTGCAACGTTGTTTTTGTTCAAGATCGCGATTGCCTGCGCGATACAGTCACCTGCTTCCTTCGCGTGCGCAGGCGCAGAACCGCCGCAAGTGCCGGCCTCAATCAACTGCAAATGCTCTTCGGCTCGGGAAACAATCTGAAACAAAGGGTCAAACCCTGATTCAGTCTTGGGCAAAACCCGCTGGCCCTCGAGACGTAAATCCAATCCTGAGGAAACCCTGTCGATTCGGCCGCCCCGAGTGGCGGCGGTCCACGCATCGGCAAGCGCGGGGAAGGGCAATTCGATTGCTCCTTCGAGTCTTAGTAGCTCCGGAATCCGACCGGGCCCGTCCATGCAAATCAATAAGGATGCGGTCCCATTCGGTGAAGCTACCAGCGAAAAAGCGAGGGAGGCGTCGAATTCCAGTACGGCGGCCTCAAGAAGGATGCGGACCATGGCCGTGATCTGATCGGGGTCGCCGATCAGCGACTTGCCTTGAAGCCCCTCCATTGAGATGGTGTAACGTCCAGCGCCTTCGAGTGCGACTTCGAGTAGCCGCGCGGGATCATATTCGACGTAGTTCGGCGGCCGGTGCAATCGGAGCAGATTGCATATCGAGCGCAACGCGGCGTGTGCTTCCTCCCATTCGGTTTGAGAAACGCGTTCGCCCGCCCAGCAGAGCGGCGGCTCAATCTCGAAACACAACGCAGCATACGTCAGCATCGGTATTCATTATGGCGCATGTGCGCCCCTTGTGTGGGGGTAGCGTCGCAGGCTCTCCGTTGATACAATGCGGATTGTGACACGACGAATCACTCCCTTCGGATGAGAGGAGCAGTCGGCATGGTCAGGCGCCAGATTCGAAAATGGAGTTTTTCGTTCGTGGACTGGAATGTTCATCGCGAAGACCAGTATTCAATAGCGTATCGACCCTCCCTGAACACGTTACTTCGGCGGCTTGTCGTGTCGGCCCTCGCCGGCCTTATCGCCGCGCTCGTGTCCTATGGGTTCCACTCGACATTTGGCGTCTTTCGTTCACCGGCGGAAATCCGGCCTGTTGACGAAGTCCAACGGGCCGAGTTGCAACAAACAACCGACCGGATGTTGGACGAACTTCGGCGGACGATGACTCCGGAAGAGTGGGAACAGTTTCAAACAGACCTTGCCCAACGCGATGCCGAGCGCGAATCCAGAGTCCACGAGGCGCACGCACTGGAAAACCGGGTCCGCACGTTCGTAACGGTCGCGTATGGGACGGTGATGACAGGACTTCTCCTCTGCGCGCTGTTACCTCCGGTCAGCACCTTGTGGCAGCAAATTACCATTGCGCGCACCCCATCTCAACTCGTTGTGCGCTCCCGCGGACTTTGGCCGCGCACACGATCCGTTCCGATTGCGGAATATCGCCGAATTCGAATCACCGCCCGCGAAATTCGGTACCGTCCCCGCCCCGCGGCCGCGTCGCGCAGCGCAGGATATCGATGGTGCGTCAGCCTTGAACCGAACATCGATCCCTTGCTGGGAAGCGGGGATGTCTGGATTCTTGAATTCCAACCACACTGGCAAAAAGAACGACCGATAGAACAGATGCGCCTGCCTGAGCGCGTGTCTCGCCTCTCCGACGCCCTCAAACGCATGACCGGAGTCGAACCCGATCCATTCATTGTCGTGGAGTTCCGCGGTGAAGTAATTTCGTCATTGGGGACCCGACGTTACGTGATGTCAGGTCCCGCAGGGGAACGCGGCACGCGGATTGTTGAAAGCGGCCCCGTAGTCCAGCAACGCACTTATTCGTTCGACGAGATGCCTCCGGAGTTTCGGCGCCAAGTCGAGGAGATGCTGGCCCGCGGACAGACGAGTTCGGAACTCAGCGTGGTCCGAACATCAACTGTTCCACCGGGCGACGCTCCGAAAATGGACTTTACGTTTCGCGACGCCGATGGGAACGTGCATCATTATCGGTCGCTTGATGAAATGCCTCCCAACATCCGCGCGCTTTTCGAGCAGGTCAAGAACAGCGGGTTGCGTTAAGAACTTGAAAATGCCAGCCGCTGGACCTTCCGGCACGCGGTGACAACGCTTTTGCGGATGTACGACCGTTCTGCTCACGGACTTGAAATCACTTCGTGCGTCTAGCGCATTTCTCACCAGTCGCTCCCGATGACGGGAGCGACTGGTGAGAAATGCTCAGGAGTTGGCATAGAAGTCAATCGGGTGAGGATTTTTCACACCAACAGCCCGTTTTCCCTGTCGCTGCATAAAGGTATGTGCCGGACGAAGATGTATCCTTCATTGCCCGCGGGTGTGAAAAATCCGGGCTAGAGCAGTCTTATCCGTCAAACCGGAGGATAGTAAACGAAGAGTCGCTGTCGTCAAAAACATCCGAGTCCTCAATCGAGATTACGCGGACTTTGTATCGGGCTCCGGTCGGCGTATTCTCCGCTTTCCAAGAATGCGCGCCATCGTTGGAGGTCGATGCGCTGATGAGGGTGTGAAACTCCCCCCCTCGCCATAGTTCGATTCGTACATTCCCTCTCAGTTTTCCTTTTGACGTCCAATAAATCGGGTTCATTGAATCTTCCAACCATGTGTTCCCCCCGTTCGGATATGTGATCCGCAGGACGCCATCCTTGCCCCGTTTGCGGACTTTGATCGTAATCGTTTGCGTACTTTGCAGTTCTCCGTCACTGGCGGAAAACGTTATCGTGTACGGTGAAGCGTTGGCCGCCCCCAGCGGGGGGATCCAATTGAATGAGCTCGTTCCATTGCCGTTGTCGACAAAGCTCGCGCCCGAGGGCAGGCCCAGCGCGGTCAATGCCGGAATGGTGCCGTCCGGGTCAGTGGCCGTCACGGTGAAAAACAACTTTTGCGACTCCTTCACGTTCTTGTTGCCAACCCTTTCAAGCACCGGCGGGCGGTTCACGTTCGTCACCTCGATCGAGATCGTCTCGGTATCGCTCAGCGTCCCGTCGCTCGCCGTGATGGTCACCATATACGGCGAGTTCCCCGCCGCCTCGAAGTCCGGCGTCCACGAAAACGTCCCGGTCCCGTTCG
>BTUX01000349.1:0-3813 GCA_045863315.1 Candidatus Hydrogenedentota bacterium | reverse complement strand
GCTCGAATTGCTCGCGGATTTGCGCGGCCACCCGGGGATAGTTCTTCTCCCACCGGTGCGCTACCCGTTCGGCTTCGGCTAAACACGTGGCTACGTCGTCAAACCGCCGCGCCGCGCGCAACTCTTTGGCGAAGGCGGCTTCGCGGATATTGGGCAATGGGGTACTCGGTTTTGGAACCGGGTGAGCAAGCGTTGTTAAGTAGTCCGCCACAATGTCTGGAGGATACGGTCATCCACGCTTCCGATAAGTGAATGCCCGCAATCAGCTATGCATGCTCCGGTGCCGCCAGCAGCCACTCGTACGCAGGTTGCACGTTCACATCAGTGTCGCGCAGATGCACGAGCGCATCCCGATCGAGGACTAGCAGCCGCGCGGCGGCGCGCCGTTGCTGTTTCGCGGCTGCTTGAAGCGCCCGCAGCTCACGCGAACGTGTTTCCGGGGCCGACAAATCGGCACAGACCTGAAGCAGTTCCTGTCCACCCACCGGGTAGCGTGCTAGAAAATCGACCTCAAAGCCTTCCTCAGTCTTCACGTAACCAATCTCGGCGCTCCGGCGTTCTAGCTCGTTTAGCACGGCGGTCTCTAACGCATGGCCGAGGTTGGCGCGGCCGCTCGAGTCGAAAGCACGAATGAACCCCGGATCCGCCGGGTACAGCTTACGAGGGTTCGAGTTGCGTTTGCGTTCGGATTGCGTGGCCAGGGAAACCGCGGTAAACAGGAATGCGTCCATCAAATAACCGAGCAGCGCGTGAACGACGTCCTTGGAGACTCCGTGCCCCTGCGATTTCAAATCTTGGTGCAATCGATGCGCGCTGAAACTCCCGGCGGGATTACGAAGGCAAAATCGCATAAGCCACCGCAGCGCAGCCGCCTGCGAAACTTCGTACCGTTCAATGACATCGCGGAACAGGACGGTGTCCACATAACCTTGCAAAAGTTCGATGCGCGAGACGGGTGGCAGGCCCTGCGTCTCTGGAAATCCGCCCTCGACGAGAAACTCGCGGAACCGTTTCTCCACAAGGGAACGCTCGGGCGCGGTCCAACGCTGCGGCTCCTTGACAGGTTCCTCTCCCCGATGGCGTAGGAACTCCCGAAAGCTAAACGGCCGGATGACGGTCGCCATGCCGCGCCCACGTAACGAAGTGTGGACTTCCCGCGAAAGCATGCGCGCGGATGATCCCGAAACCACGATCTCGGTCTTCTCGGTATCCATGACGCGACGGACAAACCGCTCCCATCCGGGCACGAGCTGGATTTCATCGAGGTACCAGTGCGTGGTCTTGTCGCCGCGCAGCGCCGGGAAGCGTCGATAGTATTCCTCGAGTAGGAAATCCAGTTGATTGAGTTCGATTCCCGCGAGACGGTCGTCGTCGAAACTCAGGTACACGGAGCACTCGGGCGGCACGGAAAGGCGCTGCTCAGCCTGTAACTGACGCAAAAATGTGGTCTTTCCGACTCTACGCATTCCGATGACCGCGTGGACTTTCCCAGGAACCGGCGGCAGCGCAGCGTCCCGCCGTGTCAAGGATGTCGGAGCACCTTGCTCGAGCGCGTCGCTGAGTTTTTCAGCAAGTATCGGGTGTAGGCTCATAGCGACAAGATAGCGATAATGTGTCCTTAATTCAAGGACACCCAGCGGGTCATCTGTCCCGGCGCAAAAGCCACTCAAGGGAGCGTCAGGTAGGGAGATTTCGAAATCGCCTTCGCCCATGCTGGATGTCGTAGCTATAAACCAAGTAACCACAGGTATATACGAGGCTCGCCGCTAGATGGAATAAAGAGGATTACACTTGTTCCTTATTCATCGTATTCACCACCATGACTCGACTTTCTCGCCACGCACGGAGTAAGGGCTTACGCAGAGTGAGTCACGGCGATCAGCCTGCATGGCTGGCCCCCGTTTTGTAGACCAAGCGAAATGTTAGGATTTTGGGGTTGGTTGCGTTCATGTTAGTCGATTCTTGGTTTGTGTGCTTTCGCCGCGGTGAAGTAGATTTTGCCCGCGCGGAGGATAGGGCGACGCTGGAGAGCGACCCGAGCGCCGTCGCGGAGGACCAGACGCGCAGGCAGGGCAGGCATCCTGCCTCGTTTTTCTTCTCCGGCTCGTTTTGGCCCCAAAGCGGTAAACTTATCTTCTCGTTGCATCGGGCGTGAAATTCCGCCGGGGTCAGGTATCCCAGACTGCTATCCCGCATTTCTCACCAGTCGCTCCCGTCATCGGGAGCGACTGGTGAGAAATGCTCTGGAGAAAGCATGTGAGTGATTGTGGTGAGGATTTTTCACACCCACCATCTGTTCTGCCGCGCCGCGCGGCGACGATGAATAACGGGGCGCCCCGTAACATGTTGTACCCTCCAACGCGCGGGGGTGTGAAAAATCCGGGGTAGTTGCGCTGCATTTGAAAAGCCCGTCTCCCGCGGGGCCCAATCGTTCAGCAGGAGGTGACGGCATAGCACAGCCGGCAATCGTCTTGTCGTGCGCGACTGAACGACATGGCCCTCGGCGCGCGCCTCTCCCGACGTTCCCCCCGTGGCGCACGCGGGGGATCGTCACACGCGCGGAGCGCTCAGTTTGCGGAGGGCGCTTTCACCAGAACGCCCGCGGGCCCGAGCAGCGCGTAGGTTCGCGCGCTCGAATCATTCGCGCTGAATTCCCGCTTCTCCGGATTGCGTTTCTGATCCGGCAAGGGAATCCAGCCCTGGGCGGAATCCAGCGCATAAACACGCAGCGAGTCGAGGTGCGCGTTCGCCACCACGTCAGCGGACACGCGAAGGTTCACGGAGACTTCTTTCGGAACGCCTTCGCCTTGGCAATCGACCTGCACGCATTCCGAAAATGCGGCAAGGCCCGGCGGCACGGGTTCCGGCGGCGATGGTGTCACGATCACCTGTGCTCCGATGGTCGTGTCGGCCCTCACTTGGATTAGCCCGTCCACACCGGGCGGGCGCAGGGTGATGCGTTTGCCCCAGGCAAGTGCGCCTTCGCGCGGGCCTTCGGAATCCGGCGCTGCCGGACGGACCGGACCCGCCGCGGGTTGCGGGGCCGGAATGATGACGTTTCCGTCCGGAAGGGGCGCAGGCGCTATCGGCTCGGGCACCGGGTTTGGAGCGGGCGGCGCCGAATCAACCGACACCGGCGGAACCATCGTCGGAGGTTCGACTAAGGTCTTCGCGGCAAGGTCTTTCCGTTCCTCGGCTTCTTCGACGGCCTTGGCCACGAGCACGCGCGTATGCCGGTCCGGGACCGTGCGTACGCCAACCGGGCCGAGCACGGCGTAGGTGTGCAGGCCGCGACCACGCGCCTTTAACGTGCGCCGGCGCAAATCCAACTCCTGCGCGTCGAGCGGCATCCAACCCGACTCCTCGGAGTGGCCGAACACAGCAAGCTGTCCGAGGTTCTCCGCCGTGCAGAGTCCTTCCGGAATATAGATTTCAGCCTCGACGGCGACAGGCGTGTCAAAGGGTTCCTGCTCGAGAGCGGCGTAGACGGTGAACGTAGCCAGTCCCGTAGGCAGCGGAGCGGGCGGGTTCGTCGCGATTCGGGATTTGAGGGAGATTGGCGAATCCGCGCGCACGACTATGCCGCCTTCCATGCCAGGGAACGCAAGACCGACGGCGCTGCCGTAGGCACGCACAGCATGGCGGCGCACCTCGATGGGGTCGAATCGGACGGTCTTGAGTTTCCGGTCACGGACGAGGTCCATCTGGTCGTCGTAGTGTGGAGAGAGTGGGTCGTCCGACGCGCCGAACGGCGTCATGCTGGCCGCGCGGGTCCGTTCGCCGAAGGCGACCACCATCGCAAAACCGTATCCG
>BTUX01000348.1:0-3858 GCA_045863315.1 Candidatus Hydrogenedentota bacterium | reverse complement strand
CTTTTTAACAGCGCGCTTGCGTTGACAATCCCGGTTCGGATCGACCCCGGGCATTTCATGAGCGCGCTTCGCCGCCTAATCCAAAACTGCGACGTTCTGCGCACAGTCATCCACAATGAGAACGGCGTTCCACAACAACGCGTGCTCGATTCCCTCGACTACGCGCCGCAGTTCCTGGACTTCTCGAGCGGGCCGGACCCGGAAGCGGCGGCCAAGGCGTGGTGCTGCGAGATGGACGACACGTTCTTCGATTTCGAGAAGCGCCTGTTTGAAACCGCGCTCATCAAGCTGAACGACAGCCGGTATGTCTGGTACTTCAATCAGCACCATATCATTTGTGACGCGTTTTCGTTCCTCATCATGGTGCAGTACCTGTCGGCGCTGTATGACGCGGCGGTGGCGGGGACCTTGGATCAGGTGGCGCCGTGTCCCCCTTTCTCGGACTATCTGGCGCACGAATTCGCGAACCGGGGCGCCAATGCGGATCCACAGCAGCGCGCGTACTGGGAGGCCAAACTTAAATCCGAACCGGAGCCGATCGCGTTCTACGGGCAGCCGTCCGTGCGCGTCATTGGTCCGGCGGACCGCAGACACATCGACCTCGGTGAAGCGCGCACGGCCGCCCTGCGGGCGCTGGCGGAGCAAGACGCCGTGGCTGCCAAGACGCCTTATGCCGCGCAGTTCAACGTGTTTGCGGCCGTTCTCTTCGCGTATCTCAACCGCATCGCGGGGATGACGCGGGCGCGCATCGGGATGCCGTTCCACAATCGCCGAATCGAGGTGTTCAAGCGTACGCCCGGAATCTTCATGGGCGTGTTGCCGTTGGAAGTGGAAATAGAAGACACGGACACACTGCGTTCTCTGGTATCGAAAGTCGGGGTCGAGGCCTCGAACAATCTGAGGAACAGTCCCTATTTCATACACAACAAACTACACATGCAGGCCCACGATGTGCTGCTTAACGGGCTGCTCTGGTCTTTTCCGATGTTCGGGGGCGCCCTGTGCGAAGTGAGTTGGCAGACTACCAAGTGCGTCCTGGACCCGGTCGTACTGAACTTCTACGACAATCCACGGACCGGCACGCTGTGCCTGGTCGTCATGTTCAATCGAAGCATTCTGGACGAGGAACTGCAAGACCTGTTCATACGGCACTTTAATCAGGTTGCCGACGCCGTGTTGGCGAATCCCGACGCCCCCATAAGCGATCTCGACCTGCTTGCCGAGGACGACAAGCGCCGGCTTCTGGTCGATCTGAACGCGACGGACGAACCGTTCCCTTCCCATACCACCTTGCAGGAGTTGGTAGAACAGCAGGCCGCGCGCACGCCGGATGCGGTCGCCCTCGTGTTCAATGATCGGAGTTGGACGTACGACGAATTGAACCGAAAGTCGAATCAACTCGCGCGGCGTTTGGCGAAACTGGGCGTCCGCACGGAAACCCTTGTTGGCCTGTGTGTCGAGCGATCGCCGGAGATGATCCTGGGTGTGCTGGGGATCCTCAAAGCGGGCGGCGCCTACATTCCCCTCGATCCCCGCTACCCTCGCGATCGAATCGCGTTCATGGTCCGCGACGCGAACGTGCCTGTCATCGTCACCACGTCGCGGATCAAGGAAACGCTACCCGATTCGTCCGCGAGGATTGTTTGTCTTGATGCGGAATGGGCCCAAATCGCCGCCGAGTCGGATCGAAACCCGTCGTGCGACGTGCAGGCCGTCAATCTCGCCTACGTCATTTACACGTCGGGTTCGACCGGTTCGCCCAAAGGCGCCATGTTGGAGCATCGCGGCGTGTGCAACCTGATCACGCACCGCGCCAAGATTTTCGAACTGGGACCCGGCGCGCGGGTGCTGCAGTTTTCGTCGCTCAGTTTTGATCCGTCGGTCTGCGAAATCTTCATGACACTGACTACCGGCGGGACCCTCTACTTGATTCCGGAAGCCCTCACGACCTCTCCGAGAGAACTTGAGGCTTTCATAAAAGAAGCCGGCATCACGATTGCTCTCATGACGCCCGCGCTTCTCCGGACGCTGTCGCCCGATGGGTTGAGTTCACTTCAGATTTTGGAAGTGGGGGGTGAAGCGCTGCCGCGGGAATTGGTCCAGCGATGGGCGCCGGGCCGGCGCATGTACAACGCCTACGGGCCGACCGAGACGACGGTATGTTCGACGTTCGCCCCTTGTGACGCGGCGGACCCGCGTCCCCCGTCGATTGGACGTCCGCTGCCCAATACGCGTGTCTACATTTTGGACCGCAAGGGGCGGTTGGTCCCTCCTGGAGTCACCGGAGAATTATACATCGGCGGGGCCGGACTCGCCCGGGGCTACCTGGGACAACCCGAACTGACGGCCGAACGGTTTGTGCCGAATCCCTTCAGCGCGAATCCCTCGGATCGACTGTACCGGACGGGCGACCGCGTGCGTCTGAGACGGGACGGCAGCCTGGAGTTTATCGGACGACTGGACCGGCAGGTGAAAGTCCGCGGTCATCGGATCGAGTTGGAAGAGATTGAGTGTGTCCTGGAGCGCTATCCCGACGTCGCGGAGTGCGTGTTATCGGCCCGCGAGGATACGCCGGGCGACGTCAAGCTGGTGGCGTACCTGGTGCCGAAGACGCCCGGGCAGACCTTCGACGGCGAACTCAAGAGCTTTCTTCGCCTCTTGTTGCCGGAGTATATGTTGCCATCGGCGTATGTCGTACTGGATCGACTGCCGCTGACGGCGAACGGCAAGGTGGATCGCGGCGCGCTTCCCGTTCCCAGCGTAGAAGTCCGAACTGCGCACGAAACGACGGCGCCTCGCGACGTCATTGAGTTGAAACTTCAACAAATCTGGCAGCGTGTGCTCGACAATCCAACCGTCGGCGTCACGGACCATTTCTTCGATTTGGGCGGCCATTCGCTTTCGGCGGTGCATCTGATGGACCAGATTCAAAAGCACTTCGACGTTCGGCTCGCGCCGGCCGCGTTGTTCGACGCACCGACGATTGAAACACAGGCGGCACTGATCCGACGTAGCGCGGGGCCTTCCGAATCTTCCATTGTCGTTCCCCTTCAACCCATGGGGACGAAGACACCGTTTTTTTGTATTCATCCCGCGCCGGGCACCGTATTCTGTTACATGGCGCTTGCCCAGCACTTGGGCAAGGATCGGCCTTTCTACGGGTTGCAGGCCCCTACCATCGACGGCGTGGGTCGCGTGATTGATTCGGTCGAGGAGACGGCGCGCCGCTACATTGAGGCCGTGCGCGAGGTGCAGCCCAAGGGCCCGTACCTGCTCGGCGGCCACTCCTCTGGCGGTACCATCGCATTTGAGATGGCGCGCCAGTTTCGCGCGCAGGAAGACGAAGTCGCGCTCGTGGTGCTGTTGGACAGTATGGCGCCGATGCCGGGACCGCGATCAGAGGCCCTGTACCGCTTGATTGTGGACACGGTAGACGAAACCGTCTGGCTTGCAAGTATCGTGATGTTGGTAGAACACTTTTTCCGCACCGAGCTCAACGTAAAATATAGGGAGTTGCGGGCGCTTCCGCTGGACGCGCAATGCGAAAAGGCTCTCGAGGCGCTGAAGCGGGTAAACTTCGTAGCTCCCAGCGCTGACGCCGGCGCCATCCGCGGATTAGTGGACAACTTCCGCGTGACTTTGAATGCGGTCACGCGTTATGCTCCGGGCGCCTATGACGGTGCGGTCGCATTCCTGAAAACGAGCGAACTTTTCACGGCTCTTCCGGAAGGCATGTTGGGCCCTACAATCGCCCGGTTTACCATGGCCGCTTTTCGCCACAGTCTCTTGACCGTGCGCTCCCTACCTCGTTTGCTCAAGGACATCCTTATCTTGCTGGCACGAAGCGGAATGTTGAGG
>BTUX01000347.1:0-3868 GCA_045863315.1 Candidatus Hydrogenedentota bacterium | reverse complement strand
GACCGAGCCGCGCGTGGGGTCGTTGATATCGGTAATCGTGAACCGTTCGATTCCCTGTCGCAATCGGTGCAAGATGTTTCCAAAGCCGATTTGTGTGCCGGCAAACGCGTCGGAGACGGTAAAGTCGCGATAGCTGGCGGCGCCGTCGGTGTCGAAGTTTTCCTGCCCCAACTCACCCCAGGGTGTGTTGACGAACTCAGGCTCTTCATGACGTCCGTTGGGCCCCGTGCCGAGGGTTCCGACCAGGGGTCCGAGGATGTTTACGTCATCGACAATCAGCCACCCGGTGTAGTGATAAGGTTCTTGTCCGATTTCCTCGGGTTGAATGACGCCGTCGTTGTTCCCTTTCTCGCCGTCGTATCGTTCGACGGGGCCTGCGCTGGCGCCCCAGGACGGACACCAGATGACGTAGTAATCGTTGATGTACTCCGGGATCATGGCCGGACCGTTGAAGAGCATCTCGCGGCTCAACCCGCCGGCAACGTTGCGGACCTGGCGAGGGGGGAACAGGCCTTTGGCCTCGTCCGCGTACATGAACAGCGCGAGCCCCATCTGCTTGAGGTTGTTCTGGCAGGAGGCGCGCCGGGCGGCCTCCCGCGCGCGCGCCAATGCGGGCAACAACACCGCCGCCAGTATGGCGAGGATGGCGATGACCACCAGCAATTCTATCAGCGTGATTCCCATGCGCAGATTCATAGCCGGTCCCACCGACACGAGGCTTCCTTTCGACTCCTTATCGCTGGGTGAAGACGGTCTTGCCATCTTCGTCGTTGTACCAAATCGCGGGACCCTGCGCCCCGACGCTGATAAAGATACGACCGTTGCCACGGGCGTCTCGCAGGTTGATCAACGGTTCGTCATTGCTGACCTGCATATACATGCGGCCCTTCTCCTCGGAATCGCGAAGGCTGATCAGGGATTCCTGATCGTTGACCTGCACAAACAGCCGCGGCTTGCCCAGCCGGTCGCGCAGGCTCACCATCGCGGTGCCGTCGTTTGATACGCCGTTCCAGAGGCGGGGCTTGCCGTCGCGGTCTGCCAGATGCAGCCACACGCCCCCATCGGGTTCCAGCCCAAGCCGGGCGCGCAACTGCCCGGCTTCGTCCACCAGTCGGAATTCAGCGGCCTCGACTACTCCCGGCGCGGCGTTCGCGAGGGGCGGCCGGGTCACGAACGCGCCCAATACGCCGCCGAGCCCGCCCGTCGCCGCTGCACAAGCCACCACAAGCATCCAGGGAAGTCGGCACATCATTTCACTCTCCTCGGACAAGCGCCATTACGGCGTGGAAGATGACGCAATATCGATGAGGCGCATGAGTTCCATTACGACCGACCGCTTGATTTCATCGGCGGCATACAGCGCCGCCACCCGTTGGCGCGCCGTGGCGCCGTCGTTGGCGGCCTTTCCGCGCGAAATGAGTTCGCGGCAGGCCTCGGGCATGGGACCCCAATTGCCGCATTCGACAAACCGGTCGCTGAGAAACACGAACTTGGGAATCGCCTCGCCGCCGTTGGTAAGGAACCGCACAAACACGTCAGGGTGCTGGGCGCGGGCAATGTAACGGGTCTGGAGTTGGGGCGCGGCGTCCGCCATCGCCTCGAGCACGGGAACGTGCCGGACGACGTCGCCGCACCAGTCCTCTGCGATGGCGACGACATGCACGGGCCGCGCGAGCGCGCCGAGACTTCCCATCACATGCGGTTCGAGACGCTGCGACTTGCGCGACTCCTCCATCGCATCCGCGTGCTCGCGATTCTCCGCCGCCGCTATCCACTCCGCATAGGTTTTTCCCGACTCGAATACGGCCTTCCAATCCAGGATAGGCAGAATAGGTGGACGCGGCATACAGACCAATCCTCCGTTCGCGATAATGAGAAGCAGCCCTGGGACATGAATCTTGCGACTATTGTAACGCGGGGCCGGAGGGAATGGAATGCGCGCAACATACCGCGGCGTGCCGAGTGTCTGTATCGTTGCCGTGCACTGCCCGGAGCGGCGAAACGACCGAAACAAACTCGTGTGGGACTCTTACCGCGTTGCGTGCCCGAACGGCGGCGCCGCGACGGGAATCAAATCAATTCGCGCGCGTTCGCCCAGACGCCCTCGACGCTGAGACCCGCCTTCATGCGGCGGAACAGCCAGATCGGCACATCGTTCTCGATCGCATAGGGGTGGCCGGCGCGGGCCACCTCGCCGCCTTCTTCGAACAAATCCCGAAGCCCTTGGTACACGCCGCCGACGGCGATCACAACTTCGCCGGTCGCGCCGCGAGGGCCCCAGAGCCAGTAATTGTTGTGGCCCGCAATGGCGTTCGGCAACCCATACCGACGGCCGAACCAATCAATCGCGGCGGCCTGACCGTAATTCGAGCAGACGACGGCGCATCGCGTCTGTTCGTCCGCGTCCAGAGATTCGAACACGTTCGATACCGCATGGGTCAACTCCTCCCAACCGAAGCGGTCGGCAAAATGCTGGCCCAATGCCGCGGTATGCCCGACTTCTTCCCTGGGACTGGACATGCCAAGGGCCAGTTCGTAGGCCGTCAGGGTTTCCGGCGGCAGGATGGGCAATGCCAGCGGCGCGGTAAGCGCCCCGCCGGCAATCAGCACGGCGGCGAATACGCCACGCATCCACCGTGTCCGTGGTCTTCCCAAAGCCCGCTCCGCGGCAAGCGCTCCGGCGGGAACAACGAGTCCGTATGCCGGAGCAAGGTAGTACGCCTTTCCGTTCGTGAGCGAGAACAACACAAACAACGAGACGAACATGATCGCGAACAGGCGGTAGGGCCGGACCGCGGCGCCAAACAGGCAATACGCGATGCCGCCGAGCCAAACCGGCAAAGTGAACGGGTGCGCCATGAGGAATTGATCGGCGAAATACTGGATCGGGTCGGTCGGCGTGTTTTTGTATTTGCCGGCGTTGCGCATGAACTCGAACGTAATCCAGTCCGTCCGATACATCCAGATCAGATTGGGCAGAAAAATCAACAACGCAATGGCCCCGCCCGCATACAGATACGGACTCGAAAAGTGTTTGCGGTGCTGCGTCAGCGCGAGCCCAACGACGAGCACGGACCCGAGAAAGGCGACGCTGAACTTGTTCTGCAATCCGAAGCCGGCGAGGATGCCCACCAGCAGCCACAATCGCGTATCGCCCGAGTTTGCGATGCGGCACACCACGAGGACGATCGCGCACCAAAACAGCACGTCAAGCGAGTTCATCGAGTAGAACGAGGACATGCCGTGATAAACGGGCATGACCAGCGCCGTGACCGAGGCCAGGACCTGCGCATAACGTCCTCCGCCCATCTCGCGCGCGATGAGCCCGAAAAGGACCACGGCAAGTCCCGCCGCGAGGGACGGGAGGAAGCGGATGGCATAGAGGGAATCGCCGAGGAGCGCCCTCTGGAGCGCAAGCAAACCGATCGAAAACGGCGGATGATCGACGTAGCCCCAGTCCAACCTCTCGCTGCACACGAGGTAGTACAGCTCATCGCGGAAAATGCCGTAGCCGTTCGCAAAGGCCATGTGCAGCGCGACGTTGATCAGGCCCAGCGCCCAAATGGGCCAGGTGTCGCGCCGGAAACCCGGCTTATCGTCCGCGGCCGTTTCCACTCGAGTAGACCCTCATCCCGGTTGGATGCTTCGGTTCGCGCGTCGGCGTACAGCGCCGCACGGAATGCGCGGCGGCGCAACACCGTCCCGTGCGAGCAGCGCCTCAGACCGATTATTGCCACACCGATGCCATAGCAACGCCACTCCCGCCGAACAAAAACCCCGGCAAACCGACTACGCCCCGCCGCGTCATTTCAATCCTTTCGGCCCAGCGCCACGAGCGTAGCCCGCATTTCTCACCAGTCGCTCCCGA
>BTUX01000346.1:0-3889 GCA_045863315.1 Candidatus Hydrogenedentota bacterium | reverse complement strand
ATAGCATAGAAGTCAATCGGGTGAGGATTTTTCACACCAACAGCCCGTTTTCCCTGTCGATGCATAAAGGTATCTGCCGCACGAAGTGGTATCCTTCATTGCCCGCGGGTGTGAAAAATTCAGGCTAGTTTTCATCACCGGCCAGCACGGGGACACTCTTCAACTCCTTCAGTCGGGGATACTTTTCGACCAAGCACGATGGAACTTCGCGCACCGCCAGGCCAAGCCCGTGCATCATCTCGAACGCATTCACGATCGCCTGTCCGGCGAAATGGTTGTTGGTGATGGCGTAGATGTCCTTCGCCGCGCGCTGCATGCGGCGGATCACGCGCAACCAATCCAGCAATTCCTCCGGGGAATACAGGTAGTCGTAGCGTTCATCTCGGGACGCGTCCACCCGAAACCAGTCCTCCGCGTTGCGTCCGTGCAGACGCACGTACCCGATTCGCGCGGTCACGCTATCGGTCATGCCCAGGGATTCGCGGAACATTGGTTGATCGATGTTGCAGAAGGCGACACCCCGTTCGGCGAGGTGTTCGAACACCTCGGCGCGGTTCCACGAGGTATGGCGAATCTCGAGTGCCAGCGGATAGACCGAAAACGCGTCCAGCACCCGCGCGAGCCACTGCCGGTTTTCCGGCGTGCGTCGAAAACTCCAGGGGAACTGGACCAGGAGCGCGCCCAGTTTTCCTGCTTCGACCACCGGCGCAATGCCGTCACTGAACAGCCGAATTTCGTCGTCGCCGGGCCACGTATCCCGCTGGTGGGTGAACCGTTGCCATAACTTGAAGGTGAACATGAATCGAGAATTGCCGGCGACTTTGCGGACCCAGGCTTCGCAGTACTTTGCGCCCGGCGGCCGGTAGAACGATGTGTTGACTTCGATCGTGTCGAAAAACCGGCTGAGATATTCCAGCGGATGCAGTGATCGCGGCATGCGCGGCGGATAGACTACGCGCTTCCAGTCTTCGTACGACCAGCCCGCCGGGCCGACACGCACGTTACCCATCGGTTGTTGCTCTCTGTCCATGCTGTTCCGCCAGGATTCGTTGACGGTACGGGCCCTTGCGCCCTACCTCACGGCCATCCGCAGGGACGGTTTCGGGGGAACCTATGCCGAACTCCAGCATGAAGGATCGGAGAGCGGCGTACAACTACGTCCTGGTAACGGAGAACTCCACGAACACGATGCCAGGTTTTCGCGGCCCATATAAAAGGCCGCGGATGTCGAGAACGAGAAGCGCCGGCCAGCTCATGGGCGCATGGGCCGAAGTCACGAAGGAGGAGTGTTTGCGTTAAGTCTCCCGGTATCGGTGTCCAAGTGCGAATGACGTGCATGGATGGCGGTATCGCGAAATCTCTCCTTCCGCGCGAATTCCTGCTACCTAGGCGAAAGCGCGGGGAATCGCGGCTATTAGACTTTCGCCGCGCACGGGCGGTAGACTGCCGCTGCGCAAGATGAAAAGAACCGCCGAGGGTGATCCATGTGCAGGTGTTGGCCGGTGTGCGTCGCCGGCGTGGCAATCGCGGGGAGTCTCTTCATGACCGGAGCCGCAGGGGGCGAGGAACGCCAGGTATCGTTTTCGCCCGTCAATCACAACCTCGACAACAACGACAACTTTTCGCCGGACCAGCGGTACCTTTGTTACGACACGCGCGAGATGATTGGCCCCGGCATCGAGAACAGCCAGTCGATCGAACGCGTGGAAATCGCAACCGGCATTGCAACGGTGCTGTATAAACCCGAGAAAACACTGACCGGCGAGAAATGCGCGCCGGGTATCGGCGCCTGTTCCTACCATCCCCTGGAACACAAGGTCGCGTTCATCCATGGGCCGCCAACGGATCAGGTCGAGGCGCGGGGGTACTACGCCAAGCCGAACCGCAACGGCGCGGAGGTGCTCGCGGACGGGTCGCAACGGCTCGCGTGGCTCGATTATCGGGACACGGACACCTCGCGGCCGACCACGCCCGGCGCGCATCGCGGCGGCACGCACCGTCACGAATACACGCTCGACGGCAAGCGCATCGGCTTTACCTACGACGACGTGCTGCTGCCGCAATACGACCGGACCATCGGCTACATGGAGCCCCGGGCGGACGCGCCGGGCGGCGCTACGCACTACTTTGCGTTGCTCGTGCGGCCTGTGCCCATGGGCGAATCCAAGCCGGGCGAAATCGAGAAGGCCTACGGCGACTCGTGGGTGGGGAAGCACGGCTTCATGCGCGCGTTCATCGGAAAGGTTCGCGCTGCAAACGGGATTGACTACGAAGAATCTCTCTTTGTCGTCGATGTGCCTGCCGATGTCGACATCACGTCCGCCAAGGCGGGTTCCGCGACGGAATACCCAACGCCGCCGAAGGGCATTCGTGTGCGCCGGCTCACGCACACGCCAGCGGAGGGCATCGTGCGGGGTACGGTTCAAGGCGATCGTATCGCTTACTATGCCAAGGACGGGAATGGTGTAAAGCAAATCTTCGTGATCGCTTCCGACGGCTCCGACAGGTCCGAAGACCCCGCGAAACGCCCTATCCAGGCAACACGTCTCCCATCCGATGCAGGGGCATGCGTCCGTTGGCATCCCACCGGCAATTCAATCGCGTACATTTACAATGGCGCGATCGCGGTGACGTGCGTGAAGGCGGGACCGCGATTCGGCGAAACGGTCCTCCTCACTCAAGAAGACCCGGCAAACCCGAGGACGGAACTCTGCTGGTCGCCCGACGGAACGCTGTTCGCCTACTGCCGCGCCGTGCCGACCTACGGTGTCGAGGGTAACCACGTAAAGACCTATGCAGACAGAGACTGCCAACAGATATTCGTATTGCCATTTCCGGACCTCGACGGTGACGGAATCTGCGACATCCGCGGGTGAGCGCGTCGCCGTCCGGACGAGTCCGCGTCCCAAAAACCATGAACCAACCCGATAAAACGGAGGCCCGACGTGTTCACCCACAACCAAGTCCTGCGTCGCTTCGGCGTCGGTCTGCTCGTCTCGATGGCGCTGGCTCCCTTCGTTCGCGCCCAGTCCACCGTGGACGAAGCCATGGATGCGCTCGTCACGCGGATTTACGCGACAATGAGTGAGGAGGAACTGTACGCCCTGGACGACGCAAAGGTCCAGGCTCTCCTTACCCCGGACGAACGACGTGTACTGGCGACAAAACATTGGTACTTCGACGTCGATGCGCCGGTGACTGTGTCTGTCCTTCGTCACGTCGAGCAGAAGGTGGTCCCGTTCTGGCTGGAAGAATCCGGTTTCAGGAAAACGGGCCTCACCGCCAAGAACATGGAGGGATGGGTCTACGAGATCTGGCAGAAGGCGTTTCCGGCGGGCCGCGTCGAACTCGGCATCAACGGGTTCGACAAGCACCGTCCACATTATCTTGTAGGTGTGGGCGCGCAAGAGCCCGGCGCCAAAGTGACCGTGTCGAACACGCACCCCGCCGACCAAGTGATCGAGGAAGTGAAACCCGGCGCCCTCACATACTACGACTGGACGGAGCTCGTCCTGACGGAGGTGCCGATCGAATTACAGGGACAGCTCCTGCTGCCGACCAGCCGGGGACGCTCCGTGGAGGCGGCCGTCGTCGGCGCGTTCCGCAAGACAACGTTTCCATCGTCAACGACGCCGTCACCGGTGTACCTGACCTGGAGCGAGAATCCAAAGACGACGCAAACCGTGCAGTGGCGGACGAGCACGGCCGTCGTCGACGGCGTAGTGCGGTATCGAGAAAGGGGCGCGGATACCTTCAATGAAGTCGCTGCGACGTACAAGGCCATGCAGGACCGGATGCTTGCCAACGACCGCTACTGCCACTGGTTTTCCGCGGTGTTGCGCGGCTTGGAACCGGGCAAGACCTACGAGTACCGTGTCGGCAGCTCGGC
>BTUX01000345.1:0-3913 GCA_045863315.1 Candidatus Hydrogenedentota bacterium | reverse complement strand
CGCGAACCCTATATCTATGATCGAAAGGTGTGCAGCGCCCGCTTCGTCAAACATGGCACGGACGAAACCATCGCCACGCTCGTTTCCTGGGGTAACCACGTCGAAACACTGGGCGGCAACAACTCGCTGCTGACTTCCGATTTCCCTCATTACCTGCGCGAAGGCGTTGAAAACGGCGTCCCCGATCCGAACGGAGCAGAAGGACTGGGCGGCATGTGCCTGTATTTCCAAGGGATGGTGGGCGGATTGATGACCCAACTCCACACCACCGTCCCACATCGCGACGGACAACAGAAGTTCGAGGAAGCCTCGTTCGAAAAAGCGCAGGCGCTGGGAGAGAACCTTGCCATTGTGGTGCTCGACTCGCTGCGCGCCGACACCGCAATCCGCGTGGAGAATCCGCGCGTGGCCGTTGCCGCCAAGACCATATTCGCGCCGGTGAAAGGAACCTACGGACTCGCCATCATGCTGGGGCTCGTGCATCCGGGATGGTACTGGGGCAAGGCGCGGACCGAAATCAATGCGTTCCAGATCGGCGATCTCGAAATCCTGACCATACCGGGTGAACTCTATCCCGAGATCGGCGATGGCGGCGTGCAAGCACCCGAAGGCGGTGATTTCCCGGGGCCGCCCGTCGAGGTCCCGCCCCTGCGCGCGCAAATGCGCGGGAAGGTCAACATGATCGTCAATCTCGCCAACGACGAAATCGGCTACATCATTCCTCGCACGCAGTGGGACACCAAACCGCCGTATGCCTACGGACGCAGCAAGCCCCAATATGGAGAGGAAAACTCCGGCGGCCCCGGTGTCGCGCCCGTGATTCACCGGGAATCGCTTGCCCTTCTCGATCTGCTGCATAATACCGCCCGTTGACGGGGCCCGATTGCGCACAGGATTACGGGAGTACGCCGTTGAACAGCGAGCAGACGTTACATCCAACGCACGCCGTCTACGAAGAAAGGCAGACCTTCGGCTTTTGGGTATTCGGACTACTTGTCGCCGTTTACGTTGCTATTGCCGTATCGCTGCTGACGGTAGAGGACCAACTTCCCCCAGGCGGGGAAGTCCTTCCAGGCGGCATCTACATGGTGATCGGAATCTCGTTTCTCTTTCTCATGAATTTCTTTCTCGTCACCACCCGGGTCATGCCGGATGTCCTGTACGTGCGCTTCGGCGTCGCGTTCCCGATGTTCTGGAAGCGCATTCCGATCGCGTCGATCCGGTCGGTGCGGGTGGTTTCCTATCGGCCGCTGCGAGACGCCGGAGGTTGGGGCTTTCGGTTCGGCCGGTTCGAAGGCCGGCGCACCACGTACCTGACCGCCCGCGGCAATCGCGGCGTGCTGGTGCAGACCGCGACCCACCCTTACATCATCGGTTCTCAATCGCCGGAGGCGCTCTGCCAGTCGATCGAGGGCCTGTTGCGCATAATGCCGCGCAACGCCGGCCTCCCGTAACATCGTTCGGCCCGTCAACCGGAAGAAACGTCCTCCCCTGCCGCCAGCGGCGGCGCGTCGTGCGCGGCATCTTTGTCCGCCGTGAAAATCTTCATGTGCCGCCACTTCTCGCCGTAAAAACGATGAAAGAACAGACCGCTCAATCCGATGATGTAGATTGTCGCCCCTATCCATGCGCCGAGCGCGCCCAACGCGACCGAGACCGCGAGGAAATAGGCCAGCGGCAAAAACACCAGGTATGCGGCCAAGCCCATGACTATGGCCTGCCATCGGGTGTCCCCCGCGCCCCGCAAGGCCCCGGACATCACGATGGTGATCGCGTCAAACCCCTGAAAAATCGCCGCCATGATCAGCAGCCAATGGCCCAACGATATGACGTCCGGATCGTCCGTGAAAGCCCAATCGAGCAGGCGGCCGCCCAGGACCGCAAAGAGGACGCCCATGACGAACATATAGCCCATGGCCAACCGCGTGGACGTGTAAGTGCGCGCTTTGGCCCGCTCGAGGTCGCCGCGTCCGATCCACCGGCCGACAATCGGCGCGATCGCATGGTTCAGCCCTACCGCCGGCATGAACGAAACATGCATAATCTGAATCGCCGAGTTATGCGCCGCCAGCGCCACGGTCCCCGCCCCGCCTACGATATAGCTGGTAAACACCCCCCACGTCACCACGTCAAGGCACCAGGTCACGCCGGCGCCCCATCCGACGACGATCAGTTCCCGCATCTTGATCCGATCGAATCGCAAGCGCGCCGTTCCGTACTCGCGGCGCACCGGGCCGCTCAACAGGATCGCCTGCATCACTGCGCATTGCAGGGCCAGCGATGCCACCGTCGCCCATGCGGCGCCGGCCACCTCCAGCCGCGGGAAACCGGCCGCGCCGAATATCAGGCAGTAGTCAAGAACCACGTTTAGCGCGTTGCCGGCAATCGCAACTGCCATGGGCACCATCGGACGATTGATCCCCATGAAGAATGCCGCCAACGCCGCCTGCCACGGGATCAGGAAAAGCCCCAGCACGCGCACCCGAAAATAGTCGAGTTCGTACCGGGTCACCTCGAGGCCATGGTTCATCGATTCGAACATCGGGCCGGAGAGGGGATACAGCACGCCGGCAAACGCAATCGTGCCCAAGGCAAAGTAAATGCCCTGCCACGCGTAACTCCCGCAGTTATGGGGCTCACCCCGGCCGAGACTCTGCGAGACGAAGGTGGTCACGCAACTGACGATCCCCACAAAAAAAGAGACCACCACCCACGACCACAGCGCCGCCGATCCCACCGCCGCCAACTGGTCCGTGCCCAGCTTGCCGACCATGACCGTGTCGACGAACTGCATCGCCGTGAACGACAGGTTGGACAGGATCGCGGGGCCCGCCATTTTCAGGACTTCCCTCAGGCCCTCCCAGCGCGGCTCATCCAGTTGATTACGATTCGTTCTCACATTTCACTCCCGCGAAGAGGGGCGAGCGTAGCACACAAAGAACCCGTAGGCACATTGCTCATGCGCACGTCGAAGGAACATTTCGGACTTCCATGAAGGGCGCATGCACGCTTCAAAAGCGCTTCGGTGTCCATAACGTCAACCCTTCGGTCCACCGAAGCCCGAGACAAGCGCGATTTTCCACATTTAGTACGTAAGTAATCCTATCCCGCATTTCTCACCAGTCGCTCCCGATGACGGGAGCGACTGGTGAGAAATGCGCAGGAGATAGCATAAAAGTCAATCGGGTGAGGATTTTTCACACCAACAGCCCGTTTTCCCTGTCGCTGCATAAAGGTATCTGCCGCACGAAGTCGTATCCTTCATTGCCTGCGGATGTGAAAAATCCGGGCTATGTTACTAACTTAGAGCCATCACGAGTCTGTTTTTCCACAAAAAATTCAACATACTCTAGCAGTTTTTATGCTTTTTATTTGCCGGATTTTCCATATTTCAGTAATTTACGATTTAATAAGATAATAATCTTCGAACTTGGCTTGGCGGCCCCTGCCCGGCGGGCAGGGCGAGTCGTTGCCCGTAAAGGGCCGCTCTGTGTCGACCGCCCCGATACTCCGCTGTAAGGCCCGAACGGGCAGACAGCCGCGCCGAAAGGAAAAGAGGAACCGGAAATGATGAATCAAGTTCGAATAGGTGAGGAAAGCGGGATCGCCCTCGTCGAAGTCATGATTGCGACGGGATACTTCGAACGCCTCATTTCCAAGCACCCCGACTGGCCCGGCATTCACAATACCTACATCCAGATGCTCACCTGATACGAGCGGATCGGCTACCAGGAGAAGCGCCAGGCCGTGCTGCGCCGTATGGCGGAGGTGTTTCCTTCGGACACGCAGGAACATCAATACGCGGTTTCGTTGTTGTGGTAGCCCGCATTTCTCACCAGTCGCCCCCGTTGACGGGGGGCGACTGGTGAGAAATGCTCTGGAGAAAGCATGTGAGTGATTGTGGTGAGGATTT
>BTUX01000344.1:0-3917 GCA_045863315.1 Candidatus Hydrogenedentota bacterium | reverse complement strand
ATCCGCGGGCCCTCCTTCACGGGAGGGCCCGCGCTGTTTGAGAAAATTACCTAAGGTTGATTTTTTGTATTGACAGGATTTTCTAACAAGCGTAAGAGGGGAACTGTAAACTTCGTGATGCCGTGTTAACCGTGACGAGGCGACCAGCAGTGCGCGCCTGTTCGGGACACCTCGCCAACCTCAAACGGGGAGGTTCATCATGGAAGAACTTACGCCACCGGACCACAGCGGCCCGCCGAGGTGACGGCAGGTTTTCGTCGGTCGTGTTCGGTGGATTCTCAGCTGGCTGTGCCTCACGGCACTGTCCGATCGACAGGATCACAGCCACCTCACACAAGCACGAAGAATCTTGACCGAATGCGAGGTACACTGGCTTCCTGGGATTGATCTATCCCCCGACGAAGACTGAGCGCTCTCGCATCTTGAACGGGTCTCGCACGGTTCTATAATTTAAACGACGCATCGGCGTCCTAAGCGCCATCACGGGCGACCTCCCACCGCAGTGTAGGGTCGCCCGTGACATTTTCAGCTCCGCCGTTCTTGCTCCATTTTATTTACAGGCGATCCGGAAAATCCGACACGATCCCGTCTACGCCAAAGTCGCGCATCCGTGCGATGTCGGCTGGATCGTTGACCGTGTAGACGAACACGCGGCGGTCGAGGTTGTGGTAGGTCTGGAGCAGCGGCAGCGTGAGGGTGGAAAAGTGGAGGCCGACCAGTGAGGCGTTCAGCGCGAGGGCCTCGGCGATCGGGTCGCGCGGGAGCTGCCGAGGGAGGAGGACCAGAAGCGTGGCGTTCGGATCGGCCTGGCGGACGCGCCGCAGCTCCGGCCCCAGAAACGACGCGTAGATGACCGCTCCTGAAAAGCCGGACCGCTTGACGATCGCGCAAGCCTCGGCGCCGATGCCCTCGACCTTGAGTTCGAGAATGACTCCGATACTGCCGGAGGCAATCTCCAAGGCCTCTTCCAGGGTCGGAATCCGCTGCGAGTGACCGGCATCCAGCCGTTGTACCTGGTCGAGCGATAACTCGGCGATCGAGCCCGTCTTGTTCGTGGTGCGGTCGACGGTGTCGTCGTGCAAAAGGACGAGATGCCCGTCGTTGGTCGCCCGGACATCCAATTCAACGAAGTCTGCGAGGAACGCGCGGGCCTTCCAAATGCCGGCGAGGGTGTTTTCGGGGGCATGGCCGGCGGCCCCCCGATGGCTGATGCGCAGGAGGGAGGTGATGGCGACCTCGTGTGAGATGGCTCGCTGCATCCCCCGGCACGTCACGAGACGCCGCCGGGAAGGTCCCTAGGGCATACGTCTCTCCCTATCACAAAATCGGTCGATCTGCAAAGCCGACCGGCGCTCTTGTTCTGTCCGAAGAAAAGGTTCAGACTTTTCCGGTGCTGCTCGCCCACCTTGCGGGAAAGGAGGTTGCCATGGTTGTCCAAGATGTCATGTCGACCGGCGTGGTGACGGCCAGACGGAATGACACCGTTCGTTCGGTCGTGATCAAAATGTTGAGTCGTCATTGCGGCGCGGTCCCAGTGGTGGAGGACGGTGACCGGTTGATCGGGATGGTGACGTTGCGCGACGTATTGCTCCCGCTGTATCCCAATTACGGCGAGTACATCCATGACAATGTGCACAGCCGCGACTTCATGGAAATGGAAGAAGGCTACGCAGATGTGCTCCAGCAGCGCGTGGAGGACGTCATGAGTCTGAATCCCCTGACCGTCTCCCCCCACGCGCCGGTGCTGGAAGCGGCCTCTTACATGGGCCTGAAAAATTTTCGCCGTATCCCTGTCGTCGAGGGCGGTCGTTTGGTCGGGATGGTCAGCGTCGGGGATATCAATCGCGGCCTGTTCTTCGAGCGGGGACCGGTGGCGACGAGCCGGCAGGACGTGGCGTCATTCTCGAGACCGTAACCCGGTTGCGAGACCGAGCGGCAGCCCCGTACAATGGCACGATTCTCGCCGGCAGAGGCGAGTCTGTCCCGTGTCTGCTAAGGAGGTTCTATGAGTCTGGCTGATGAACGATGTGTGCCTTGCCGCGGCGGCGTCCCTCCCCTGCCGGCGGACCGTGTGCAGGGTCTCTTGAGTCAATTGGGACGAGGATGGGGGTTGAATGGAGCGGGGCATCTTGAGCGGCTCTATACCTTCAAAGACTTTGCCCAAGCGCTTGCCTTTGCCAACCAGGTCGGCGCGGTGGCGGAGCAGGAAGGGCATCATCCCGACTTGCATGTGGCCTGGGGGAAGTGCGGTGTGGAAATTTGGACGCACAAAATCAATGGGCTCACGGAGAGCGATTTTTATCTCGCCGCCAAGGCGGATCGGGCGTTTGAACCGTTTCGCGCAACGCCTCAATGAGGTCGTTTCTGCAGGCGGTTGCTGTCACCAAGGTCGATCATGAGTGACCAAGCCCGCGTGGCGCTCGTCAACATGCCCTTTAGTTTCTCGAAGTACCCCTCCATTCAGCTGGGCACCCTCTCGGCCTTGCTGAAGTCGAAGGGCATCGACGTCGATTGTCACCACCTGAACGTGCGGTTCGCGCATCATATCGGCGTGGAGTTGTACGAGGCGATCTGCGAGAAGCGGGCGCTCTTCGGGGAATGGCTGTTTTCCTACCTGCTCTTCCGGGACAATCCGAAACGTGCGGAATATCCGCGCGTGTTCAAGCCGGTGTTGGAGCAAATGGCCCGGGCGAGCGGCCGACCTATTTCCTTTTTCGAAGAGATGGCGGCGCGCACGGCGCCGCAGTTCTTGACGGCCGCCATGACGTCGGTCGATTGGGGGCAGTACCGAGTTGTGGGCTTTACCTCCACCTTCGATCAGAATGTGGCCAGCCTCACGATGGCCAAACTCATCAAGGACCTCTACCCCGATGTCCGAATCGTCTTCGGCGGCGCGAATTTCGACGGCGAGATGGGGCTCGAGTATTTCCGCGCGTTTCCCTTCATCGACCACGTGGTGGTCGGCGAGGGCGAGGTGGCGTTCCCCGCCCTCGTCACGCATGTGTTGACCGATTCGAGCGATCCCTATCCCAAGGGCGTGACGTATCGACAGGGCGGCGAGGTCCGGTTCGAGCCGAACCCGCACCTGTTCACGGAGTTTGCTCAGACCGGCCCGCCGGACTACGATGATTATTACCATTTGCTGGCCGAACTGGGGACCGAAATGTCGCGTGGGCTGGATCGGGTCTTGTTGTACGAGGGGTCGCGCGGCTGCTGGTGGGGCGAGAAACACCATTGCACGTTCTGCGGGCTCAACGCCCAAAGCATGAAGTTTCGCGCCAAGTCGTCGGAACAGGTCGCGCGGGAAATGGCATACCTTTCGAGCCGCTACGACACGACGCGGTTTCGGCTGGTCGATAACATCATCGACATGAAGTACGTCGAGAATTTGTTTGGCCGGTTCGCACAGGACCGACGCGACCTCGATGTGTTCATCGAGACCAAGAGCAACCTGCAGAAGAGTCAGATCAAGCTGCTCGCCGCCGGCGGCGTGAAGTGTATGCAGCCGGGATTAGAGAGTCTGAGTCTGACGCAGTTGCGCGCCATGGATAAGGGCGTGACGCCCATGCAGAACCTGGTGTGCTTGAAGTGGTGTTATTACTACCGTGTCGCCGTGTCCTGGAATATTCTGCTCGGGTTTCCCGGGGAGACCAACGAGGACTACCGTCGACAAATCGAGATCATTCCCTCGCTCTTCCATCTGCAGCCTCCTGAGGGTGCTGGGAAATTCTGGCTGGAACGGTTCAGTCCCTATTACACACGTCCACGGGAGCACGGGGTGCGCATCACCGGCCCAGGTCTGGCCTACCCCTATGTGTATGACGGGCGCCAGGTCGATCTGATGAAAATCGCCTACGATTTCGAATATGAATTGGACCGGTGGGCGGTCGATCCTGATGTCTACCAGGAGCTGGTAG
>BTUX01000343.1:0-3940 GCA_045863315.1 Candidatus Hydrogenedentota bacterium | reverse complement strand
GTGTGAAAAATCCTCACCCGATTGACTTCTATGCTATCTCCTGAGCATTTCTCACCAGTCGCTCCCGTCATCGGGAGCGACTGGTGAGAAATGCGGGCTGGAGAGATTCCAATTCAACGTATGCGCCATTCGCCAAAAACTGGCGCATCCGGCGCGTCCGAAACGATCCGGATGTCCAACCCTTTACGCCAGTATCTCCCGAATCACGTGCCCATGCACGTCGGTCAATCGCCGGTCGATGCCGTTGTGGCGCACGGTGAGTTGGGCGTGGTCGATCCCGAGGAGGTGCAACGCGGTGGCGTGCAGGTCGTAGCAGTAGGTGGGGTTTTCGACTGCTTTATAGGACCACTCGTCGCTCGCGCCGTAGGACACGCCGCCCTTGATTCCACCGCCGGCCAACCATGATGTAAAGGTGAACGGGTTATGGTCGCGCCCTGCGCTGCCCTGGCTGCACGGCATGCGGCCGAACTCGGTCGTCCAAATCACCAGCGTATCCTCAAGCATGCCCCGAGCCTTCAAGTCTTTCAGCAGCGCGGCCGCGGGCTGGTCCATGCTCTTGGCCATGATGGCATGGTCGCGCGCGAGGTCCTCGTGCGAGTCCCAGTTTCGGCGCGGATGCCCGTTGTCGGCCCCGCTCCACACCTGCACAAAGCGCACGCCTCGTTCGAGCAATCGCCGCGCAACGAGGCAGTTGCGGCCGAAATCCTCGGTCGTCTTGTCATCAAGGCCATACAGTTTCCTGGTCGCCTCGGATTCGCCGGCGAGGTCAAGCACGTCCGGCGCGCTCAGTTGCAGCCGCGCGGCGAGTTCGTAACTCGCGATGCGCGCGTCCAGCCGCGAATCGCCCTCGCGCGCGGAGAGGTGTTCGCGGTTCAGCGCGTTCAACACCGCCAGCGCGTCGCGATCGCTTTCCGGCGTCACGTATGAGTCCTGCGGCGGGAACAGGTCCGCAATCGGGTTGGGCGCGCTGGGACGGATCATAGTCGCCTGATACGCCGACGGCAGGAAACCCGCGGACCAGTTCTTCGGCCCGCCCGGCGCAAACCCGCGCGCGTCCGGCAGCACCACGAAGGTCGGCAGGTTGTCGTTCTCGCTCCCGAGCCCGTACGACACCCACGACCCGAAACTCGGGAACCCCGGCGTCACGAACCCCGTTGCCTGCATGAATGTCGCGGGACCGTGCACGTTGGATTTCGACACCATCGCATGCAGGAAGGCCATATCGTCGACGCAAGTGGCGAGGTGAGGGACCAGATCGCTCACCCACTTGCCGCATTGGCCGTGCCGCCGCCATGCCCACGGCGACGGCATCACCACGCCCGGGTCGCTCTGAAACAACTCGACCTTCTCGCCGGGATCGAAGGGCTGACCCGCCTTCTGCGCCAGCAGCGGTTTGTAATCAAACGTGTCGCACTGGCTCGCGGCGCCCGACATGAAAAACTGCACGACCCGCTTCGCCCGCGGCGCATGGTGCAACCCCACCGGCAATCCCGGCCCAAATGCGCCCACACGTTCCGCCGAACGGCCTCCCCCGGTAACACCCGCCGCCTCGGCCCGCGGCAACCACCCCTCGCGCCCCAGCATATACGCCAAGGCCACGCCCCCAAGCCCGCCACCCGCTCTCCAAAGAAACTCGCGTCGGTTCATTGTGTCGTGTCCACCGTGCCGAGTGTGGCTACACCTAGCCTGTCGCGGCTGCCATCCCGGTTCGAATCAGAATCGTCGGGCCAACGATCACTACGACACCAACATCCCCATTTCACGAAGTGTCTGTGCAAGGCTCTCCATCTCACCGTTGGGCGCGGACTACGGGACAACCGATACGGTCCCAAATTGGCGGAAGTGGCTGTCAAACGCGAGTGCGGTTTCAATGCCGAGGCGAGTCATTGCGGCGCGGCTTGTGCCATCGGTAAAACTCCACGTTTTGTCGTTGAAGTGCCGGAAGACTCGCCGTGCCTCCTCGAAGTCTGCGGTGGTCACGAGCTCGATTGACGCCATTGTACCTGTCACGAGTTGTTCCCCTGCACGCAATGCCCGTTCCGATTCGTTTCGACAGCGCAGCAGTGTCAATAGCTCGTCAATCACGAAATCCGTTGTGATCAGCGTTTGCCCGCCGTTCTCCTTCAACCATTCTCTCGCGGCCGGACAATGTGCGTCGTTCCGCACGAAGATCGCGAGCCATGCGCTCGTGTCGACAAAAGTCACCAGTCCCGCCTGTAAAGGATTCGGTCATGGTCCTCCGCGCTAAATCCGTCGGAGGGATTCCCGATCGGCAATTGGTCGATTTCGTCCAAAAACGCGCTGAGTATTTGGCGCTGCTCTTCAGCACTCGCGCGGCTGCCATTGTTCGGCATCGCGGCCAGGCCCTTCTGGACGACCTCTTCGAGGACTTCGCCGTCGGTTCGTCCCGTCGATTCTGCGAGCGCTTCGATTTGTCGCTCGTATTTTGGGTCAAGTCGCGCGTTCATGACGCATCGTTCTTTCTCGAAAGCCTGGCGGTCTACAGAATAACATGGCAAGCGCCAGTCGGGACCTCCTTCGCCCCATGATAATCCACACGGATTAAATTGTGGCGCCGGATTTGACGTAGCATCGGATTGATCCCTTTCCTTGACAAGCCGATACCCATTCGACTCCAGCGTGACCACGACGGCTCAACCATCATTGTACCAAACCAATCCGACTCCGGCTACCCGGATATGCCCTGAGCCTACCCCCATTCTTCGACAGATTCCGGGGTGAAATAAGATGTCGTATTACAGTGGGGACCTACTCTCCTTCCTGCGCAGGGTAGTAGGGGCCTGGGGTGGGTCAAGCAGGATCGAGTACAATGGCCGTGAGGCCCGAGGTAGGTTCAATGCATGGATCGTTCATTGAAGTCGAGTACGCCCGGCAATTGGCGAGCCGGCCCTATCCCGCATTTCTCACCAGTCGCCCCCGTTGACGGGGGGCGTCTGGTGAGAAATCCTCTGGAGAAAGTGTGTGAGTGATTGTGGTTAGGATTTTTCACACCCACCATCTGTTCTGCCGTGCCGCGCGGCGACGATGCATAACGGTGCGCACTGTACCATGTTGTATCCTCCAACGCGCGTGTGTGTGAAAAATCCGGACTATCTGGCAGCGGAGCAGAGCGGTGGGCTGGGCATTGCGGTATGGGACATGTATGCGACCCAAGTGCGCAACGAACTCCCGGACCTCTCGGACCGGGCCGTGAATATCGCCGTTGCCCGCCGCGTGTATGCCGGCGATCAGATGACTCAAAAACTGCTGGATACCGTTGAACTCCATGGCGGCGATTGATCCACGCGGGACGAGCACATGCCACGCAAATTGAAACAGGTCCATCCCGGTGAAATACTCCTCGAAGAATTCCTAAAGCCGATGGCGCTCAGCCAGAACCGGCTCGCGTTGGCGATCGGCGTTCCGGCGCGGCGCATCAATGAAATTGTGCTGGGTGCGCGGCGCATTACGGCGGACACGGCGCTCCGCCTCGCGCGGTACTTCGGCAACTCCGCCCAGTTCTGGCTAGGCCTGCAGATGGACTACGACCTCGATGTTGCGGAAGCGGACCTTGGCGAGCGGCTCAAGCGTGAGGTGCGGGTGCGCGCGACGCATAGTTAATGCAGTCCATTGACTGGAGCGGATTCGTGACAGAGAACACAAGTTTTCCCCTTCCCCTTCCCCTTCCCCTTTCCCCTTCCCCTTGTTCCCAAGTTGTACTTGGGAACACACCTGGGAGCGAAGCTGCGCTTCGCGTGCTGGATACGAAGCGCAGCTTCCGGAGCACTTACGTTCCCAAGCTCAGCTTGGGAACGAGGTTTAAACGAGGTTTAAACGAGGCTTAATCCGGATTAGCAGTTTGTCGGACTTTGCTCGCAAGTTTAATCATAGCAATGACGCTCTGTTTTGGATCGCCTGGCGACGAGCATTGATACATAAC
>BTUX01000342.1:0-3949 GCA_045863315.1 Candidatus Hydrogenedentota bacterium | reverse complement strand
TCTTCGTCAAAAGCGACAACCGTCAAGCACGTGCCGTTTACGGCGATGCTGTCGCCTTCCCGCACGCCCTCGAGCACGGTCTTCGCGAGAATAGTCATATCCGCGCCCGAACGCCTTGAAATGGCGCCTACCTCTTCTATGATTCCCGTAAACATCGTTCTCCGCTCAGTCGTGCTTCACGTAGGCCTCAATCAGGATGTCGTCGCCAACCGGCCTCGCCGTCATGCGTTCCAACGTTATCGCGTCCGCCATACGCGCTGCGCCTTCCCCTTCAACAGCCGTAATCGCATCGTGCCCGCCGACTATTTTCGGCGCGACAAAAAACAGGACCTTGTCCACAATGCCCGCCTCAAACGCTGAGGCGTGCGTTGCGCCGCCCCCTTCAATCAGAACCGACGTGATCTCGCGAGCGGCAAGTTCGCGCATAAGCAGCCTGAGGTCCAGCCCGCCCCTGCCCTGCGGAATGTGTAAGACTTCGTCCGCTCCCGCGAAATGGCGGCCTTCGGGGACTGCGACCCAAGTGGGTGCGGCGCTCTCCTGGTGAAATACGCGGCGCGTGGAATCGAGGTATTCGTCAGCGTCGACTATCACTCGTATCGGGTCTTTGCCCGCTTCGGTGTCCAGCCGGGTCGTCAAGGACGGATCATCAATCATTACCGTGCGGCTGCCGACCAGGATTGCGTCCACCTCGCTGCGTAATCGGTGTACCCACCCCCTTGACGCTTCGCCCGTCACCCATTTCGAATCGCCGGTCCGCGTGGCAATCTTCCCGTCAAGGGTCATGCCCGCTTTCGCAATCACAAACGGCATTTTTTGGGTGATGTACTTGGCAAACGCCTTGTTCAATCGCTTGGCGTCGTCTTCCAGCACGCCCACATCGACGTCGATCCCCGCATCGCGCAACGCAAATATGCCTTCACCGCAGACTTTGGGATTGGGATCCTGCGTAGCCACGACGACCCGTGCAGGGCGATGCTGGATAATGAAGTCAGTGCAAGGGGGCGTACGCCCTTCGTGACAGCAAGGTTCGAGCGTCACATAGATAGTGGCCCCCGATACGTCGCCGCCCGTCGCGCGTATCGCATTCACTTCCGCGTGTGGCTCTCCGGCACGCTCGTGATAGCCCTCGCCAATAATGCGGCCCTCACGAACGATGACACATCCCACCATCGGGTTCGGGCTCGTCCGACCCTTACCCCGGGCGGCAAGTTCGAGCGCCCGGCGCATATACTGAATGTCCGCACCGGCTGCAAAGGGCGCCTGGACCACATTTCTGGGCATAACAAAAATCCCGTGAGGCACATTTCACCTCCGGGACAATGCCGTCCACTTCGCGTACACAGGCCCGCCCTCGCCCGCAAACAAACGGACGCGCGCGCCGCACGACGCGACCAGACGTCACCTTCTTTCATCCGGACTATACCGTCGGCCCCGGAATTCCACCGGATCCTACGCCGATTAGGCGCTCGCGGGCTCTACCGCCGATCGGGAATTTCACCCTGCCCCGAAGGTGCTTTCGAAATCTATGTCACAATAATAACATTGCGAGCGGCGTCAGGTCAATTCCGGTTTGTCTTCACATTCTCTGGAATCTAACGTATAAGCGGGTATAATAGAGCTAAGCAACCGGGGGCGGGGGCTTACCATGCAGAGCACAACTGCCAGGCGCCGGCTTCACGTCGTGTACGTCTTGCCGTCGCGCTACGACGACGAAGGCTACGTTCATCGCTATTGGCGGGGCGTACTGCCCTCAAATACACTGGCGACGCTCCGAAGTCTGACACTGGCCTTACGCGATTCGAGGGAACTCGGCCCGGACGTCGAGTTGTCCGTTCAGATCTTCGACGATTCCGTCCAGCGAGTGCCCATTCGCCGCATCGTGCGCCGCGCGCGTACCACCCGAACCAAGCTGGTCGTGGGAATCGTCGGTGTCCAGAGTAACCAGTTTCCGCGCGCAGCCGATTTGGCGACTCAGTTCCGCGCGGCCGATGTGGCGGTGATGATAGGCGGATTCCACGTGAGCGGTGTACTCGCGCTGTTTGATTCGCCAACGCCCGAGCTCCAGCGTATGTTGGACATCGGAGTCACGCTCGTACGCGGCGAGGCCGAAGCGCCCGGCGCACTCGCAACCATTCTCACGGACGCACTGAACGACTCGCTGCGTCCCGTCTACAATATCACCAATCTGCCGGACCTCACGAACGCGGCGGTCCCAACGCCGGATCCCGACTATATGCGTCACTTCGTGTGGAAAGACATGGGAACCATCGACACAAGCCGGGGCTGTCCGTTCAACTGCTCCTTTTGCACGATTATCAATGTGCAGGGCCGCACCATGCGGCACCGCTCCCCCGAGTCGATTCTCAGGACCATTCGATCAAACTACGCGCGAGGCGTGAAGACCTACTTTTTCACGGACGACAATCTGTCTCGTTGTCCGGCGTGGGAGCCGCTCTTTGACGGGCTGGCGGCATTACGAGATGAGGGAATGCCAATCTCCTTCATGATGCAAGTAGACACGCAAGCGTGGAAGATCCCGCGTTTCGTCGAAAAGGCACAGGCCGCCGGCTGCTACCTCGTCTTTGTGGGCATGGAGACTGTAAATGCCGAAAACATCGCCGCCGCCGGCAAACGGCAGAACAAAGTCCACGAGTTCGCGCGGATGGTCGACGCGTGGCACCGCGCGGGCATCCTTGTCGAAGCAGGCTACATCATCGGCTTTCCGCACGACACCGTGGAATCCGTCCGCCGCGACATCGAGTTCCTGAAAGACCACGTGAAGGTGGACGAAGCGGCATTCTTCATGATGACTCCGTTGCCGGGCTCGCGCGACCACTCCCGAATGGTCCGGGACCGCGTGCCCATGGATGCTGATCTCAATAACTATGATAGTTTTCACGAGACGTTTCGGCACCCGCGAATCGCCCCGGGCGCGTGGCGGGCGCTGTACGACGAGGCATGGAAAACTTTTTACAGCAAAGAAAATATTACTCATATATTACTGCGAACACCGCCCCAAAACTACTGGCGTGTGCTGTGGCTGTCCATGTGGAACCGGTACTCGAACCTGCTCGGATCGCATCCGATGGTGACCGGTCTCATCCGTCTCAAAGGACGCACCGAGCGGCGGCCGATTTTCGCGCGCGAATCCCTCCTCTCCTACGGATGGCGCCGCGCCAAGGAGAGCCTTGCTTTGGCCGCCACCTTTACGCGCCTGTTCTTCGAGTTCCAGGAAATCTGGATGCTCACCCGCAAAAAGGACGATCCGCGCTGGGCGACACTGGCCGAGTTCTACGCGCGCTGGTCTGCGGTTCAACAGTCTATCTCCCAGTATGACGTTTCGGGAAAGTGTGACGACGCACTTCAAGTACTGCGCGATGTGCTCGAATCGAGTGCCCGTCGCTTGCGCTCCCTGTGCGCCGAAGCGCCCAACTTGAACGGGCGTCTGCGCCGCAGGCTGCGGGCGAAAGCCGACGAGATCGACGGATATGTGCGCGGTCTCAAATCGGCCCCCCCTTCGTGGCAGCACGTGGTACAGGCCCAGCACTACGTAAAAGACTCCATTTTGGCCGGCTACGAGAACCTTGCCATCCGCTATGTCGCGCGGCGGCGACAGTTCAATGCGTATCGCTCAGACCTCATGCGGCGCCTGAAATCCGGCCGAATTCTCTCGATCGACCTCGCACCCCTTCCCCGTCTCGTCCTGTACGAGTTTGCCATGGCGGTCCGGTTTACGCTTGCCTTCTACATGAGGGCCGGCTAGCCCGGATTTTTCACACCCGCGGGCAATGAAGGATACAACTTCGTGCGGCAGATACCTTTATGCAGCGACAGGGAAAACGGGCTGTTGGTGTGAAAAATCCTCACCCGATTGACTTCTATGCTATCTCCTGAGGATTTCTTACACCAGTCGCTCCCGTCATCGGGAGCGACTGGTGACAAATGCAGG
>BTUX01000341.1:0-4014 GCA_045863315.1 Candidatus Hydrogenedentota bacterium | reverse complement strand
CTAGCTTTACTGAAATCGCGCCTTGCCGTATCATCATGCTCACCTCGTTGGTGTTGCGCTTGCTGTGCGTGCACTCCATCTATACCCCATGGAGACAACAAGATTCCGCCAACGAGGCTTTTCTTATCCGGCGATTAGGGGATCCGCGAAGCGGCGGCCGAATTCCTAGGGAGAGCGGTATGAGACTCGTGGCCTGGACTCTCGCCACGGCGGCGTTTGCCGCTTCGGGGTGGGCGGACGACTGGTGGAACCCATTGTGGGCGTGTCGGCAGCGCGTGGACATTAACACCTCGCTCTTAGACGAAGACCTGACCGATTTTCCGCTCGGCGTTCGCTTGACCGGAGATCGATTCCCCCACGAGTACCGGGATGCCGGAGCCAGCGTACGCGCTGTGGATTCGGCGGGCAATGTTTTGGATAGCGAGATAGTTCAGTGGGGACCGGATTCCGCCGAAATCTACATTCGAATGCCGCGCATTCGCGCAAGCGGGCCCGGTGAACGGTTTTATCTGTACTACGGAAACCCTTCCGCAGGCGGGCAAACCCCCAAACCAGTCTGGGACCGCGCCTATCGCGCCGTACTTCACCTGAACGGTGACTCGACAGATGCCGCTGGCGGACCAATCTCCTTATCTGTCGAAGGCGACGTAGCTTTCGGACCATCGGCAGCGCAGTTCGACGAGACACCCGGCTTCCTTGCCCTCGGCCCTGCCGGTCTCGAGGAACTTCAAGAGCAGATCACCATCACGGTGCGGTTTCAGGCGAAAAGCAGCCCAAGCCTCCAGACCCTGGCCTCGGGGCGCAAGGTGGACGGCCCCGAACAGTGGTTCAACTTCGGGTTAAAGCTTCCCAACATCGTGCATACCAATGCGACGAGTCGCGGCCAGCGCGCTCCGGAACTGAACCTGGAGGGCATCGCGCCCGGCCAATGGCACTCCGCAGTCGTCCGGTACGACTCGCGCAATCGTTCGCGCACCGTTTGCATCGACGGCCTCGCGTTTCAACGCGACCATTCGCTGTCCGGTCCTCTCGAAATTCACGAACTGCGCATTGGCCGCGGCATGCTCCATTTCGATCCCTGGCAATTTCACGGCGCAATCGATGAGGTGCGCATCGCCAACGTGGCGCGCGGCGACTCGTGGCTCAAGGCTGAGGCGGCGTCGCTCGCCGACGACAACGTGTTCGCGGCGGTAGGCCTCCCGCAGACGCAGGGCGCTGCCCCACCCCCGCCGGGCGCGTTTTCACTGCTGGCCCCGGTCGACGGACTGGAGTGGAAAAAACGGAACGAACCCGTGAGGTTTTCGTGGACGCCATCGGCGGGCGCGGATTCGTATCGCGTGCTTTTCTACGATTCGCCCGACGGAAAGCCGCTCGGCAAAGGGTTGGAAGTCCAATCCACATCAGCCTCGATGCAGTGGGCGCCGCCCAACGTGAGCAGCCACATCGCGGAAGGCCGCCTCGCCAACCGGCCGCTGATCGACGTGCCCCGCGCCCGAAGTGTGTATTGGAGCGTGGTTGCACACTCCCCGGAGGGCGAGACCGCCGCCGGCGAGATTCGGCGCTTGGAAATCTACAACTGGGTGTGGCCGGCCTCGACCCCCATCGATGACGCCGTCAGGCCCGAACTCAGCCCCGCACCGGGCGCTGAGTTTCATTTGACCGGTTACCTTCGCACCCGCATCGACAAAGCGGTCCAAAACTTTCTGGTCCCGATGGCCGAGTCCAACCCCGCCATCCTCCAGGTATTTCGCGATCGGGACAAGACCCCCCTGCGCGATCCGCTTGTGCCGTGGGCCGGGGAGTTCGCGGGCAAGTATCTCACCTCGGCCCAACTGGCATGGCGGCTCACCCGCGACGAAGCGCTCAAACAATCCATCGACCAATTCGTTATGGACCTCGTCGCCTGCCAGGCGGAGAACGGTTACCTCGGTCCGTTTCCGGAATCGTCACGCCTGACCGGCGGCAACTGGGACGTTTGGGGCCATTATCATTGCATGCTTGGACTGTTGTTGTACTACGAGGACACGAAGAACGAAGCAGCCCTCAACGCTTGCCGCAAAGCCGCCGACCTGCTGTTCGAGACCTTTGGTCCGGGAGGACCGACGCTCACGAACGACGGCGCCGGCGGGCAAATGAACATGGCGGTATGCCACGGGCTTCTCTTGCTGTACAAAAAAACCGGTGTATCGCGGTACCTCGAACTCGCCAAGTACATCGTCGAGGAAGCATGGAACGAGCCGGGAGCGGGGCGGTATCTCGAATCCGCCGTCGCCCGTAAACCCGTAATCGAATTTCCCCAGCACCGTTGGGAAGCCATGCACGATTGGCAGGCGTTGGCCGAACTCTATTGGCTGACCGGCGACGAACAGTACCGAAAGGCATTCGAGCACATTTGGCACAGCGCGGTCCAGGGTGATCGTCATAATACCGGCGGTATCACCTCGGGCGAGGGATTTACCGGTTCTCCCTATCATACCGGCGCGATTGAGACCTGCTGCACCGTGGCCTGGATCGCCATGTCCATCGATATGCTGCGTATGACAGGCAACCCGATCGTGGCCGACGAAATCGAATGGAGCACGCTGAACAGCGCGCTCGGCGCGATCCCGTACAACGGCCGGACTTGCGCCTACAACGTCCCCATGGATGGAACCCGCACCTTCGGCGTCGAACTGCATTGGCAAGCCCCCAAAGGCGGGCCCGACCTGAACTGTTGTTCCGTCAACGCCAAGCGCCCCCTCGGCATGATCTCCCAGTGGGCGCTCATGCAGCACGCCGATGGGCTGACGCTCAATTTCTACGGGCCCGGTGAAATGTCCGCGAAAACGCCTTCAGGCAATCGCATACGCATCATTCAAGACACAGCGTATCCCGCCGACGGCCGCGTGCAAATACAGCTCAATCCTGAAAAGACGGAATCGTTTGAGCTTCGGTTGAGAATTCCCCAGTGGTCCGCCGCGACCACCGTTACGGTGAACGGACAATCCGCCCCGGAAACGCCGCAGGCAGGTACGTATCTGAGCCTCTCACGGGAGTGGACGGCGCACGACATCGTGGCGATCGAGTTTGATTTCAAACCTCGGACCTGGCCGGGAGAGGAAACCTTTGCAGGAAAAGTCTCCGTTTACCGGGGACCGATTCTCTTTGCATACGATGCCCGATACAATGAAGTGGACCCGGACCGAATTCCACCGATAGACCCAGAAAACATCGTGTTCGAGGAGTACAAGTGGAACGGCGCGATTCCGCCGTGGATCGCCGCCTCGATCCAGGGGGCAGATGGCACGCCGATTCGCGTCGTGGACGTATCGAGCGCGGGGCAGACCGGAAACCACTATGTCACGTGGTTGCCGAAGAAGTGATGCGTCTCGAAATCGCGCATCGAGTAAGAGGAACAAACCGCAGAGCGGGGGCAAGAGGATGTCGGGGACCATGGATATCGTTCGTGTTTTTGTATGCTGCGCCATCGTGTTCGCCGTGATTGGCGCGGCGGCACAGTCGCCGGAGGAGATCGCCCGAGTGGAAGGCGCCGTGCCGGCGGAAGCTCCGGCGACGCCTGGCGCGCCTCGCAAGCTGCTCGTGTTTACCTTGTGCAAGGGATTTGTCCACAGCTCAATCCCGTTGGGCGCGAAATCGCTGGAACTCATGGGGCAGAAAACCGGCGCCTACACCGCGGTCGTCAGCGATGATCCCAACATGTTCGCCCCGGACCGCCTCAACGAGTTCGACGCCGTTTGCATGCTGAATACGACGGGCGAGTTGTTCGACGATCCCAACCTGCGGCAGTCCTTCCTCCGTTTCGTCAAGAGCGGAAAAGGTCTTGTCGGCATTCACGCGGCGACCGACTGCTTTTACCAGTGGTCGGATTATGGCGAGATGATGGGCGGCTACTTTGACGGTCACCCCTGGGGCGCGGGTGATACCGTAGCCATCAAGCTGGACGATCCCGCGCATCCACTGAACCGTCCCTTCCTCGGGCGC
Source organism: Candidatus Hydrogenedentota bacterium (assembly GCA_045863315.1). Taxonomy (GTDB): domain Bacteria; phylum Hydrogenedentota; class Hydrogenedentia; order Hydrogenedentales; family SLHB01; genus JABWCD01. Next base: position 33 of record BTUX01000341.1, on the reverse strand, counting down.
GGGTTTTCCATCAAAGACGAAATCTACCAGTTT
>BTUX01000340.1:0-4029 GCA_045863315.1 Candidatus Hydrogenedentota bacterium | reverse complement strand
CCGGGCGCTACAGTTTGATTTTCTTCGTGAGTTTCTGGAGTTGGAGACCGATCGCGGTCACCTTCAGTAACTGGGGTAGATTCCACAGTTTCATGGGAGCGCCGCCGTACAGCGCATCCAATAGCTTCGAAAACAGATCATACTTCTCTTTCGTGTAGGGAAACCAATGGACTTCGAGCGCGACGCCGCTGTCCACGAGGACCGATTTCACATTCGAGAAGCTGTGCAGGCCGTGCGGACCGTAGTACCGTCCGAAGCCGCTTTCCTTCGTGCCGCCGAACGGCAGCGCGGCGTTGCCCTGTGTCGCGAGGACATTGTTGATCGAGACGTTCCCCGTCTCGATGGATTTGGCGACGCGTCGGGCACGCTCGATGTCCCTTGACCAGACGCTGGCGCTGAGGCCGTACGGCGTATCGTTGGCCATGGCGATGGCTTCGTCCTCCGTCTTGAAGGTTTCGACGGTGATGACCGGGCCGAAGGTTTCCTCGGATACGACCCGCATATCTTTGTTGACGTTGGAAATCAGGGTGGGCAGGAATGCGTGCGAATCGCCCACGCGTTCTCCCCCGGTGTGGATTTCCGCGCCTTTGGCGCGGGCGTCGTCCACCAGTTCCTGCACCTTCTCGATCTGGAACGGCGCGGTCATGTGGCCGACGTCCTGATCGCCCAAATCGGGTCTACCTTCGCGCTTGGCGGGATGGCTGAGCTTTTCTATTTTCTCGGCGAGGGTCTTGACGAACTGCGGGTAAATCCGTTCGTGGACAAGTACGCGCTCGACGGAGGTGCAGGTTTGGCCGCAGTTCATCATGCCGCCCCACATCGCCCCGTTCGCCGCGCGATCGATGTCGACGTCGTCGAACACAACCATGGGATCTTTTCCGCCCAATTCCAGTTCGACGGGAATCAGGTATTGGGCGGCCTGTTCCATGATTTGCTTGCCGGCGCGTGTGCTGCCCGTAAACAGAATTTTGGCGGGGCGCTGATCGATGAGGCGACGCCCGGTGTCTTTCCCTCCGTACACGATCGTGATGGCGTCCGGCATGAACCCGCTTTTCTCAACGATGTCCTCGATGAGGCCCTTCAGGGGGGTCCATTCCGAGGGTTTGAAGACGACCGCGTTTCCGGCGACGAACGCCGTAATGATGGGGACCATCGCCAGATTCAAGGGGTAGTTCCACGGCGAAATAATCAGTACCGTTCCGATAGGCTCGTAATGGATGTAGGACTTCTTGGGGAACAGGATGGGGGGAGTCGGCACTTTCTGATCGGAAAGAAACTTCGCCGCGTGCCGCTCGTAGTAATCGATGATTTCGAGGACGGCCCGGACTTCCGCAACGAGCGCGTCCATGCGCGCCTTGCCCGTTTCCTCGACAAGGCGATCAATGATCTGTTCCTTGTGCGCGAGGAAGTATCGTTTGAGCTTGCGGATTTCGTCCAGCCGCTGCGGGACGGTCAGTTTGCTGATGCGGGCGTGAGCGGCCCGGGCACGTTCGAAAGCCTGGCGGATCTCGGTGTCGCTGGCCTCGCGAAACGAATAGATTTCTTTCAAGGTGCGCGGATCGCGAACGGTGATTATCGCGGCGCCGTCGCCGGCATCGGTGCGCAGAGTGTCGTCGAGGGTCTTGACCTGGGCCATGGTTAATGGGACCTCCTTGATTTGCGGGTCCGGGCGAGTTCCCGTCGTCAGCAATCTACCTATTGGTAGATAAAGGGGCCGGCTACACGCACACCTCACTCGGACGCCGTGCAGCTTTCCTACTATAGCACGGGTGGCCGGCCCTGACAAGGGTCAGAGCGGGCCTGGCATCGAGCGGGCCATGAAATCTACCGCACGGCGCACATGGAACAAAGGTCTCGATACCGTCAATTCAAAGGAATGACTGTCCTTCGCCGCGATAGGTGGGGATTTCAGTAACTTCACTGTCGTGAAGGGCGAGGAGACAATTGAATCGTTCGCACATCTCGCCCGCCTTGCTGTAACGCATAAAGATCGGGTCGCCGATGCGGAGAACGTCTGGGCCGGTGTAGCGGATTGGAGTTTGCACTTCCCCCGCCCCCTCGAGTTTGGTGAGCATCGCGCCGTCGGGCAGGTAGGGTCGCGGCTGTTTGTCGTGACCCACGCCGCTGGCCACGTAGCCGCCGCCGTGACAAGTGTAGACTCCCTGTTCGGGCAGGCGTGTGATCTCGACCGCATATCCGGCGGCGGGCAGATGGCGAAAGCCGGTATACCAGTCAAAGAGCACCGGTGAGAAAAAGCCCGAACCGACTGTGACTTCAGTCACGCTTTCCTCTGCGGCGGTTGTCTCGACGCTTCCGGTGCCGCCCCCGTTCACGAACGAGAGTTCGAACCCTTCATTTCGGAGGGAGTCGACGGTGCGCGCGCGCCGTTCCATGGCTTCCCGTATCGAACGCCTCTTCAGATAGCGCGCGATGACGTTCTTGATCGGGCTGCCCGGCACATTGTCGGGCAAGCCGGCGACCTGGGCTTCATAGCCCATGAGTCCTTCGAGGCGGACATGACGGCGCTGCGCAATGTAGCGGCACAGTGTCACGGCCTGTTGGGGAGTCGCGATCGGCGAGCGCAGCACGCCGATGCGGAATCCCGCGAGTTGGATGGACAGGTCGAGGTCGATGCAGAGCGGGATGGTTGTGTTGAACTGTCGGGCGTACCGGTCAGCGATGTCCACGTGTTCGACGCAATCGACCATCAATACGATTTTCTTGCCGCGCAGGAGTTCCTCGGCGAGGCCTGAACCCTCGAGCGCCTTCACAACGGGGTAGCCAACCAGCAAGTCGTCCAGCCCGAGTAGACTGAGGAAGACCGCTTCGCGAACGCTGTAGGCCATGATGCCGCGGTACTTCGGGTCCGATGCGAGGATTCGTTCGATGAGGGGGACGCACCGAACGGACTTGGACGCGACGCGGATGTATTTGGATCCGGCCCGCTGCGCGATGTCGCGGACGTTCTGATCGAAGAGTTCGAGATCGACATAGGCGAAAGGCATGACGTGGTGCCGGAAGGCATCACGGTAGAATGAATAGGTGCGCTGCATGGTAACCGGACTCGGGCCCGAGTTCGGCAGCATTGTGCATGCGGGATTGGGGCGCGTCAAATGGAAGTGGACGCCTTCGGGGGTGGGGCGCATAATAGCGGCATCCACGAGGGGAGGACGCACATGGCACACCAGTCGTTTACGACGATGACACGCGGTCTTCAGCGGAACAGTCCTCCGATGATTCTGTTCGAGAAAGCGAAGCGAATCGGAATCTGGAACCCGAGTGACATTGATTTTTCGCAGGATGTGCTCGACTGGCCGAAGTTCAACGACGATGAGCGCGATGCGGTGGTCCAATTGACGTCGCTGTTTCAGGCGGGGGAGGAGGCGGTGACGGTCGATTTGTTGCCGCTCATTGAGGTGATTGCCGAGCAGGGGCGGCTGGAGGAGGAGATCTTTCTCACGTCGTTCCTGTGGGAGGAAGCGAAACATACGGACTTTTTCAACCGGTTTCTCATGGAAATTGCGCGGGAAACGGCAGGATTGGAGCGTTATCACCTCGAGAACTACCGCCACATCTTCTATGAGTTGCTGCCCGCCGCGCTGGGGCGTTTGCGCAGGGATCGATCGCCGGAGGCGCTGGTGAAGGCGTCAACGATGTATAACCTCGTCGTCGAGGGCATTATCGCGGAGACGGGGTATCACGCGTATTTCATCGCGCTGGACCAGAAGCAATTGCTGCCCGGTACGCGGCTCGGGATCAGCAAGATCAAGCAGGATGAGGCGCGGCACATCGCGTACGGCATCTTCTTGCTTTCGCGGCTGATGGCGGAGCAGCCCGCAATGTGGGAAATAGTCCAGGGGACGATGAACGAGCTGATGACGCCGGTGCTGGGGATGATTCGCGAGTTATTCGTGCGGTATGAGACGCCGCCGTTCGGGGTGGACGAGAGTGTGTTCACCGAATTTGCGATGAGGCAGTTCCAAAAACGGATGGAGCGGATTGACCGCGCGCGGAAGATGTCGATGGCGG
>BTUX01000339.1:0-4092 GCA_045863315.1 Candidatus Hydrogenedentota bacterium | reverse complement strand
CTGGTGAGAAATGCGGGCTATTCAGTCGTCAGCAGACGGGCCTTCTTGAGAATCTTAAGCGTAAGGTAGGCGGAGAGACCACACACGAACAGTATGGCCCAAAGCGGATCGGGAACGACACGACCTTCGGCGACGATCGTGCCCACTTCCTCGAGCACGAAAAATCCGGCGATAATTGCGAAGAGGGTGGAATTTTCGCGTCGGAGAACTGCCTTGAGCGAGAACCCCCGGGCCGGCGGCTGCCACAACGAAAATTTCGGCCAAAGGGCCGGAGTGACCGCGGCCCACGAGTCAAATCGGACGCCAAACTTCTCTCGAAGGAAACGTTCTTCCGCGAACATGACCCGTTCGTAAAACAGTAGGAAGGCAAGGGCCACGATCACGGGGCACCACCACACGCGCGGAAACAGGGAAATGCCGAACCAAATCCAGAAATTGCCGAAATAGAGGGGGTGCCGCATGACAGAGTACATGCCGGTCGTGTTCAACGAGTCGGCTACTTGCCCCGCCGTGTTCCTCCCTGATGTTCGATTCGGTACGAAACCGACCGTCGAGACCCGCACGGCGAGACCACACAAAGATACGGCGAGACAAAAGAGATCGACGGCAGTGTCAATCTCATGACTCTGCCATGGATAATGGAATCCCCACATTGCCGAAATCAGGACAGCCGTAAGCCCGAGGGGAACATAGCTGCGCCAACGGAAGAGCCAATCGCCCGCCGTTTCGAATTCGCGTTGCAATGCCATAGGAAGGTACTCCAAGGGGTATATTCACGTAATTATACCATGCGCATGCGTTGACTTTGGTGTATAGAGGCCTATAATGCAACGAATTGCGTTCAAGGTCCGCGGTGCGTGGGCGGCGGAACTTCCGCCCGCATCAGGCCTTGGCATCCACCGGGGAGTTCGAAATGAAGACCAAGACCGGCAACGGCAAACGCGCGCCTTTGCACCGCGCGTATTCGTCTCAAATCACCGAAACCGTGGAACGGGCGCCGTCCCGCGCGATGCTCCACGCCGTGGGGTTCACCAACCAGGATTTTAAGAAGTCGCAGATCGGGATCGCCTCGACGTGGAGCATGGTCACGCCGTGCAACATGCACATCAACAAACTTGCGGCGATGGCGGCGCGGGGCGTGAACGAGGCGGGCGGCAAAGCGGTCGAGTTCAACACGATTACGATTTCCGACGGCATCTCGATGGGGACCGAGGGGATGAAGTATTCGCTGGTGTCGCGCGAGGTGATCGCCGACTCGATCGAGACGGTCGCGGGGTGCGAGTGGTTTGACGGGTTGGTCGCCATCGGGGGCTGCGACAAGAACATGCCCGGGTGCCTCATGGCAATGGCGCGACTGGACCGGCCTGCCGTATTTGTCTACGGGGGCACCATCCTGCCGGGAAAATACCGCGGTAAGGACGTGGACATCGTCTCCGTGTTCGAGGCGGTCGGGGCGCACGCGCGCGGCGACATCAGCGACCGGCAACTGAAAGAGATCGAGGCTTGCGCGATTCCCGGCGCGGGGTCCTGCGGCGGCATGTACACGGCCAATACGATGGCATCGGCCATCGAAGCGCTGGGCATGAGCCTTCCAAACAGTTCGGCACAGGCCGCCATCTCGGAGGACAAAGCGCGAGATTGCCGCAACGCAGGAACGGCCGTGCTCAATCTTATCAAGCGCGGCATCCGGCCCAGCGACATCATGACGCGGGAAGCCTTCGAGAATGCAATCGCGGTGGTCACGGCCCTCGGCGGATCAACCAACGCCGTGCTCCACCTGCTCGCGATGGCGCACACGGTCGGTGTGAAACTGTCGCTCGACGACTTCACCCGGGTCGGCAAACGCACGCCGGTCCTTGCCGATCTCAAACCCAGCGGCGCGCACGTCATGGCTGATCTCGTCGACATCGGCGGCCTGACCCCGTTGATGAAGATGATGCTGGATGCCGGCCTGCTGCACGGCGGTTGCGTGACCGTGACCGGAAAGACGCTGAAGGAGAACCTCGCCGGCGTCAAGCCGTATCCGAAGGGACAGACGGTGGTCCGTCCTCTTTCCGACCCCATCAAGAAGGACGGGCACTTGGTTATTCTCTATGGCAATCTTGCGCCGAAAGGGGCGGTCGCCAAGATTTCCGGCAAGGAAGGCCTGCGCTTTACCGGAAAGGCGCGCGTGTACAACTCGGAAGAGGACGCCCTCGCGCGCATACTCGATGGGACAGTCAAGAAGGGCGACGTGATCGTGATCCGCTACGAGGGGCCCAAAGGCGGGCCGGGCATGCGCGAAATGCTCGCGCCTACTTCGGCCGTCATGGGCAAGGGCCTCGGAAAGGACGTCGCGCTCATCACCGACGGCCGGTTCTCGGGGGGCAGCCACGGGTTTGTGGTGGGCCACATTACGCCCGAGGCGCAGGTCGGCGGGCCGCTTGCCATCGTGAAGAACGGCGATCCGATCACGATCGACGCCGAGAAGCGCACGCTCAATCTGGATCTCCCTCAATCCGAAATTGCCAAGCGCCTCAAGGCGTGGAAGGCGCCGAAACCGCGCTACACCCGCGGCGTGCTCGCGAAGTACGCGTGTCTCGTGAACTCGGCTTCCGAAGGCGCGGTGACGGACGCGGGCCTGAAGCTCCCGTAGGCGCGCGGCCAATCGCCGATGGAAGCGGGCAGGGCGAACCCAAACGCAGCGTCCGCGCCGCCGCTTCGTCCCGTCGTCTTCCTCGTCGATCGTCTGTGCAAAGTCGATCGTCTGCGCGAGGTGACGCTCGAGGTATAGGAAGGCGAGTTCCTTGTCATTCTCGGCCCGAGCGGATCGGGCAAGAGCACCCTGCTCAACAACATCATCGGGGAATCGACACACCGACCGCGGATGAAATCGAGTGGTAAACACCGCGGCGAAGGCGTCGAACGACGTGGCAGCTCCGCAAACCAAGACCGTGGCTACCGGCTTCGCTGCGCCTCGATGCGGTCCCACTGGGCCTGCAGTTCGTCCGCGTGCCTCAATGCGCGGTTTCCTTCGTCGACGAGGGGTTGTCCGCCCTTTACATCGCCCGCCTCGACACGCCGTGTGCCGTATTCCAGGCAGCGCTGGCCGTAATCCCGCCACACGAAGGGTTTGACCGGGTACAGTTCGGCGCAGCGCTTGTACACGGCGATGGCGCGGTCGTAGTATTCCAACTGCTTGACGGTCGGTTCGAGCGCCGCGCGCTGCCACAAGGCCCTTCCGACGACCTCGTTGTACGGCACCTGCTGCGGGCTGCGCCTGGCGCATTCCTCCGCCCAGATCAGCGCCTCGTCGATCCATTTCGTCTTTTCTTCGCGCGACTGCGCCTTGTTGTGCAGGAACTCGTACCACAAAAAAATGTGCGCGCTGGCGCTGGGGTCGTGCGGGAAGACGCGATCCGCCTCGCCGAGAGACAGCGGCCACAACTGCGCTCGCTCCTGCGCGACCCGCCGCGCGGCCGCAAAATCGGTGAACTGGAATGCGGAGTTCGGCGGGACGGGTTCGTTCGGGCCGAGAGGGCGGAAGGTCCGTTCCCGAAGGCTGACCGGAGCATAGATGGTGCCGAACTTCTCGCGGTCCTCGCGCTCCGGAATGAACGGTTCGATCTTGTGGTCGAACTCCCGAATGGGTTCGTTCGGGTTGCGCATCCCCCGTTCGCTGAGTTGATACACGAGTTCGGCCGAATCGAACCGCGACCGCCGGGCAAATTCAGTGCCGAATGCGCTGTCGAGCTGATGCGTCCGATACGCGGCCAACGATACGAGAATCGCGACAAGGGCCGCGACCACCGAAATCACCCGCGTCATCGTCCGGGCGGGGTGTTTCTCCGCGCCGGCCGCCGACATGAGCAGACCGGCCATAAGAAATGCCAGCGTGGCAAGGCTCGGATTGTAAAAATCGAAATCCACGACGGCATGAAACAAGAACCCGAGCGTGGCCATGAAAAGGCCCGTCAGCAACCACCGCGTGGACAGGTCCGGCTGCGCGATGATTTTCCGCGCGCCCCACACCACGACATAGCCCCAGAACGCGGCGAAAGCGAGAAAGCCGAACACGCCGGTCTCGCACCACATCTGAAGATAGTCGTTGTG
>BTUX01000338.1:0-4095 GCA_045863315.1 Candidatus Hydrogenedentota bacterium | reverse complement strand
CGAGGCACATCGAGCAGCCGGCCTCGCGCCACTCGAATCCCGCTTCCTTGAATACCTTGTCCAGCCCTTCCTGCTCTGCCTGCGCCTTTACCTGCTGCGATCCCGGCACCACCAGCGCCTGCTCGATCGAGGGGTTTACTTTGTAGCCCTTCACGACCTTCGCCGCGGCGCGCAGATCCTCGATGCGGCTGTTCGTGCACGAGCCGAAGAACATCTTGTTGATCTTGACTGCCGTCATCGGCGTGCCCTCGTCCAGACCCATGTACTGGAGGGCCTTCTCCGCGGACAGGCGCGTGTTGGGATCCGCGATCGCGCTGAGCACCGGCGTCGTCCCGCTCACGCCCGTCACCATGCCCGGCGATGTGCCCCACGTCACCTGCGGCTCGATCTCGTCTGCGTGCAACTCGACCACGCGGTCGTACGTACAGCCCGGATCGGAAGCCCAGCGCCTCCACTTCTCGACCAACTGGTCGTAGGGCAGTCCGTTCAAATATTCGCGTCCGTTCAAGTACGCGCAGGTCGTCTCATCCGGGGAAATCAACCCCGCGCGCGCTCCGGCCTCGATGGACATGTTGCATACGGTCATTCGGCCTTCCATGCTGAGCGAGCGGATGACATCGCCGGTGTACTCGATGACGTACCCTGTGCCGCCAGCCGTTCCGATTTTGCCGATGATCGCGAGTATGACGTCCTTGGCGGTGATCCCGTTGGGCAGGGTCCCTGTCACGCGCACTTCCATCGTCTTCGACTTCTTTTGTAACAGCGTCTGTGTTGCGAGCACGTGCTCGACTTCGCTCGTGCCGATGCCAAATGCCAAAGCGCCGAACGCGCCGTGCGTTGAGGTGTGCGAGTCGCCGCAGACAATCGTCATTCCGGGCTGCGTCAATCCCAGTTCGGGTCCGATCACGTGCACAATTCCGCTGCGCCGGTCCTTCATGTCGAAGCACGCAATTCCGAACTCATCGCAGTTCTTCTTCAACGTGTCGACCTGCAATCGCGACATCTCGTCCCGAATCGGAAGCGACCGGTCCGTCGTCGGGATGTTGTGGTCCATCGTCGCGAAAGTGAGTTCGGGTCGTCGCACCTTGCGGCCTGCGAGGCGCAAGCCTTCAAACGCCTGGGGGGACGTCACCTCGTGCACATAGTGTCGGTCGATATACAGGACCGCGTCCTTGCCCGGCTCCTCCAGGACAACGTGGGCGTCCCAAATCTTCTCGTAGATACTTTTCGGCATCCTCGCTTCCCGTTACTCTGCGGCGTATGCGCCCAGAACATTTCCCTGCTGGTCCACAACGACCAGCTTTCTTCCCTGACCCAAGGGGATTGACTTGCCGCCGATATTGATTACGCTTTTCGAGATTGTGAACTGCACGCTTCCAAATGTGCAGGCCGTAACGCCTCTCGCGTATTCAAACACGAAACTCTCGTTTCCTATGCCGCTTCTGCCGCCCGCAGGGGCGCGGTCGTCCGATGCGATCACGATGCCGCCGGCGCGCGATTCGCCGTTGAAGGTCATGTCCCGCACCGCGATGCGCACGTCGCCGATGTCCGTGATGCCGTAACCCGACCGCGAATAAGTCTCGCGGCTCGCGGTTGCCTGGGGCCTTCCGCTCGCCGATTTCGTGCTGAGATCGATCATCGTCTTGAACGGCAGCTTGGCCAGCTTGCGCTCCTCGGCGCCCATCGCCGACGCGGGCTGCACGTCGTACGCCACGTTCGCAGGGGCGGCCATCGCCAGGTGCTCCGGCGGCAACGCGGGCTGCGCCGCGGTCGATGTCCCGCCGGCCTCGCCGCCGACAGGCATCTCGTCGTGCATCTCCTTCTTTTCGCCTCCGCCGACCAATCCGAAGGTCATACGGCTCATCCATCCCCGCTTCTCTTTCGGTTTGTCCGCCGCGATCGCAGGCTCGGTCGTGGTCCCCGCCGGGGTCGCGGATTCCGACACCTCCCGTTGCGGCGCTTCGACGGTCGCCGCTTCCGCGGGCGAATCCGGTGCGGTCTCGCTGTCCGAGTGTTGTTTTTTCCCGCCGCCGACAAGGCCGAAGGTCATTCGGCTCATCATGCTGCGCTTTTCGGAAGGCGCCTCGGCATCGGATTCCGCTTGTGCCGCCTGTTCCGCTTCTTTCCGTTCTTTTGCCTCGCGCTTTTCCGCGGCCTTTACCTCGTCCTCCCGGCGTTCCTGGTCTTTCTTGTGTTGCTTTTCAGCGCGGGCCGCTTCTTTCGCCTCGGCCTTCGCGGCTTTCTCCTGCGCTTTCTCCTCGTCGGTCTTCTTGTGACCACCCGCAAGACCGAAAGTCATTCGATTCATCAGGCCGCGCTTTTCGCTCGCTTCCTTTTCTTCCCTCTTGGCCTGTTCTGCGTCTTGCTTCGCGGCACGTTTCTGCGCTTCCTCATCCTCCTTGGCCGCTTTCTCCGCGCGTTTCTTTTCGGCGCGCTCCTGCTCCTCGGCTTCCGCCTTCGCGCGTTTTTCCTGTTTCTTGGGGCCGTCGGACTCGTCATCGCCGCCGACCATTCCAAACGTCATGCGGTCCAGCAGGCCGCGCTTCGGCTTTGCATCGGCTTGTTGCGATTTCTCCTCTTTCTGCGCGGTTTTGCGCGCTTTTGCCTCGTCGCGCCGCGCGCGTTTCTCGGCCTTGCGCTGCTGTTTCTCTTCCCGTTCGCGCGCCTTACGCTCGGCCTTCGCTTCTTTTCTGGAATCTGTTTCGGGACGCTCCTCGTTCCCCACGAGGCCAAACGTCGCCTTGTGCATGACGTTCTTGGTCGTCGAGCACCCCGGCAGCACGACGAGTCCGGCGCTCGCTCCGAGCGCTATCGCAAGTACGAGTACATTTCTACAATGTGTCATGAGTTGCACATCCCCGCTTTTTTCAGGCCCTTGGTCGGATCCCTTACGCATTGTACTTCCGCAGCAGGTCATCGAGCGCTTCCCGCAGCAATACCGCCTCACCCACTCCCATCCGCTTGGCCAGACGCGACAAGCCCGCCAATTGGCCCTGCGTATAATGACTGGTCTTCGTCACCATGCGCTCTTCGCGCGCCAAGCAGACCCTGTTGCGCCCGCCCACCTTGGCTCGATACAGCGCTTCGTTGGCCTTGCGCACAACGTCTACGCACGCACTTCCATCGTCGGGAATCGTCGCCACGCCCGCACTCAGTGTAAGATGAAATTCTACTTCCTTGTCCGCCACGCAAACAATCCGCCTCTCCCTGAATGCTTGACGGGCGCGCTCGGCCAGTAGAAACGCCTCCTCTTTCTCTACCCCGGCGAAAAGCACGGCGAACGCATCGCCTCCATACCGCAAAACTTCCCCGCTGCCGACTACCGTTTCTCGCAAAGATCGCGATACCTGCTCGAGGATTGCATCGCCTGCTTCCGCGCCCAGCCGTTCGTTCAACTCGCCGAACAAATCTATATCGAACAAGGACATCGACACACTGGCCCCATTCTCCGTCGCATTGCGGGCCATCGACTCAAAACAGTCCAGGAAGATGGAGAAGTAGTCCGCTTGGGGGATACGTTGATCGCACGATGCCATAGAGGCCAGCGCCATGGAAGGTTCCTCGCGAAATGTAAGTTTGATGACATTATACATCGGATATAATACTTTGTCAATACATATAATCATATATGTACTCAGTTGATGCTCCATCGAACTTTTGAATACGGAATGCACAAGAAGCATCAGTTTGAATCGATGACTATATATTGTAGTCGACATGATACCCGAAATCGGTTCCGTCGCCCTCACGCCAAGCACAGGCGCTGGGGCGAGGATCAGGCCTACCCCGGATTTTTCACACCCGCGTGCAATGAAGGATACAACTTCTTGTGGCACAAACCCTTATGCAGCGACAGGGAAAACGGGCTGTCGGTGTGAAAAATCCTCACCCGATTGACTTCTCTGCTATTTCCTGAGCATTTATCACCAGTCGCTACCGTCATCGGGAGCGACTGATGAGAAATGCGGGCTACGCACTTACCCAATACAGGAAACGCGTTCGTCGACGTTCCATCTGCGCCAACCCCCTTGATGAGATTGGGTATGTTTCGTAGAATGCCTGCGGCTTTACGACGGTGCGAAGAGTGTGAATTCG